>CALDSK010000316.1 GCA_937911865.1 uncultured Synechococcus sp.
TGCTCATCCGGTCGATCTTGCCGCTGGTGAGCAATGGCATCTGTGGCAGCAGCAGTGTTTTGATCGTAAGCAAATTCAGCCTTTCAAACAGATTTTTAGAGAGCTGTATGTTCCTACCGCGAGCGAACAGCAGGGTCAGGAGGGCGGCTCTGTGCGCTACGCCGGGCAGCAGGTGAACCCTCGTCAGGCTGTTGCTTTGCTGAACCAGCGCAACTGGGTGTCGCATCCAGAAGAAGGCATCCGCCGGACTTTTCACGATGAGAACTTGCTGGTTTGGGTCGAGTTTGAAGAAGGCTGGTACACGCCTACGGAGGTAGAAGGGTTTACGCTCGATCAGGTTTGTTTTGCTGACCGATTGACCTACAAGCGCGTGAAAATTTCGCAGGTGCCGCCTCGCGTTTTTAGTGAGGTTATGCGTGATTTGGATCTGGTGGTGAGCGTGGCGCATCAGGGCGGCGTGGACCCAGAGGCGAGCGCTTCGACGATAGAAATGAGAGCGGCCCTGTTGCAAGAAACCATTCGGCTACTGAAGATTGAGAACGTGCGGCTGCAAGAACCCTACGCCTTGATTGAAGGGCAGCTAGGCAGCTATACCTTGCATCTGGGCAGTGCAACGGTTCATCGTCAGCCGGGCGGTGCGCTGTGCATTGTGCCCGTTCATGCGCAGCATCGGGGTAGATTGTTCTTACCCTTTGCTGACGACGACCCGAAGACGGCAGAAGTGATTTCGAAGGCGCTGCTGTTAGCGCAGGATCATAAGATCCAAGACCCGACGATTTTGGAACAGTTAAGGTAAACCGTGACTGTGTTCTCTGTTTCTGAGTCTTTACTGCTGAATTTTTATTTCTGAATCTTTATTTCTGCGCCTTATATCGCTCCTTGAAAATTGCCTGTTGTTCTTTATGATCAACAATCTTCTTCGGGTAGTCCGTGCCTTCTAGAACTTTCTCTGGAATGTCTCCGCTGATCAACACGCCTGTATCCAGATGCCGAATCTCGGGCAGCCATTCGCGAATATATTCTGCCTCTGGATCGTACTTTTTGGCCTGGCTAGCCGGGTTAAAAATGCGTAGCGGCTTTGGGTCCATACCGCTAGACGCGCTCCACTGCCAGCCACCGTTGTTAGAAGACAAATCACCATCAAACAGATTTTGCATAAAATACTTTTCTCCCCAGCGCCAGTCAATAATCAAATCTTTGGTAAGGAAGCTGGCGACAATCATTCGGCAGCGGTTGTGCATCCATCCGGTTTGGTTTAGCTGTCGCATGGCGGCGTCCACAATCGGGTAGCCGGTTCTGCCTTCGCACCAGGCCTGAAACAGCGTTTTATCATTGTCCCAGGGGAAATCTTTTAGCGGTTCGCGGTAGGGCCCTTTTGCTAGCTCTGGAAAGGTGTACATTACCGCCTGGTAAAACTCTCTCCAAGCGATCTCTTTTTGCCAGGTGCGAATGTTTTCGCGGGTTTCGTCGCTGCGAGCGCGGCTGTAGGCGCTGTCTGCGGCTTCCCACACGGTGCGAATGCCAATGGTGCCAAACTTTAGAGCCGCGCTGAGTAGGGATGTGCCAGGGTTTGCGGGGTAGTTTCGCTGCTGGTCGTATTCAGCGATCGCACGTTCGTCATCACAAAACGTCTCTAGCTGTGCCAGCGCCGCTTTCTCTCCGGGGTCCAACAGAAGGCCGTTTTCCCATTCGTAGCCCAATTCTTTGGCTGAGGGCAGGTCAATATTGCCTGCATCATTGGCCAGTGCTTTTTCGTGAGGGCTCAGTCCAGTGGTCTCTGCGAGGGCTTCAACCGGTGCCTGCTTACTTTGTTGAATCCATTTGCGCCAGAAGGGCGTATACACTTTGTACGGGTCGCCTGCGCCAGTTTTGAGCGCGTCGGGCGCGTGCATTAGCTGGTCCCAATATTGGGTAGAGCGTTCGATGTCTTTTGCTTTGAGGGCTTCGGCGACTTGGGTATCGCGATCGCGTGAATAAGGCTCCACGTCCCGATTCCAATAAACCGCTTTGGCGTCTAGCGCAACGGCAAGTTTTGGAATGGCCTTAGCCGGTTCGCCCTGTAAAATTAGCAGTTCGCTCCCGGCGGCTTTGTAGCTTTCTTGCAGTTCGGCCAGGGAGCCAATCATGTAAGCGACGCGGGCGGGGGCGATGTCGTCACCGTCCAGGATGCCAGGGTCCAGGCAAAAGACGCCGATGACCTTTGGGGTGCGCTGCCGGGCGGCGGCAAGGCCGAGGTTATCGCGAATCCGCAAATCTCGACGGTGCCAAAAGAGTACTAAGTCGTCCGCCATTGCCTAACCTGCCTGCTCACAAAAGATGATCGGGCCTTAGTATAGCGAGTTAGTGCGGTTGGTATAAAGGTTATTGGGTGGATGAGTCGCTGTGTGCGTAATGCGTCAATATAGAGATAGACGATGTGGGCAACGTCATGCAGCTCAAAAATATTGAATTGCCGATGGCTGAAATAGAGCGGTTTTGTCAAAAGTGGAAGTTGACAGAGCTGGCGCTGTTTGGCTCTGTGCTGCGTGATGATTTTCGCGCTGACAGTAGTGATATTGATGTGATGATTCAGTTTCATCCAGATGCCTATGCCGCTTTTAAGGGATTTGATTATTTTGGCGCGCTAGATCAAATGGAAGAGGAGCTGAAATTGCTTTTTGCCAGAGATGTAGACGTTATCGTACGCTCTAATATTGAAAAAAGCCCAAACTATCTCCGCCGCCACGAAATTTTGTCCACTGCTCAGATAGTCTATGATTCCTCGCGACCTTCACGTTCTGCTTGATATTGTCCGCTCAGCAGAGCTGATCATTCAGTACACCAGTGGCATTTCAGGAGAAGACTTCGCTACAGATGAGCAGCTTCAAGATGCTGTGATTAGAAGGTTGTCAGTAATAGGAGAAGCCGCAGGACGCGTTTCCGCAGCGGGACGCGAGGAGCTGTCTACTGTTGATTGGTCAAAAATTAGAGGGTTACGAAATCGTCTTGTTCATGAATATGACAACATCAGTCTTCCGATAGTTTGGGCTATCTCCCAGACAGAGATGTCAGATTTGGTTTCAAAGATAAAGCCTTTGTTGCCAGCGGAAGATCAGCTGTCTATTTTGGAAGAATAGACAGCTGATTTTGATTGTTTTTTGGTTTACAACATGGGGCAGTGTTTTTTTACTTCTTGCGGATCGGTGTAGTCGTAAAAGGTTCGTAAGTCTAGTCTGAGTACCCAAAGTACCGCAATGGTGGCGATCGCAGGTGTAATCATTGGCAGTGCAACAATATCCAGTAAATACACAATTAGCTTTGTGAGCAGTGCTGCCTTGCCGGAGTTTTTGTTGTATCCTTCAACTTTTGCCTGGAAGCCATCGTTACCGCAGGTTTCTTTCTGAAGATTACGTAAGAAAACGGTGCGCAGTTTTTCACGTGCGGGCCCGTATAGGGCGGTGCCTGCTTCGGCGGCGACTAGCTCAGCTAGGCTATTTTCTAGCTCGCAATGGCAGTAGATAGGCTGGATTACTGCTATTTGGAGACTCAAGACTACAAAAAAGCTAGAAAAGCGTATGAGTGCAGTCTAAAAGTTAAAATCCAACTTCTGGAGACTTCTGAGGTGCAAAAATGCTCAACTTTAGCGAGCACGTACCACCAGTTGGGAAGAGTGTCAGAGGAATTGCGAGAGTATGAGGAGGCGCGATCGCACTACCAGCAGGCACTAAAAACATTTGTCGAATTTAACGACAATCACAATGATTCGATTGCTTTGAAAAGCTTCAACAGACTTCACCAAACCACCAAAGACGATAGTCTCTTAGCAGACGTTGCTAAGTGCATAAACTCAACTGTTGAAGAAGTCGTTGAACTGTTCGATAAAGTAAATAGCAACAATGATACATGAGCAATCTGCTATGGCTTCTTTATCTCCAAAAGAGACTTTTTCGCCACAGTCAGAAATCGCTCTCTATTCTTCGGAACGCATTCAGTTAATAACGAATTTTGTTCCCATTGGGTCATCACTTCTTCCTCAGCGGTCGGCAACCAATCATATATGGTCGGGAGTTGTTCCTAAGTGGTCGGCAGTCATTCCGCAATAGTCGGCAACCGTTCCTCGGCAGTCGGCATCAACTCCTCTTTATATCGCTATCATTCCAGGCTGCCCGTACTTGACTCATCGTCAGAATCAGCCTAGTTTTTTATCTAGGGCTGTGATGCCAATCACGCCTGTTCTTCAGAACTCAATTGACTTAAGCGCTATCGGCAGGTGTTCGAGCACCTACCGACAGCTAGGCTCACAAACTGTACGTGGCAGTCTGTGGCTTAAGGGCACTGTACCTTAGCCACCCCGATTCGCACCACATTTTGCGGAGTGGCTTCGGTCGTTGGGTTCTGGTTTCCTAACCCACTCGTCTTACTTCGGAGACCAGACACTCATGTTTATCCCTTCCATCCAGGGCGCTGCGGCGTCCACAGCTAACGCTGCGCCCGTAACTCTACCGGACAGCACCACACCCATCCCTCCCGAGCAGGTCCGCCACCTGCTATTTGGCACCCCCAGCGCCATCAAAAGCAGCATCCAGCACCTGCACAAGCTCGGCTACGCCGAACCCAACGACTGGAGCCGACCCCTCTCCACCGGGCGACCCAATGAAGTCATGGCAATCTTAACCAAGCGCGTAGGCCCCTAACCATAGGCACCTAACCAAGAAAGGGCCTTACCAAGAAAGGGCCTTATTTCTTAAGGCCCTTATTCACTTCCCTACAGGCAAGCATCAGCGGTGTTCCCTGCGAAAAGAGATTACAGAAGATAGATAGAGACTGCCGCCAGCCCGCTTCGATGAATCTTCTTGAAAACTTGCAAACAACCTCAGCGTTGCGACGCTTGCATAATATTGGCGCAAGATATGAATGACAGCACTTTTTAGGCTTTACACTACTTACGATACTTTTTTAGTACTTTGAGAAAGTATCGTAAATAGTTTGTCAGGCTTAGCAGAAAACTCAGCACTAAGACTGATAGGTCAATACAGTCTACGAGTGTCACTATGGTTGCCCAAAAACGACGCCGTAAGCGTGGCGTTATCCTCACCCAGTCTGGGCTAGAGCGTCTTCAAACCGCTAAAACCAACACCGAATATACTCAAAACCAGGGCCAGCGCTACACCCTCGAAGGGCTGAGCGAACTCACCGGCATTGGGCTAGACACCTTATCAAAAGTCCTAAAGCGCGAAACCCGGGTCGATAAGCAAACCCTCAAGTGCTGCTTCCAAGCATTTGGCACAGAGCTTACCCCCGCCGACTACTACAGACCAGAAGACGCAGCCAATAACGGCGCTGTCTCCCCCCTTTCATTCGCTGCCCAAGGACTGTCTTCATTTTCCCCCCCGCCACCCGGCGGACAGCTACAGCTAGAAACGCCCATCTACATTCAACGCACCAAAGCTGAGGCAGACGGCTTCACCGCAATAGACCAGCCCGGCGCTCTGATTCGGCTGAGAGGGGCGCGCCAGACAGGCAAAACATCCCTCATGGCTCGAATCGCTCACCAGGCAGAAAAAAGGCAGTATAAACCCGTCTATATCAGCTTTCAGCTGGCCGACAAGCCGGTTCTGCAAGACCTTGACCAGCTGCTGCGATGGTTTTGTGTCAGCGTTGGCCTCGGTATGGACGTCCTCCCCAAACTGGAAACTTACTGGGAGCCCCTTTTCGGCAGTAAAGTCAGCTGCAAGCTTTATTTTGAGCAGTATTTGCTGACTATGAGCGATCGCCCCCTTGTCCTAATCCTCGACGATGTCGGTCGTCTCTTTCGCTATGGCGAGGTCGCAGACGAATTCTTTGGGCTACTGCGCACCTGGTACGAAGACGCAAAAACTAACGACATCTGGAAACGCGTCAGAATCGTACTCTCACAGTCTGCTGAATCTCACATCCCACTCAACATCAACAAATCACCGTTTAATGTGGGCCTGGCAGTTTCCCTGCCCCCCTTCACACCCGAGAATGTACAAACTCTTGCAAATGTGTACCAGATGGACTGGTCTCTATCAGCAGCGGCGGAGCTGTGTCATCTACTGAGCGGACAGCCCTATCTAACGCATCTTGCAATAGACCAAATCTGGAGAGAAGAAGCGACGCTCTCAGAAGTCTTGACCGATCCGCTTGGCTGTCGTATCTTCTCGACATATCTTCAGCATCAGCGCTATCAAGTACAGCAGCAGCCCCAAATTTATACTGTTCTGTTACAGGTATTAGAAAACAACTTTTCCAAGCAGTCCTCACTTTCTAAGATGTACCAGCTACAAAGCATGGGTCTGATTGTATTGGATGACAACAAACCTAAGTTAGCCTGCAAATTGTTTCAGCACTACTTTTCTCAAACGTTTTCTCAAACGCTGTAACGGTTCTCAAGCGCTGTAACGGTTTCCCAAACGTGCCAGGATTCTTTCAAATGCCTGCTTTCAGATGCTTGCTTACAGATACTTGCTTACAGATACTTGCTTTCAAATGCTTGGAGAGCAGCTTCTAATATCTAAGTTCGATCTAAGCTGATACCTCGCTATTTCGGGTTAAGGCATTCTTGATGTGGAATCTGTCAGAAGGTCCCTTGGAGGTGTGTATCTTGAAGTAGCTTTTTTGTAGTGAGGCCACACACTATAAACTATTCAAAGTCTTGTTCCTTCCGGGAGGGGAACTGAGGGGCGTGCCGCAGCAGTGCTGACAGAAGGATATGAAATTGCGCCTTCCTACAATAGCGTCAGCGGCCAACTCTTAATTCAGCCGCCTAACGATTAACCTCTAACTAACTGCTTAAGTGCAAGCCATACAAAGCGAGAGTTTGTCGTAAGATATCGCTTCCACAGGCGCTTGGGCTCTTGTAAAAATCGATACAGCCACTCCAAGCCAGACTGTCTAATCCACATCGGTGCCCATTTCTTCAGCCCAGCATAGACAGAAAATGCGCCGCCTACCCCAATCATGACCGCATTTACCTGATCTTTGTTTTTAGACATCCAACGCTCTTGCTTAGGACAGCCTAAAGCGACAAAAACAATGCCCGCACCGCTTTCGTTAATGGCTTGAGCCACTTCTTGATCCTGCTCAGCAGTAAAGGTCTTGCAAAAAGGTAGCGTCTTCATGCCCGAGATTGTCAGTTTTGGAAATTGTGCAGTCAGCTTCTGACGCATAATGTCGAGCGTTGCCTGCTCAGCTCCAAAAAAGTACACGCCTACATTTTCAGCTTCAGCGCGATCGCACAGCGACAACAGAATATCCATTCCTGCAACTCGATCTTGAGCCTTGCCGGTCAGTAGTCGAATCATCCAGACCAGCGGCATGCCATCGGGTGTCACTATATCAGCTCGCTTCAGAACTGTGGAGAAAGCCTCATCTTTAACACCTTCTACCAGCATGTGAGCATTGGCTACCAAAACTGTTTTACTCAGCCGCTGCTTTGCCCAACCTAAAATAGTCGACATTTGACGATCAAAAGAAAGCGCTGTGACCGGAGCACCAATAACATCAACGCGGGATTGAGTAGAGGTTTCGAGAGTTAAAAAACGTCCGCTCTTTTCCGGGTCGCTGTTTACTTGGACATCAGCACTTTTTAAGACTCCAATTGACGTCGTAGCATCAAGCATATCGCTTATGAACTCCAGACCTAATAATGTGGATTAATGCGAATTAATAGCGGTGCACGGTAAAACGTAATACCGTGTGACTTTCAGTAGGATTACTAGAATGGCAAATTTCCTTAAGTAAATCCACACAAATCTAAGAGTTTACTTAGAAGATATACAAAAGTGAATTTCTGGAAAACTTGGTGAATCTACTGAAGACGCAAGTTTCAAATTAGGTTAAAGATACTGAAATAGTGAATAAACACTTACAGGTAAGGCCGAGAAGGGGAAATGCATCGATATTTCTACGGGTGCCTTTTGTTTAGCCGGTAGAATTCCTAACCTGGTCGGCGCTGTGTACGAATACTAACGTGCAACTACGCATATGACACTCTACCTTTGTGAGGATGTAATGACAAAACAAGGTTGCGGTGATCTGTGACACTGCGGCTATGCGAGATACAAGGGCGCTCAGGGTATCAGGATTCACATGAATTTCGATATTCTAAGATAAGTGCAAATTATCAGTAAGTGCGAACTATCAGCGAACTACTCAAGCGAACCATTCACTAGCGAATCAACAGAACCACTGATTCTGCAAACAACAGTTTTGGCTAAAGGCTTATATTTCTGAGCCGCTAAGCATATTTCTGAGCCGCTAATCAGGCTCTGTCTTATGATTTTTCAGCACTGAAATAAACAACAAACGCTCCGAAATAGAAGCGTTTGTTTTAATATTTTTTGAAATTATATTAGTCAAGTATCTACCGGGGCGATATCATTGACAGCGCACAATATGTGTGATTCTTAAGGCTCAATCATGAACGATGAACAGAAAAAAGCACTTATAGAAGCGTATCTTTCGGCCTACAACAGATTCGACGTGGACGAGATGATATCGCTCGCCCACCCTGATATTGTTTTTCAGAATGTATCTGGTAATGAGGTGACGGCTGAAGCGATTGGCATCGAAAACTTGCGTGAGCTAGCTGAGGGCTCTAAGCAGCTATTTTCAGCCAGGTGTCAGCAGGCCAGCAACTACCGTTTTGAAGCAGATAAGGTGACCACAGATATTGCCTACGAAGGGACGCTTGCTCAAGACCTCCCCAACGGTATGAAAGCAGGCGAAACGCTAACACTTACAGGCAGATCCGAGTTTGTAATCAGCGATCGCAAGTTTCGTCGCATCACTGATTACAGCTAACAATAGAAAATATCAGGAAAAACAGCCCTTATCCCGCCAAATACTCTCTCATATCCGCTCGACGCTTACGTAGCTTAGTCAGCGCCTCTCTTTCAATCTGTCGAACGCGCTCGCGGCTAATCTCTAAGATGGCTCCGATTTTGGCTAGCGTCATATTTTTGCCATCTTCAAGACCAAAGCGGAGGGAGATCACTCGCTGCTGCTGTGGCGTTAGCTCAGCCATGACGCGGCGCAGATCGTGCTTGAGCGATGACTGGGTCGCGTAATCATCAGGAGAAGGACCATCGTCTTCGAGCAGATCGCTCAGCTGAGTATCTTTGTTGTCGCCAACGCGCAGGTCCAAAGACAGCGGCTGCCTGGATTTATCTAAATATTCGCGGACCTGTTTGGTGGTAAACCCAGTAGCTTCAGAGATTTCAGCAACCGTAGGGACACGGCCATTCTTTTGCGCAAACTGGCGCTGGACTTTTTTAATTTTGTTGAGCTTTTCAGTGATGTGAATGGGTAAGCGAATAGTACGACTTTTTTCTGCGATCGCTCTCGTAATAGCCTGCCGAATCCACCAGTAGGCGTAGGTGCTAAAGCGATATCCCTTAGAGGGATCAAACTTTTCTACACCGCGCTGCATTCCAATGGTGCCTTCTTGAATCAGGTCAAGCAAGTCCACATTGCGCTTGATGTATTTCTTTGCAACAGAAACCACCAGACGCAGATTCGCTTCGACCATTTTGCGCTTAGCCCTTTCCCCAGCAGCAATCGTGGTAGCTAGCTCTTCTTCAGAAACCTTGGCAGCCTCAGCCCATTCTGACTGTGTCGGCTCACGATCAAGCTTTTCAGCAAGCTCGCTCTGGATGCCCAGCAGTTCCATCATTTGCTTGACCTGCTTCCCAAAAATGATTTCTTCTTCATGGGTAAGCAGTGGCACACGGCCAATCTCTTTTAGATAAGTGCGGACTAGATCGCTCGAAGGGGCAGCAGCTTTCATATTAGGAAAAGGTGTGGCAGGAGTAAAAAATTAGGATCGGGCTACGAAGGTTGAACAATCAGTAATACAGCTGTAGCCAAAGAAGTGAGCCCGTTAACAAGGTGAGCTGCTAAGTGACTGGTGGACTAGGTGAACGAGTGGATTAGGTGAACGAATGGATTAGGTGAACCAATGGAGTGAACGAATTGTGCCAATGATCTGTCACGGTGAACTGTCACTGCTCTGTAGCTTTCGTTGAGTTGCTCAGGACATCTTTGTCGGCTGAAACCGTTACATAGCAACGGTCAACTCAACCGGCAAATTCAGAATGCACCTGACCTTGCTCTATAAGCTATCTTAATAGTAACAAAATGTAACGTTTATGAGACATTTTCTTCTACAACTATTTAATTGGGCTGAATTGAGTTCTGTCTTTAGTGACATTCAGGGGTTGATACACGGTAGATTGGCGAAACTTTTTATACATTCACTACGCAGGAATGGCTCGTCACATGCGCTAGGAATTATTAGAAAATCCAGAAAAGTTGTAACTAAATATTTAATATCGCTCTGCAAGCAGAATACATGCTCCTACAGGTACATTTTGTTCGACGTAACACCGTTTGCCTTCGTTTGCTGTGGTCTTAAGAATGCGGCAATTATAGTACAAAAAAACTATTTTGGTCGGATGATTTAAGTCGCATGGTATTCAACGCGGACTGCCCCAGCCTATGTTTTGGCTACCCGAGCAGCAGTGCGTCATCGGCGACTAGGGGCCGCTGGGCAATGGCCGACTTTTGGCTGGCAAACGCCGCTAGCAAATCGTTGACGCCCAGACCTTCTCTTTCAGTCCCCGCAATGTCTAGCGCGATCACACCTTCATGCAGCATCAGCGTGCGATCGCCCAAGTCCAAAGCCTGCTGCATACTGTGTGTCACCATCAGCGTTGTCAGCTGCTGCTCTTCTACGATGGTTTTGGTCAGCTCTAAAATAAAGCTTGCCGTTTTTGGATCGAGCGCCGCGGTATGTTCGTCGAGCAGTAGTACCTGTGTAGGCGCGAGCGTCGCCATCACCAGGCTCACGGCCTGTCGCTGACCACCAGAGAGCAGGCCCATGCGATCGCCCAAGCGATTTTCTAGGCCCAGACCTAGCCGCGCTAGCCGCGCTCTAAACTGTCGTCTTTTAGTTTTATTGAGCGCAGGGCGTAAGCTTAACGGCTGAGATCGCCCCTCGGCCAATACCAAATTCTCTTCTAGCGTCAGCTCGGCGCAAGAGCCTGCCAGCGGGTTTTGAAACACGCGAGAAATCAGCCTGGCTCGCTGAGCAACTGACCAGCCAGTGACATCGTGATCCGCAATCATCACCCGACCAGCGCGTAGCCCACTTTGAGAATTCACGTCTCCGCTGAGCACGTTTAGCAAGGTTGACTTCCCCGCGCCGTTACTGCCAATCACGGTGACAAACTGGCCGGCTGGCACCGTGACGGAAAACTCAGAGAATACAGCTTTCTCTAGCGGCGAGCCAGGAGAGAAGACGACCTGCAGATTGCTCAGATGGATCATTCAACTATTCCGCCAACGCTTTTTTGGGGTAGGCAATTCGCTTGTGGTTGTGCTGCTGCCACACATGAACAAATACGCCAGCAACCGTGTCCATATTTTCTCGGGTCAGGCCGCTATCTATCAGCTGTCGGCTTCGCCAGCGGGCCCGCAAAATTCGGTTGACCATAGCGTAGGCCTCATCCATAGAAGCGTCTGGTTTAAGCGATCGCAGCGCTGCCTCGCAGGAGTCGGCCAGCATGGTAATTCCCGTTTCTGGGCTTTGTGGAATCGGTCCGTCGTAGCTAAAATCAGCTGGATTCACGACCAGCGAAGGCTCTTTTTCCTGTCGCTCCTTAGCCTGCTGATAAAAGTAGCTGATTTTCATATCGCCCTGGTGCTCAGGAATAAATGCTTGCACGGCGAGCGGCAGGCGATACTGCCTTGCCATCACCAGCCCTTGAGTCACATGCTTCTTAATGATGCTGGCACTCTTCCACGGATCGTTTAAAGCATCGTGCATATTAGGCCCGCCCATCTGGTTCTCAATAAAGCCCAGCGGGGCGTGCATTTTTCCAATATCGTGATAAAGCGTTCCGGCTCTCACCAGCTCTACGTTGCGACCCAGAGCACGGGCAGCCGCTTCAGCCAGATTGGCAACAAACATTGTGTGCTGAAACGTACCGGGCGCTTCAGCCGCTAAGCGCTTGAGCAGTGGCCGATTAGGATTGGCTAGCTCGGCCAGGCGAATAGGGGTAACCACATCAAAAAAGTGCTCTAGATATGGGCTAACCCCCAGTGCTACTACACTCCAGGCAATGCCGTAAAGGCCGTGCATAGCCGATCCGACAAAGACGGTCTTCCACAGCGGGGCGGCAACTGTAAAGCGCATGAGCGTCAGCACCAGGTGAACGCCTGCTTGACTGAGGCCAACGAAACCGCCTAGCAGGGCAAATTCTTCACGCGATCGCAGCTGAGGCGCAATCCAGGTTCCTAGCATGGCCGCCACCGCGCCAGCAATCAACGGAATCGTCAGCACCGAAGTGCCAATCGGCAGCATCAGCGTTAATAGGCCTACCACCGTCATGCCCAGCGCTGAACCATAAAAGCTCCCAACTAACAGCCCCACTGCCGGCAATCCAATAGTGGGTACCCGCAGCGCCGCCAGCACAGACACCACCAAGCACAGCAATATCACCAAAAAGTGATCGCGCTGATTTAGCTGGTTAGCCTGGCGATGATCGACCCAGAGGTAAAGCGCGACTGCTAGCCCCGTGAACAGGGCAAAGCCACTCAGCCCGACCCAGTTAAAGTAGCGATTCGTTAGGCCGAAGTAATCTAGCAGGACGAAGTCTGAGGCGGTAATTTCTTCGTTGGCGTCTACAATCAGCTCGCCCTTATTAATAGAGACCGTAATCGGATCGATTTGGCGCACAGCCTGCTCCGCTTGCTGACGAGTGCGAACATCATCAACCACTAAGTTGGGGGCGATAGACGCCGCCAAAACATCAGCCGTTAGCTCTCTGACCGCTTTGCTGGGTTCGCTGAGGACTCTCGCTTCTATCGCGCGGCGTAAGACGTCTTCTGGTACACCTGGATTGATGCCTTGCAGCATCATTTCATCGAAAATTTGCTCGGCACTGCTTTCAAGGGCAATCCACTCCCCTTCTGACAGCTCAAACAGTTTGGAATTGTATAGCGGCTGGTCTTTCGTACTGGCCGCCGCAATAAAATCTTCGTAGGCCTGTAGATACTGCTTTCTGCGGGTGTCTACTCGCGTCTGTAACATCACCAGCCCCTGCAACCCTGACAGGTCTCGATAGGCTAGCAGCTCTCGTAGTACATCTGATTCGGTTTGATTGAGCGATCGCACCTGATTGGCAATATCTTTTGGCAGCGGCCGCGTCGCGCTCCCCCTTCCCTCAGAAGATGAAGCGGCTGAGGAAGCGGGCGAGCGGCGGGTAGACGTGTTGCTGTCTGTAGCTTGAGCACTGCTAGAGCCATTATCAGCTTCGGTCAAGTCAGCGTCAGGGCCCACCTGTTCAGGCGACAGCGACGTCGTTTTGGCCAGTCGCCAAATTTTTCGCCACTGAGCTTCTGATGCCTGAAACAGATAGTCTTGCGTCGGCTGAGACAGCGTTGTGAGATTGAGAAAGTTGGGCCTACCCGCTTGCTCTCTCAGCTCACGTCCCTGGTCTAACAGCGTTCTTAAGGAGCGTTTCGCCGCTGTGGTTTGATCGGGATCGACCCTTAAAATGGGCGTTGACCCATTGCGAACATCGTCTCGCCTGATCTCAGTCGCTTTTTTATCTTCAACCTCGGCGGCAGCAGGGGCGTAAAAGGCCTTAGGTGAAATTGAGCGAACGTCGAGTTCTGGCTGACGATAGAATCGCTGACCAAAGCAGGTTGCCAGCAACAGCACAGCCAGCAAGGTGACTAGCCAGGTCCGGCGAGCAATTTTTGGTGAAAGGATGAGTGCTTGCCCGGTTGAGCAATTTTTGGTGGACGTTACGTCGCCTGTTGAACGCTTGTACTTTCCATTCTGAGCGACTGGCCTGGCCACATTCTCTAGCAGCAAGCATCGTCTGGCATAGTTGAGCCAAGCCAGTCGCGGCATATCTGCTTTGGGCGCTGGGCCAGCCGAGTCTACACCCTCGACTTGCTTCTCGAACTGCCTTTTGGCATATCGAGCGGGACTTTTGAGCCGCAAAAAAGTATGCGACCACAGCAAATAAACCCGATTAGCAATATTACGGAGAACGCGCATAGCCCTACCGATGAACGTGTCCTACTGAGCCGCTGTAGCAGAGCTACCAGCGACACGATAGACAGTGTTGTTTTGTAAAGAAAATCGGGTCAAAAAGTACACCATGTTCGACATTATAGTATGCAGCTCTGTTTTCATTAGCTGCTTTAGCTGTGTTTCGTATATGGATGCCAACTGTCACAGACAACACAGACTCAAGCTAAGGATCCGGACCAATGGGCAAAAAGATCGTTGGCCACAGCAATTATTTTGCTCAGCGAGGGTGAATCGTAGCCCCTTAACCCCTGAGTTTGCCAGAGCACAGGCAGCCCGCTTCTCCCGCACGCTGCCCCAAGGATAAGGCCGACAAGCGGCGAAATTTGCCAGTTGGTCGAGCTTGATGAACCCTGCAGAAATTCTGGTGAACTCAGTGCTGATGGACTCAGTGACGGTGAGCTAGCTGCTTGCGAGTCTATAGCTGCTTGGGCCACACAAGCCTGTCGTCCATAGCTTATATCTATCGAGGGCTGAGCGCCGATGGCTAAAAGCGCGGCTGATATTCCGGTGATAACGGCCTGATGGCAATCTTTTTCGTGCGAAGTCAAGAATTCTTGATAGATGGGACTCTTTTCTAATACTGCATTCCACAGCCCTTGATAATGGTGATGGTACGCAGGTAGGCAATCGCGCGCAGGCGCATCGCTCTGCGCCCAAGCAGCAGGATCGATTTCACTTGCTGCTCCAGGTATTGGCCCTAAGAGCTTCGCTAATACGTCACTGAGTACCCACTGCTGCGCTGCTGCGATCGCATCACCCTTCAATACGGTTTGAACATAGCGGTGCCGAGTGCGCCAGGGCTGGTCATGGCAGCGTAATAGTATCGGAACGCTTGCTATCAAAGACATTGGCTCGTCGGTATGCTGCGGACACTGCAAAAAATCAGGCACAGCTTCCCACTGCTGAAAGCATTTATCGACTTCGACCATTGCCCGCGTAGCATTAGAATCGGCGTTGGCGGTGAGCGCAGGCGCTAGCGCTAGTCCAATGAGTGCCCCTTGAAAGCGTTGACGAAGTCCTGTCGCAATAAAATCGCCTCTCGTAACAAAACCACCTGTAACAAAACCGCCTTGAAAAGGCGATTTAACCGAGAACGGAAGCGCTAGCGTTTTCTGAATAGGAGCCATTAAGAAATAGAAGCCATTAGGAAAGCCATTAAAAATTGACTGAAGAAGGCGCCACAGAAGAAAGGCGGCAGCAATCAGATAAGGTAATCAGCACAATCTGCTAAATGCACTTAGCAGATTGCTGAACGTCAGCATTTTATAAAGGCTGTCTGTTATATCTATATATTGATACGGCATTGACCTGTAGGAACAATGCGTTAAATCTGAGGAGAAACCCATCATGGGGCGAGTGTACGGAAGGCTAACTGGTGCGATGAGGACCGATGATAAACCCATTGCTGAGCCTGTTGCTAAAGCCGTTGGCAAAAAAACTGCCAAAACTACTGCCGGTTACTGCCTGTTGGGCTTTGTAACGGCAGTGTCTTTGTCACTAGCTGGGCAGCAGGCGATCGCACAAACTGTTCCTTCAATCACCTATCCGGTGCTTTCTGCTGGCAGTACTGGCGACACCGTAAGTCGTCTGCAGGCCACCCTAAAACTACTCGGATTTTATCAGGGCACCGTTGACGGCACATACAACGCTTCAACGCAGACTGCGGTCACCCAGTTTCAGACGGCAGCAGGCCTATCGGCAGACGGTATTACAGGACCTTCCACCTGGCAAAAGCTGCTGCCATCTCCCAGTGACATTTCGAATACTGCAATCGTTGAGCCGGTTGCGACTACGCCGCAACCCGCAGAAGGGCCAGCCGCCGAACAGCCAGCCGAGCAGCCCGCAGAACCAGCGGCTACGCAGCCCGCAGAAGAGCCAGCCGCACCCACTGGGCCGCCTATTTTGCGCCCCGATGTAGAGGGAGGCGCTGTTGCTCAATTGCAAAGAGAGCTTCAGCAGCTAGGCTACTACGATGGCGATATTGATGGCATCTATGGAGAGCAGACCCAGGCCGCCGTTATATCGTTTCAAACCGACCAGCAGCTAGAAGCTGATGCAATCGTTGGGCCCTCTACCTGGGATGCCTTGACCAGAGCGTTGAATTAAGGTGCCAGCTCAGTAATAGTTCAGCTGCCAGCTCGGCAGTGCAGGTTCAATATCACCTGCACTGCCGAGCTTAGGTGCTAGATTACTAGCGCTAGTCTATTGACTCTATCCATGCAGGAAAATCACTACCCATCAGCGCGGAGTCGTAGTAGCCGTCAAACGTAGTGCCCGCGTGGTTAATAAACGTGATGTAGTCACTCATCAAAAAGTAAATGCCTACAATCGCAGCTGCCGAAGACGCCACTAAAAAGCCGGCTAGCATCAGCGAAAACTCCTGATTTTCTATAGCTCGATCCATTAGGCGCAATGCCCAAAAAACCAGCCCTGTTACAATTGTTAAGATCAGTAGTATCATTCTTAAGGTTTGAGGCCTGGCAATAGAAGCTGCAAGCCCAATGAATAAGATGAGAGCGGCTATCGGGAAAGCTTTACATAGCTTAACACATGCAAACCCGTTAGGTTATACGACTGCATACTTTGCACTTTTTGACCGTACAAAGCGAGCGTCGCACCGTGACGAGCGGCAAGATTGTGAAAGCACTCAATAAAAAAATAGTAGAGAAGCAACACCGCAAAGTCTTTTCAGTCGCGGGAAAGGCAGCTCAGCTAGCGACTGTTAAGCCACTTCTTAACATTAGAGGATTTTCTCAGAAATAGTTCGATTCATAAGCTTTTGTTTATAACATTTGGAAACAAAAGCTTGACGAAAAGTCAATTTTCTAGGTCTGTCGAATAATTAGGTTCTGTTTTGCCAAGTACGCCTTAATTTCGCCCACGCTGAGCTGTCCGTAGTGTAAAAGCGACGCCAAAAGGGCGGCTTCCGCTTTGCCGGTAGTGAGGGCCTGATGAATATGCTCGCAGGTACCTGCTCCACCAGAGGCAATGACTGGGACATCTACCTGGCTAGCGATCGCCTCTGTCAAGGTGAGATCGTATCCGGCCTGGGTGCCGTCTGCATCCATGCTGGTAATCAGCAGCTCACCAGCGCCTCTTTTTACGACATCGCGGGCCCAGGCAACGGCATCTAGCCCAGTGTTTTCTCGGCCCCCTCGTACAAACACATCCCAGCCAGGCCCTGACGCACTCTCCTCGGTTCGGCGGCGAGCATCAATGGCTACCACGATGCACTGGTTGCCGAAGCGATCGCTAGCTCTGTCGATCAGTTCCGGGTCGCGTACGGCCCCAGAATTAATGCTGACCTTATCGGCCCCGGCGCGCAGCAGCTTTT
Organism: uncultured Synechococcus sp.; assembly: GCA_937911865.1. GTDB lineage: Bacteria > Cyanobacteriota > Cyanobacteriia > Phormidesmidales > Phormidesmidaceae > Phormidesmis. The sequence goes on from CALDSK010000316.1 coordinate 17,445, forward strand.
TGATGGTGTCTAGTGAGCTAATGCCACCGCCAACTGTGAGTGGAATAAAGACCTGCTCAGCCGTGCGGTAAACCACGTCGTAAATCACATCGCGGTCTTCGTGGGTTGCGGTGATATCTAAAAAGACGAGTTCATCAGCGCCAGCTTCGTTATAAATTTTGGCGAGTTCTACAGGGTCACCGGCATCTTTTATGTCAACAAAGTTGACGCCCTTGACCACGCGGCCAGCTTTGACATCAAGACAGGGCAAAATTCGTTTGGCAAGCATGGATTGGGGTCTCTTGGATAGTCTTTAAGAAATTGTCTTTAAGAATAGAATGCTTCGGCAAACTCTTTAGAAAACCCTACAGCAAACACTCTGAGGGGGTCCAAGTCGCTGATAGACTGGTTACTGGTCTGACGCAGTTACGTAAGGATACAGTTTATTAGACATGGATTTAGAAATCGGACAACGGGTTCAGGTTCGCCGAATGCGCGATCGCGTCGCCAAGAGCTTGGCAGAACGACTGGGCGAAATTGCCGTCATCAAAGATTTTAAGGTGCTCGACGGGCAAAACATTGGTGCGCTTGTTAGCTTTGAGGCTGATGACTTTACGACCTGGTTTTTTGAAGACGAACTACGTCCGGTCGATTAAATGACGCTGATTCTCACATTTTTAGGAAAGGGCGGTACGGGGCGTACGACAGCTGCGATCGCGGCCGCTCAAAAGTTAACCAACGAAGGCAAGCGGGTTCTGCTAGTTTCTCAGGAAGCAGGGCCTGCCCTCTCTATTTTGGTTGGCGCTACTGTTGCGGCGAGCCCGACTGCCATCCCAGCGAACACCGGGCTGGCGGGTGGTTTTCAAGCGGTGCAGCCGCAAACTACTAGCCTGCTAGAAGAAAACTGGGAACGGCTGAAAAAGTTTGAGGCGCAGTACTTGCGCGATCCATTCTTTAAGGCAGTTTTTGGTCAAGAGCTGAGCGTCATTCCAGGGATGGATGATTTTTTGGCGCTCAATGCAATTAGAGAATACACCGAGAGCAATCAGTACGATGTGATAGTGCACGACGGGCCGGGCAACCAGTCTAGCCTGCGCCTGTGGGGCGCAATCGGCGGCGTAGACTGGTACTTTCGCCGGTTTAAGCAGGTGTTTCAAACCTCTCAGTTTTATCGTTCTATTTCGCCGTTTATTGCACCGATCACCGGTGCAATTTTTAGTAGCGGCCTGTCCGGCGATATTTGGAGTCAGCCAGAAACGCAGAGCGTGGAAGGGATGGTGGCTAAGGGAAAAGCCCTGGTACGCGATCCCATGCAGCTACGCGCCTATGTTGTAACCGGTGATGATGAAGTTGCGATCGCAACCGGAAAGTACCTTTGGAGCGCCGCTCAGCAAATAGGGCTAACGGTCGCAGGTACGTTTGTAAATGCTACGGCTTCTGGGCAACCGGCAGAGGCCGCTTCAGCAGCTGCAGCCTTTGACCCCATCCCTGTGACCGCGCTCCCTTTTTGCGAATCCGGTAATCGCTGGCAGCCGCTGGTCGAGGCGCTGCCCGCACTCACTGAGCCCGTGAGCGTACCTAGCGCGATGAGCGTTGACGTCGTAGCCAGTCAGGTCAAACTGTTTCTCCCCGGCTTTGATAAATCTCAGGTGAAACTGACTCAGTACGGACCAGAGGTAACCGTCGAAGCAGGCGACCAGCGGCATAACGTCTCATTGCCCGCTGCGCTCAACGGTCGTAAAGTAACAGGTGCCAAATTTCAGTCAGGCTACCTGATTATTTCGTTCGGCTAGCCAGCTAACAAGAGGTAAAGCCAAGAGATAGAGCTAAGAGATACAGCCAAGAGGTAAACCTAGACAAATAAACCAATAGGTATCAATTTGTTTCGTAGCGGAACAAATTGATACTGCTCAAAGTCGATGGCTGCATAGAGGTTGCTGCAACAAATGTTGATTGGCGGCGGTATATCGATGCACTCCTATCATCGATGCACTTCTGTGATGCAAGCTATTTTCTGGGAGTCAATGTAGGCTGTATTGCTGATGTAAGAAGGCACCCGAGCCGAGCGTAATTGGCCGAGTGTAATTGGCCGAGTTTAATTGACACTGCCCAACCGCCCAAATAGCTTAGTTGAACGGCTCTAGCACATTCTTTTGGACGCATCATTTTGAATACTCTTAACAAAGTCAAGCAGACTAAGGCTCGGCGTATCAAGTGGGCTGCGACCAACGTAAAAGAGCGGGTGGCCTGGATGCTTAAGCGGCGCTCGTCTGTTCCTATCAACCCCGCGCCTTTGATTGTACTGGGCCACCAAAAATCAGGGACTTCAGCGATTGCATCGCTGCTAGCCAAGGCCACCCGAAAGACAGCCACCGTAGACTTTTTCTACAAAAGAAACAGCAGCATGCCGCTGTTTCGCTCACAGCTGTACAGCGGCAGACTACCCTTCGATGCGTTTATTGCGAGAAATAGTCGAGATCTGTCGGCCGATATCATCAAGGAACCCGAGCTGACGTTTTACTACGACAAGCTAGAGGAAACGTTTCCTCAGGCAACCTATGTATTCGTGATTAGAGAGCCCAAGGCAACGATTAAAAGCGTCCTCGATCGGCTCAAGTTGCCCGGCCATCTCCCTACGTTAGACGAGCGCCACTATCAGCAGGTTGATCCTTTAACAGGCTGGCTGCCTGCACTACAAGGAAGAGCGCCCGATGGCCCCGGAGAGAACTATATTGAAAGGCTAGCTCACCGTTGGAACATAGCCGCACAGACCTACCTCAACGCCTCTCACAACATGGTGCTTGTGAAGTACGAAGACTTCAAGCGCAAAAAAGAGAACACAATATACGATCTGGCAGAAAAGGTCGGCTTAGAAATACAATCGAGCATTTCACAAGACGTAGACGTTCCTTTTCAGCCGCGCGGTAACCATGGCGTGACCGTTGCTGAGTTCTTTAGTGAAGAAAACAAAAGGAAAATAAACGATATCTGTCGAGAACAAGCCCTAGCATTTAGCTACGACATCTAGCAGCTGAAAAAAACAGCAGAATTCTGGAGAAACTGGATAGAGCAATCAGCGCAGAAAATAAATAGGACCTCAAATACAGCCTCAAACTCTAGTCGCAGACGATTTGTCTGAAGCTGTTAGACGGACGATTTGCCTGAAGAAATATCTGAAGAAACGCGTAAAACTGCGCGATACTATAGCAATCTATCCCTAGCTTGTGCCATTGTCCTAAAAAGCTAAGGGCACAGCAAACGCTAAGGGCACAGCAAGCTGGCATTTGGCAGTTTGCTTATTTCAAAAGCTTTTCAAAGACCTAAGAGGAATTTCTTCAGCAATGTCTGAAAATACGCAACCATCCCCTGCTGCTGAGACCAGCACGATTGAATCGGCCTCAATTAGTAAAAACGGTGGCGAGAACGTCAGTGAAAACGGTAGCAGCAAAGCCCGTCAGCTGCTTGGTATGAAAGGGGCGCAGTCTGGAGAAACCTCTATCTGGAAAATTCGCCTTCAGCTGATGAAAGCCATCACCTGGATTCCTCTAATTTGGGGTGTGGTTTGCGGTGCAGCGTCCTCAGGCAAATTTACCTGGAGCGTTGAAAATGTGCTGATTTCGGCTGCCTGTATGCTCATGTCTGGGCCACTGCTGACAGGCTACACCCAAACCATCAACGATTATTACGATCGAGATCTAGATGCTATTAACGAGCCTAATCGTCCTATCCCTTCTGGGGCGATATCACTAGCTCAGGTGCAAGTGCAGATCTGGGTGCTGCTCCTCAGCGGGCTGGCAGTGGCCTACGGGCTAGATGTGTGGGCTGGTCATGAGTTCCCAACATTGTTTGCCCTGGCCGTCGGTGGCTCATTTATTTCCTATATTTATTCTGCGCCGCCACTCAAGCTCAAGCAAAATGGCTGGCTGGGTAACTATGCCTTAGGGGCTAGCTACATTGCGTTGCCCTGGTGGGCCGGACATGCGCTATTTGGCGAACTGAATCCCACTATTATTGTGCTGACGCTGATTTATAGTATGGCCGGGTTAGGCATTGCCGTTGTCAATGACTTTAAAGCAGTAGAGGGAGACCGTCAGCTTGGACTGAAGTCTTTGCCGGTAATGTTTGGTGTCCAGACAGCCGCGTGGATTTGCGTGCTGATGATTGATATCTTTCAAGGTGGCATGGCGGCCTACCTCATTGCGATTCACAAAAATCTCTATGCGGTACTGCTGATTTTGCTGATTATTCCTCAAATCACTTTCCAAGACATGTATTTTTTGCGTAATCCACTGGAAAACGATGTGAAGTACCAGGCTAGTGCACAGCCCTTTTTGGTGCTAGGAATGCTGGTAATGGCGATCGCATTAGGCCACAGCTCACTGGTCAGTTAAGACTGGCTAGTGGGCTAAGCGTATGCATCAGGTAAGCGCAAGCGTTGCTGATAGTACAACAGACGGGCACAACAAGATGGGTGTAATCACGCCCTAGTCGCCAATGCCATAAAGTATCGATAAACTGGCGGTAAATTGTCAAAAGCCATTCTCTTTAACTGACCTATTGTTAGCTCGGCAAATTTACCGGGCGTGGTAGCATTTATCTACTAAATTTGGGCATCGAGAACAGCATATTCGTTAATGGCGGTGAGGCCGTCTGGAGAATCTACTAACGTGGCCAACCTCTTTTCACAGCTGAAGCAATGGTCGTTGAGGCTTACAGGTTCAGGACGTCAATCTCCTCCTGGCGCGACAAAACGCTATCAGCAGTCTATTCGTACGGGAGGCCAAATCCCCATTCATCCGTTAACTGATGCGCCGCCTGTCACCCCCTCAAATGTCGACAGCTCAAGCGCTAGCGGCCCATATAACAATCTGAATAACAATCCGATCGCTCAAAGAACTAATGGGCCGACAGATGCGATGCCCCACATTGCCAGGGCAACGCCAGCTGTCGCTTCTGCGAGGCGCGATCGCACTCACGGCCCGCTCAGAAAGCCGCCCTACAAGCGCATTCGGTTTTGGCTGCTGCTGCTGCTAGGGGCTGGTATCGCTGGGCCGAGCGCTCGTATGTATGTGCTATGGAGCAATCTGCAAGAGACCGTGCCTGACGTTCGCAAGGCTCTTACCTATGAACGCAGCGGCACAATTACCCTGAAAGACTCGGACGGCAGGGTCCTACAGAAGGTAGGACCGACTGCACAAGAGAGCTTGAGCTATGACGAAATTCCAGAGGTGGTTATCCAAGCCTTTATCTCTGCCGAAGACCGGCGGTTCAGAGAGCACAATGGCGTAGACTACCGCTCTATTGCGCGCGCGACGCTCGCAAACGTCACCAGTGGCGGCGTTGTAGAAGGGGCCAGTACCATCACCCAGCAGCTGGCTCGTATTACATTCCTCAATCAGGATCGAAGCTTTCAGCGCAAGCTGAAAGAGGCCATTCTAGCCCAGCGGCTAGAAGAAGAGCTGGGTAAAGACAAAGTTTTAGAGCGCTACTTAAATCTGGTGTATCTGGGCGCGGGCGCTTACGGCGTAGCAGATGCGGCCTGGATTTATTTTGGTAAAACGGTCGAGGAGCTAACGGTCGCAGAAGTTGCCCTGATTGCAGGCATGGCACCTGCGCCAGGCGTCTATTCAACAAATCCGGAAGCTGCTCGCACGCAGAGAGATAAGGTCATTAGCCGCATGGAGGCCAATGGCGTTATTACGACCGCGCAGGCTACTGAGGCCTACGGGGCTGACTTTTCACTAGAGACGCAAGAGCCGAAGTATCTGTATAGTCAGTTTCCCTACTTCACCATCTACATTAAAAAGCAGCTGGAGCAAATCCTTTCTCCAGAAGAGTTGGATGCGGGTGGCCTGGTCGTAGAAACGTCGCTGAACACGAAGTGGCAGACCGCCGCTGAAAAAACGGTAGAAGAAATTATTGAAGAATACGGTCAGTGGCAGAATTTTGAGCAGGCTTCGCTGGTGGCCATTGACCCCGTCACCGGAGAAATTCGGGCTATGGTGGGCGGCACCGATTTTGATGGCAGTCAGTTTAACCGGGTAACTCAGGCACAAAGGCAGCCGGGCTCTACGTTTAAGGCATTTGTGTATGCGACTGCGATCGCCACTGGCATGTCTCCGTACAAAACCTACGCGGACGCTCGCTACGTCGTAGACGGCTACGAGCCCAAAAACTACGGCGGCGGCTACAGCGGCTACGTTGACCTGCGCCGCGCCCTCTCTAGCTCTATCAACATTGTCGCCGTCAAGCTACTTGTCGATGTTGGCTTTGACCCAGTGATTGCCCTGGCTCATCGCATGGGTGTCAAATCCAGTCTGCTACCGGCCTATTCGCTAGCGCTAGGGTCTTCAGAAGTAAATCTGCTGGAGTTGACTAGCGCCTACGGTGCGTTCGCCGCGGAAGGTAAACACGTTGCTCCGCATGGTATCACCCGAATTACCAATGGGCAGGGCGATGTGATTTATGAATTCGATGAAAAGCCTAAGCAGGCCCTCGATCCAGATACTGCTTCGATTATGACCTGGATGATGGAAGGCGTTGTTAACGGCGGCAGCGGTGGCAATGCCGCTATCCCTGGCAGGCCAGTAGCCGGGAAAACAGGCACCTCCGAAAAGAACAGAGACCTCTGGTTTGTTGGTTTTACGCCACAGCTAGTTGCTGGCGTATGGATGGGTAACGATGACAGCACCCCCACTGGCGGCGCAAGTCGCACTGCCGCGCTAGCCTGGTACAGGTTTGTAGACCAGTTTATTGATGATCTGCCGGTTGAAGAGTTTCCAGAGTTGCCCACCTTAGGGGGACGCGATGGCTCTTTGCGTGCTAAGCCGATATATCCAAGACGCGTTGATGCCGATCGGCCGGGAGAAAGCGATCGCGACGCCGCGCCAAGTCGTCAAGCTGCCAGCTCAGATACGTCAGAAAGCAGCAGTTCTTGGGAGCCCGAACCCGAAGAGGATGACTCGGAATCTGAGGATAGGCCAAATTCTATTTTCAACGGCTCTTCTGAGTCAGACGCCGTTGAGCCACCCGCTGACTCAGCCGCTGAGCCCGCGCCAGCCCCAGCGCCGCCCCCTGCCCCAGCGCCGCCCCCTGCGCCCGCGCCACCCCCTGCTGCGCCACCCGCACCCGCACCTCCTCCGCCAACCCCAGCTCCTCCAGCGCCACCCCCTCCGGCGCCCGCACCCGCACCTGCGCCGTCACCCCCAAGACCCAGCGTGCTAGATAATTAGAGCGCTCTCCTGCTCTAAAGAATGCTGTAGTCAAAAGGAGCCGCACAGCAGCTTCGCCGTGCGGCTCCTTTCTCCGTGTTCATTCATGTCTAAAGCGGAAACGTTAAACTGATAGAAATTTTGCTATGGCTTCTGTCGAGTTGCCTAAGCCCCTTTCATCGGCTGAAACCGTTACATAGCAGCAGGCAACTCGACTAGCAGCGGTGAGAAACCGCGCTGCTTTGCGGCGTTAGGGAACGCTCACCAAGACAAAGTAAGAATGCATCCTTACTTTGCTATATCGGCTTAGCATCAGGACTCATTAACGATAGTTTGTGCCCATGGCTTTTACTCAGCGCTCATCTAGCTTTGGTGAAAAAAAAGGAGGCCGTACGGTTGGCCGTCAGTATCAGTCTGTGTTCATTATGCTGATGCTGAGTTTGGTGATGCTAGGCGGTATTGGTAGCCGACTGGCGTATCTACAGCTAGTGCAAGGAGAGCGCAACCGTGAGCTGGCCGAAGACAATCGCATTTTGCTCTTGCCCAGACGTCCGGCAAGAGGCACTATCTTCGATCGCAACGGCAAAATTTTAGTCGGCTCGCGGCTCGCTCACTCAGTCTCCATCTGGCCAATTTCTCTGCCGAAAGAACAAGCAGAAAAAGACCGCGTGATTGAGCGGCTAGCTCAAATTCTGGATGTGCCCGCAGTAGAAATTATGGAGAGGGTAGAGCGTACGAGCTACAACCCCAACAAAGCGGTCCCCATTTCGCGCGGCGTCAGCTCAGCCCAGACGACGGCGCTAGCAGAATATGCCTCAGAGCTGCCCGGCGTGCGGGTAGAGGCCGAAGCTGTACGCAACTATCCGCATGGAGATTTGGCTGCGCACGCCTTAGGCTACACAGGCGAACTTAGCCCGGAAGACCTAGAGGAAAAAATTAAAGAGGATGAAGCGCTCGAAGACGATGAAAAGATGGAATATCGTCTGGGCGATGTGATCGGCAAAATGGGCCTGGAAATGGCACTAGAGCCCACCTTGCGCGGTGAGTGGGGCGGTCAGCAGGTAGAGGTAGACAGCAGTGGTAACGTGCTGAGCGTGATCGGAGAAGAGCCGCCTATTTCTGGGCAAGACGTGCAAACCTCGTTAGACCTGGATCTGCAAAAGGCGGCTGAGGTGGCGCTGGGCGATCACATCGGTGCGATTGTAGCTATTGATCCCAGAGACGGCGCGGTGCGAGCGATGGTCAGCCGACCGACATTTGACCCCAACATTTTCTCCACCCGGATTACGCAGGCCCAGTGGGAGCAGTTTACAAAAAACGGATACCCGCTGGTAAACCGGGCAATGCAGGCCTACGCACCGGCCAGTACATTCAAAATAGTCACAACGACAGCAGGCATAGAATCGGGTAAATTCGATGCGGAAGTCGTGCTGCCCACCTATGCCTCCTTGAACTTTGGTGGCATTCAGTTTTGGGACTGGAATAATGCGGGATTTGGCCCGTTGGGCTTTAGGGGCGCTATGGCCTGGAGTAGCGATACGTTTTTCTATCAGGTGGGGCGCGCTGTCGGCGAGAATGAGCTACAAATGTGGATGCGTGCCTACTGACTGGGCAAAAAGACGGGCAGTGAACTTGGCGATGAGGAATCCGAGTGGCTAGTGCCGACTGAGGAATGGAAGCAAGAGATTATGGGCGAACCCTGGTATCTGGGCGACACGATTAATTCTTCCATTGGACAGGGCAATGTGCTAGCTACGCCCCTACAAGTTGCAGTGATGTTTGCGGTGGTCGCCAATGGAGGCGACCTGGTAACGCCGCACTTTGTCGTCACAGAAGGCGAAGATCCTCAGAAGTGGCGAGAGTCTTTAAATATGGATCCTAAAACCGTAAAAGTCTTACAAGAGGGTCTGCGTCAGGTCGTGACAGCGGGTACAGGCGGCGCGGTTAATGATCCTAAGCTGCCAAATATTGCAGGCAAAAGCGGTACGGCAGAAGCGCAGCCAAGAGAGAGTCACACCTGGTTTGGCGCCTATGGTCCGTACGAAAACCCTGAAATTGTGGTGGTCGCGTTTGGTGAGCACTCGGGTGGTGGCGGCGGTTCGTTTGCGGCGCCGATGGTAAAGCAGGTGCTCGATCAATACTTCGGTGTAGAGCGAGAAGAAGAAGAAGAGACACCAGCTGCGCCGTAGGTTAGCCAAAGGTGGTGCCGTTCCAACCCCACATGGCGCCTTTGCTATCGGCAAACTCAATATAGGTGCGATTGGATGGGACGCCTAGAGCCGCTTGAACTTTGGCGCAAAAATCCTGGCTCATGGTTTGGGTGCGATCGCCGCCCATGGTCCCCACGCTCTTAATTTGTATGTAGCAAGCGGGATCGCTCGTGCCGCCAAACGTCATTGCGGTCCCGGGTTCAAATGCTGTCATGACGTAAGACTCTGGCTTGCCTAGATGCTTCGACAGGCTGGCCGACAGCTGCTTGAGCAAATCTTCTACGGTTGTCTTCGCGGGTGCTTCTACAGAGGTTTGAACTTTAATCAGGGGCATAGTATTGGGTGCGCTGAGCTGAGCTTACTGATTTCGATAGAAAAATGACAAGATCATTATCCCCTTTTCCTCTTTCAATCGAGATACTTTTCTTAACAAAACTCAGAACACCGCTATCATAATAGGAACATTACATTACTTAATATGACGGCGTCCTCATCCTCCGAGCTTTCAGCGAAGCAGCGGATAAAAGGCTGGATTGAAAAACGAATACTTCTAGGTCAGCCGCTGACCCTTGAGCTGACCGCTATTTTAACGGTGTACTTCGTTCAAGGCATTTTGGGGCTAGCGCGCCTAGCCGTCAGCTTTTTTCTCAAGGACGATATTGCGCTTTCGCCAGCAGAAGTGTCTGCGCTGATGGGAATTGCGGCCCTCCCCTGGACGATTAAGCCCGTGTTTGGCTTTTTGTCAGATGGGCTGCCTATTCTGCGCTACCGGCGGCGGCCCTATCTGATTATTTCTGGGGTCTTGGGTGCGATCGCTTGGCTCTCCATGGCGACGGTCGTCAATACCGCACTGGCTGCCACCGCTGCTATTCTCTTATCCTCTTTGTCTGTCGCAATCTCCGACGTCATCGTCGATTCTTTGGTGGTAGAGCGCGCCCGCAAAGAAGGACAAGGCAGCGCGGGTACGCTGCAATCGCTGGCCTGGGGCGCATCTGCCATTGGCGGACTGATTACTGCCTACCTGGGCGGGCTGCTGCTAGAGCGCACCAGTACGCAGGTTATTTTTGCCATTACGGCCACCTTTCCATTGATCGTATGTGGCGTCGCCTGGCTGATTGCAGAAGACCCCGTTACGGAAAAGTCGAATTGGAAAGTGGTGACCAATCAGGTCAAGCTCTTGAAAGGGGCAGTCTCTCAGCGAGTAATTTGGATGCCCGCGCTGTTTCTATTTCTGTGGCAGGCAACGCCCACCGCTGACTCAGCCTTCTTCTTCTTTTCTACCAATGAGCTTGGCTTTGCTCCCGAATTTCTAGGACGCGTCAGGCTGGTGACCAGTTTGGCCTCCTTAATTGGCATTTGGATTTTTCAACGATTTTTGAAGGAAGTCTCGTTTCGCAAGATTTTCGCCTGGTCCACAGTCGTCTCGGCAGCGCTGGGAATGACGACCCTAATTTTAGTCACCCACCTAAACCGCAGCCTGGGAATTGACGACCAGTGGTTTAGTCTTGGCGATAGTCTGGTGCTCACCGTCGCCGGGCAAATTGCCTTTATGCCCGTACTGGTTCTCTCAGCTCGCCTCTGCCCACCCGGCGTGGAGGCGACGCTGTTTGCCCTGCTAATGTCTGTGGTTAATCTTTCTGGATTACTCTCGCATGAGCTGGGCGCACTGTTAACCCATCAGCTGGGCGTGACCGAAACAGATTTTACTAACCTGTGGCGGCTGGTGCTGATTACCAATCTCACCACGCTTTTGCCGCTACCGCTGCTCGGACTGCTACCCGCTGCATCGGCTACGGGCATTGGAGAAGGCGCTGACACTAAAGCGCAGCCCTCGTCAGGAGAGGCTGAACCTGTGTTTGCGCTAGCGACGCCTGAAGTCAGTGACGATGCTGCCGTTCGACTGGATATCACGCTTTAGGTTTCAATTCCTTAGGTTTTTACGCCAACAAACTTTAGCTACTACCTTCACACCTTTCTATGCAAACGCTTAATCCGCCCGCTCGCTCAACTCAATATACTCGTGAAGATTGGCTCGGTGGCTATCGCTCTCAGCCGGAAGAGTTCGCCTACTGGATAGATGAGATAGAAGGCAAAATTCCAACAGAGCTGACCGGTACAATTTTCCGCAATGGGCCAGGCCTTACAGACGTTAACGGCTATCGCTTGAAGCACCCTTTTGATGGCGACGGCATGATTAATTCCATTGCTATCAAGGAGGGAAGGGCGTTCTATCGCAACAAGTTTGTTCGCACGGAAGGGTATCTGGCAGAACAAAAAAGTGACAAGCCTGAATATCGCGGTGTGTTTGGCACCCAGAAGCCAGGCGGTTGGCTAGCGAATGCTTTCGATATCAAGCTGAAAAATATTGCCAACACGCATATCGTGTACTGGGGGCAGAAGCTATTGGCGCTCTGGGAAGCGGCCGAACCGCATCGGCTCGATCCTCACACGCTAGAAACGCAGGGCCTTGAATACTTAGATGGTTTGCTGAGCACAGGAGATGCCTTTGCTGCTCACCCTAAGTTTGATCCAGATTGCGAAGGCACACCCAGAATGGTGAACTTTGGCGTAAAGACAGGACTTTCTAGCACGATTAGCCTGTACGAGTTTACGCCAGACGGTAAGCTTGCCAGCACTTACGCTCACAGCGTGCCAGGATTTGCCTTCCTGCACGATTTCGCCATTACGCCGAACTACTGCATTTTTGTACAAAATCCGGTGAGCTTTAATCCGCTGCCGTTTGTCATGGGCTTTAAGGGTGCGGCTGAATGCATTCAGTTTAATCCTAAGCAGCCGACTAAAATTGTGCTGATTCCTCGCGGCGACAGCGGGGAAGTGAGATTTTTTGAGACCGATCCTTGCTTTGTTTTCCACCATGCCAATGCCTTTGAACAAGACGGGCTGCTAATTTTAGATTCTGTTTGTTACGACAGCTTTCCTACGCTAGACGATGCGGAGGATTACAGCACAGTGGACTTTGATCACGTGCCAGCCAGCCAGCTGTGGCGCTTTACGGTAGAGCTAGCGACAGAGCAAGTGACCGTTGAGAAGCTGATTGAGCGCCCCTGTGAGTTTCCCACTTTAAATCCGCAGAATGTAGGCCGCGATTATCGCTATCTATATATGGGCGCAACCCATGGAACGGTGAAGAATGCGCCACTGCAGTCGCTGATTAAGAGAGATTTAAAAACAGGAGAAGAACAGTTTTGGAGTGCTGCGCCCCGTGGATTTGGGGGTGAGCCGCTGTTTGTTGCTAGGCCTGGGGCGAGCGCAGAGGACGATGGATGGGTTTTGCTGTGGGTTTATAATGCGAAGTGCGATCGCACTGAACTTACCATCTTCAATGCCGAAGACATTACCACTGGCCCTGTGGCTACTTTGAAGCTGACACACCATATCCCTTATGGGTTGCACGGCAGCTTTACGCCAGAGTACTTCGGCCCAGCTCAGTAGACATACGTTAATTGGCTCAATTAATTGGCTCAGTCACCTGCTATCGAGGAACGTCATTGAATACTCGTTCCTCGATAGGGCTCTTTGACGGGAACTTCTAAGTCGATGCTGGTGAAAATAGTGTGATCGCCTTCTTTTCTGTCTTGTCGGATGTACTGTGATGGCATTGGGCGCCTCTACTGCCTTGTTTCTATCCACGCCTTCATTCCCTTTCGCTTCAGAATTGCCCGGTCAGATTTAGGGGCTACCCAGCCGTAAATCTCCTTTTCACCGTAGCCTGGCTTTGCATTGCCAAAGGCCCATTGCATAGAGGCGTACGTTGCAGGGTCGCGGCCATCGAGAGAGAGGTAATCGTTCAGCATGCAAGCGCTCTCCCAAGCGGCCTGTGGCGAAGCGGTAAAGCGAAGAATCTGCTTGGCCCAGTACATTCTGAGGTTGTTGTGTAGCCAGCCTGTGCTGAGCCATTCCTTTTGTGCGGCGTTCCAGGTGGCATCAGGTGTGTTGCCATGCATGATGTCTGTTCGCGTTTGTAGCTCGGGGCGTTCGTCGTTTGCATGGGCTTGCAACGTTTTTTGAGCGCTGTTCGGTAAGCCTTCAAATTCGTGAATGTTTGGGTTGTAAAAGGCTTGGTAGTGAGACCATTCTCGCCAGGTCAAAAACTCGTCTCTAAATTTCCAGGTATAGGTTTTGGGAACCTCTGAGCTTTCGACTGCGGCTAGCACCTGGTGCGGACTAACCATGCCGAAGTGAAGGTAGGGCGATAGCTCAGAGGTGGAATATTCAAGGGCTGGGTTGTTTCTAATCCATTTGTAGCGAGATAGGATTTTTGTTTTGAGTGTTTCAAGTCGTTGGCTAATTTCAGATTTTGTCGGCGGATGCTCTGTGGAAATGGGTAAGTCGTGATTGATGTTGAGTTTGCTGATTAGAGAGGCGATTGCACTATCCGTGTACTGCGCAAAGTTCTGTCTACCCTCGGTTAAGGATAAATTTAACCCTTGAATGTCTCCATGATGAACAAGATCCTTAGCCGTCTCATTCTTCGAAACTTCTCTTCTAAGTAATACAAATTTTTCTCTCAGCTCACCGTGAGCCTTTCTAAAAGCAGGGGTTGTTCTTATCTTTTCGGGTAGGCTTCCCGTCGGCACTAATCGAGACGCCTCTACTAAAAAGACAGATTGCGTCGCTAAAGACAACAAATACTGAACCCTTGCTCTATCCCAGTGAGTATAATCTTCATCGGTGTAGACGACTGCTGCGTTCACAATCAGGTCCTTTAGCCGAGAAGCCTCGTCGCCTATGCCTCTAATGCTTTGAACACATTGAATCTTTCTATCGTCCAGCGATTGCGCTAGCGCTCTAAATGCGCCTAGAGCAAAGTAAAACAGCCGATCTGAAGCCCAATCAACAGATTCGTCGAGTTCGCTGTAGACCAGAATAGGAAGGTGAAGGGCATTCGCATGGGTGATGGCGGCATCAATTGTCGCATTGTCTTCTCCCCGTAGCGCCCGGTTCAGCACGACAAGAACGTAGCTACCTGCTGAAAGCGCAGGCTTGTTGTTCCCTGCAGTGACTCTCTCGGGTAAGTCTCCTATCGTTTGCTTAAATGTCATTGCAGTACAGCGTTGTTTATGTGGCGCTAATCGTTTTCTTTGCTGCTGTTTTTCTAGGCTTTTTCTCGTTTTGGGCTTTGGCCGTTCTCTCCTTTGCCGTCACCTTTTTACGGGTGGTTTTAGCCCCTGACCTGCTGCGAGGTCTTTTCCTCGAACCGTGTTTTTCGTATACCTTCTCGGCTTCTGCTTTTGCCTCTGGCGTTTTCTTGATTGTCCAGATTTTGTCTTTTGCGTCACGAACGGCGGCTTTGTGCTCTACAATCGGCGGCGGATAGTTGAGAGAGGCCGCATCTTGGTACAGCCAGGGAGTTTGCAACAGCTTGTTGTCGAGATGCGCAATCTCTGGCACCCACTGCCGGGTGAAGGTGCCTTCTGGATCTTGATCGACACCTTGCTTAATAGGGGAATAAATCCGAATCGCGTTGATGCCGGTAACGCCAGACTGCATTTGAGTTTGCGGCCAGTGAATGCCCGGTTCGTAGTCAGTAAATAGCCGGGCTAACACTTCGCCGCTTTTCTGCCAGGGTAGCCACAGATCGTAGCTGGCAAAGCTCATTAGCATCGCTCGCATGCGAAAGTTAATCCAACCAGTTGCCCGCAAATAGCGTAGGCAAGCGTCTACAAACGGATAGCCTGTCTGCCCCTGCTCAAAGGTGTTTAGCCTAAGCGCGCTGTCTCCGTCATCTCGGATGCCTGTGTAGGCGCGGGCCATCGGCAGCCATTCTAATTCCGGCTCTAGCTCTAACTTTTGGGTAAAGTGGCAGTGCCAGTGCAATCGACCGACAAAGGAAGAAAGCGAGCCCGCCCAGGTACCTTTTTCTGCCTTAGGTAATTCTCTAACTTCAGCAATTCGCTGCTGTGTTGCCTGGTATATCTCTTTCATTGAAAGCGTACCGTAAGTGAGATGCGGCGATAGGCGCGAGCAGCCAGATTCCCCGGTAACAGGCGATGACATGTCCGTGCGATAGTGCGCTCCGCGCTCGTACAAAAAGCTATTGAGGGCTGCCAGTGCTGCGGCTCTGCCAGGCGTCTGCAAATCGGTAATACCGTCAGGTTCAAGGCCTAAAGCTGCGGGCGCTGGAAGACTGCTTTTGTAGCTGTGCTCGGCGAAAGTAATATCTTCGGGAAGGGTTGCAGTGGGCTTAGCCATAAAAGCATCCCAGTGCTTTGCCCAGTGGTCTCTGTCTATATTAGAACCGCGCCATACGCCGAACTGTAGGGGCTCATTGAACGTAACGCCGTTTTCTTTGCACCACGTTCGGACGCGCTGGTCTCGCTCAAAGGTCCAGTGGTTACCGGTTTCCTGGTGAGACCATAGTTCGATGCTGGAAAAGGATTTTTGGAGCGATCGCAACACTGAAACAGCCTCACCTTGCTCAATTGCCAGCGTTGCACCGAGCTTTTTCAGATCGGCTGCCATCTCTTCCAAACAGCCCTTGATAAACAGATAGTGCCGGTAGCTAGTATCTGATAGGGCCCAATACTCAGGCTCAAGGATGTAAATCGGGAGCATTGGGCCTTGCTTGGCTGCCAGGGTCAGCGCAGGGTGGTCTGACAACCGAAAGGACTTTTTCAGCCATACAATTTGGACAGTGCTCATCAAAAGGTGCAAGAGAAGAAGACTGTTATATACAGTAACGGCTTGCCGTCATACCAGCATCTGCCTTACTAGCTATTTTCACTGAGCCTTTGATCTAAACCGGGCCCTTGATTTACACCTGAACGCCAGTCGACGCCGTCAACGCCTCAGGTGTCATGGGCTCACTGAGCGACTGTGCTTTGGTAGCGAGCAGTCCTTCTAGATGAGTCCGCAATCTTTCGCCTTGCTGAGGATCCGCGATATAAATCTGACCGCCTTGCTTTCTAAACAAAGGCAGCTCAGAGAGCGCTCTATAGGTTGCAATATCTGACGACTGGGCGCTAATCAGGGGGCGATCGCCTGAAGTTGGCACTAGGCCTGGCGGCAAATGGCCTTCAATGAGTGCCAGCACGTGCGCCTGACAAACTTGAGTATTAATCCCACGCTGTTCTAGCAGGTGTAAGATGCCGCCAGCGGGCAAAGGCTGCTCGGGCAAAATGCGCAGTAGCTCTAGCAAGAGAAAATAGTCATTGTACTGGTGGCGATTGGCATCTAGCACCTTCGGATAGTTGCACAGGTTGGCCAGACCGTAGGCCACACGGCTACAGCTGTTGGAATATTCACCCGTGTAGGTGTCTTGAATAATGGTGGCATTAGGAAACTTCTGGCGCAGCCAGCGAGCGATTACCCCCAAGGAGGCTGAGCCACCCGTACAAACCACCTGCTTTACGCCTTGCGTTGCCAGATTTTGCTTGCTCAGCAGTGCATTTACCTGACGATTAATTCGCTGAATGTAGGGAAGAAACACCTTAGTCTCTAAGTCTTTTCGAGTGATTACCCAGGTGTGGTCGCCTAGCTCTACTTCCACCTCTTCTTCCTCTTGCAGGGCCATCTTTAACTCGCGCGCTGTCAAGATAGCCTCGCGGCCCAACGGCGAATCGTTGAGCCGCTGCCGCAGGCGATGCCGGGTGACCCGATCTGCCTCACCAGGCTGCGGCAGCGCAATCTCACTCAAGCCCAGGCTCTCCCATCGCCCGATGCTATCTACAGCAGT
Organism: uncultured Synechococcus sp.; assembly: GCA_937911865.1. GTDB lineage: Bacteria > Cyanobacteriota > Cyanobacteriia > Phormidesmidales > Phormidesmidaceae > Phormidesmis. Next base: position 34,541 of record CALDSK010000316.1, read on the forward strand.
ACCAATGCCCTTTTCACCCTCTTTAGAGTCCGGCAAGGGGTTGTGTAAAAGCTGACAGATAATATCTTGGTCGATGCCGTCACCTGCATAGGTGTAGCCGCGCTTAGAAAAGTCTTGATAGCTCAGCTGCTCTAGGTCGGCTGGCAGGTTAGCTACAGCCGTTTCGGTGAGAATGGCACCAGCGCTAATGATAATTGTGCCGCCTGACCAGTTGCAGTTGTACAGGCCCGGCTGCTGGTTCTCAGGCACGTCTTTGGCGGCTTCGGGGGCGGGGAGTGCGGAAAGCAGCGCTGCGATCGCCTCTTCCACAAAAAAGACCTGATCTGGAGAAGAAATCAGCCCAGCTGCCAGCACGCTCTCACGAATATTAAAGCTGTACGTATCTGGCCAGTTAGTTGGATAGCCAACAATCACACCCTTCAAGTCAGACAAAGCCCGGCGCAGCGCCGACACTTTTAACCCTACAGCTCGGCAGCTCATTTGGTCAGGCTGGAGCGTGCTTAGCAGCTCTGTAATGGCCACTTGCAGGGTTTCCAGTGGAATTGCAGTGTGGTCTGACCACTGCATCCACGGCTCGCGCGAGTTGCCGTTCGGAATACCTGCTTTCACCATCAGCTTCAGGTTTCGCAGCAGCGGTACATTTTGCTGTAACGCAGCCGGTCCGACTATCCCCAGCTGAGGATTGTTTTCTGTGTGCAAATCGATTTGCACCACGGCTGGCAGGCGGAAGCGATTGCTTTCATTATCCCCAGCAACATTCCAGCACAGCGGATAAACCTGATCGCCAGACTGATTGATTAGTACCGCCGATAGCCCAGTAGCCCCGAGATCTATCCCCAGAAACCAGTCAGCAGGCTCCCCGCCGGTAGGATCATCCTCACCTTCATCCGCATCAGGCGGCTGAGCCGCTCGCATTTCCTCAACAGCTTTCGACTCGGCCGCTCTTGACTCGCTCGAAACGCTATCAGCTGGCTCTGTAGGATCTACAGGTCTTACAGACTCTGTTTCTGGCGCAGCAGTGAGCCCTGCGGCAGCGGATGTTACGCCTATCGTACCTGCTAGCCTCGCAACATCCGCCGTAAAATCGTCCAATGTAGCGCCGCCATCTTCTAATTCGGCGGATGGAGAGCTAGCCGGATCGGCGGGGAAAAAGTCTAGGTCGTCGTCAAAATCAACAGGGGGCAAATCGGGTGTGAGCTGACTGGGAACAGTACTGCCTACATTGGGCTCATCGGTGGACACATCTTGAGTGAGAGCAGCCTCAGCCTCGTCGCGTTCAGTCGAGTCTGAACGCTCTTCAGACAGGCCCAGGGTTTCAAGAGACGCTTCAAACGAATCAGCCGGTGGAAATTGTGGCTGAGAGTACGTATCTTCTGACCAGAGATCTCCTGATAAGGTACCTCCTGATAAGACATCTAGCTCGGCGTTACTATCGACTGTCTCTACATCAGTTTCTTCCAGATTGGTTTCCCGATCGGTTTTGAGGGGCTGGTTTTGGCCTTCATCATTGGCTTCATCGCTGGGCTGATCAGGAATAAACGCAGATTCTAGAGGCTCTGAAGCTTCGTCTAGAGCGGGCAGCGGCGGCGTATCCGATTCGTCAAAAACGATCGCCTCTTCCAAATCCGACGCCAGCGGATCTAAGTCGCCGTCAATGCTCTCAAGCGCAGTTTTATCGGCAGCTTCACTATCAGCTTCTAGGACGGCCACCAAATCGTCCGCTAAGACGTCATCAATGCCGTCTCCTTGAACTGTCAAGTCAGACGCTAACGCTTCGGGGTCTGGTAAATCTGGACCAGCGGCTGATTCTGGCCTGCTCTCAGAAGACTCGCCTGGGCGGTCTTCATCTGAATCGTTTTCGTCTGAGCCTAGATCAGGCAAAATGGCGGCAAGTTCAGGTGCAGGCGTTGCATCCTGACGCTCTAAATCTGTCTCATCTCGATCTGCCTCATCTTGAATCGTGGTATCGGGACTCGCTGACACCTGGGTGCTGGCATCCGGTGACTCTAGATCAGCGTTTACTAAAGAACTTTCAACAATCAGGTCGGGTACTGATACTTCAGGGGCGGACACTTCAGATTCAGTCAGCTCTGGCGTGAGAGCAGAATCCACAACCAAATCATCAAAGGTGAGGTCTGCAAGGAATGCCGCCTCGGGTGTCGGTTTTACTTTGGCCTCAATTTCCAAGCTATCAATATTTTCTGCTTCAGTTTGAGCGACCTGAGCGTCTGCCACTGCTGAGTCAATCATCAAATCGTCGCGAGATAGCGCTGTATCGTCTTCGGTGCGATCAATATCGAGCTTCAGCAAATCGAGATCAATCGTGCCGTCTTCTCGAATGAACGCTTCGGGCGCAACCTCTGTCTCGTTCTCATTTGCCTCGCTCTCATCAGTCTCGTTCTCATCAGTCTCGTTCTCATCAGTAGATGACTCTGCTAAGTCTTCCTGAAGTTGAGTCGCTTCGGAACTGGAGGTTTCTGAGGCTAGCACGGTCTCTGCTTCTATCTCAGTAAGATCTGTCTCAGGAG
>CALDSK010000317.1 GCA_937911865.1 uncultured Synechococcus sp.
CTAGCGCACCTGATTCAGTTTCTACAGTTTCGACTCTAGGTACATCAGGAGCGACCTGGACTGACTTAAACGCAATATCTCCCGAAGGCTGTACGATCCACATTCGTACAATTCCATCGCCTTTCGAATAGGTAACAAGCGTCACATTCTGCTGTTTAGCGATATCACGAATTTCTTCTAGATCAGGGTCACTGCCTAGCTCTTCTTGCTGAGTTTGCAGTGAGATTTGTGACGAGAGAGTTTCCACAAGAACTCTTGACCGTGCCCGTTCGGAGGCAACGAGTGCCTCTTCAACTCGATCTTGAGAAAGCAAGATACTTTGAAGCCTCTCGTAGGTACCTCTTTGAGTTTCGAAGAGCGCTATTTTGTCTGCATCGTTCAAGTCGCCTTCTCGGATAGTATCCAGGACTAAAAGTGCCTCTAACAGCATATTTTCTGCTGCTGTTCTCAGCTCATCTGCTTCTGCTATCACGACTTCTCCAAGGTCACTTTCTGGATTGTCAGCAAGTCTAGCTAGACTTAGGTAAATGCTACTTAGGCTGAGAAGAGTAGTTACCTCGCTTCTCGGGTTATTTACTTCGCGAGCGATTACCAGGCTTTGTTCGAAATGTTCGAGTGCTTTGCTATAATCGCTTGTCCTTTCGTAAATAGTGCCTATGTTCTGCAAAGTAACGCCTTCTTCATAACGCATACCTAATTCTTCAAAAAATCGAAGAGCTTGTTGATAGGCATCAAAAGCCTCCTGATATTTAAGGGATATTTTTGTAACTCCATCTTCGAGATAAATTGTCGGATTGTCAAAATACCATTGCCCTAAATCTCCCCAAGCTCTTGCCAAAATGCGGCGATCATTCAGATTATTAGCGATGTCTATACTTTGCCGCAAAAATTCCTCAGCTTGTGGAGGAAAGCGATGAATTAGAGCCAAGTTCCTTAAAGTTAGAGCTTCGCCTGCGAGATCGTCTATTGCACGGGAAATTTCAAGGCTTTGTTCATAAAGCCTAATAGCTTCTTCGTTTCTTCCAAGGGTGCTGTACAAGAATCCGAGATCATTTAGTCCACCACTTTCTCCATTCAGATATTCAAATTGTTGCGCAACTGAAATAGCTTCCTGATAGAAGTTTATAGCTTGCTGATACTCACCTAAATCAAAGTAAATGTCAGCCAAATTATTAAGTGCTGTTACTCGTAACTGGCCATCCCCAATTTCACGCGCGATTTCAAGGCTTTGCCTAGCTAGCTCAATAGCTTTTTGTTTATCTCCTAGCCTACTGTAGACATTTGATAGATTTCCCAATGCCGAAGCTTCTTCGAATGCATTTTCAGAATTTACTGCAATAGCTAGGGCTTCTTCATGAAACGCAATTGCAGGTTCATAGTCTCCTAAGCTATAAGAGGCGATACCAATATTTCTTAGAGCATCTATCATCTCTCCAGGATCATTGCTAATGCGTTTTAACACTAAAGACTGCTCGTAGAACTCGATTGCTAGTTCATACTCCTGCCATTGAAAATATGTTTTCCCTAACCTGTCCAGCACAACTTCTTGGAAATCCGAAGACTCTAGATCTTGCCAAATAGCTAAAGCAGATTGATAAGCTTCTGTAGATTTTGCATAATCCCCTAGACGGAAATAAGTGCTGCCAAGATTTGTGAGAGACACTGCCTCTCCTCGGCGGTCCCCACTCTCACGTTTGAGAGCTATTGATTGTTCTTGAAAGTCGATGGCGCTGTCATAATTGCCTAAACTGTCATATGCGCTCCCGATATTCCCCAATGAGAAAGCTTCTTGTCGCAAACTAAGTTCTGGAAATTTTGTGCGTACTGCTTCACTACGATAGAAGCTCAGAGATTGCTCGTAGAGTTGCAAAGCCTCTTGATGATTTTTTAGGTTATATTGCTCTGACGCCTGGCGATGCAGATTTGCAGCATCAGAGAGAAGGAGATCGGCTGTTTCTGCTTCCAAAATCTCAAGCCGATAATCACCCTGGGTGTTTTCTTCGTGGGTAGTAGCATAAACATTGTAAGTCCCATCCTGAGGCAGCGTGACAATCATCCAGGCATCATTTTGAAGCGTATTTTCAGGAAAACTTTCGGCGAGCAGAGCATTAGCTTCTAGCCCCATCAGCCATATACGAGGAACAAAGCTATCGCTCTGCATGCGGATAGTCACTATTTGTCCTGCTTGTCCCACTATTTGATGTGCTTCTCTTAAGAATCTGAGATCCGGAGTTCCATCGTCAAACCTTTGAATAATTCCTTCGCTGTTTTCATTCAGAGTCCCTTCTACATTCAGAAATATAGTTTCATTGTTGATTGAGACGTCGGGGAGTCCCTCTAATCTTTCGAGGATGCGGGCCTCCTGCTCGGAGTCATTGATTTCACGAGCGATCTCTAAAGCTTGTTGAAGCAGCTCTGTTGCTGTTTGAATGTCACCAAGACTGATGTATGTTTCAGCCAAGTTGCCTAGAGTTAAACTCTCTCGATCTCGCTGTCCGAGTTCACGGGTGATTATGAGCCGCTGTTCATAGAAATCAATTGCCTGCTCATATTGACCCAAGCCATCGTAAGCGAGCCCCAGGTTTCCTAGTCCTGAACCTTCTCCAGCCCGATCACCAATTTCGCGCGCGAGCGCAATCCTTTGCTCTAAAAATTCAATCGCCTGTTCGTACTGCCCAGATTCACGATATAAAAGGCCAAGCTGGCCTAAGGCACGACCTTCCTCCGCTCTTAGTTCCTCACTTGACCCTTGAGACTCTTGTGACTCACGGACGATGACCAGCAGCTCTTCAAAAGAACCAATCGCCTGCTCATATTGACCAAGCGTTTGATAAACCAATCCCATATTGGTCAGGACAGCTATTTGGTTGTCAAAATCGTCGATGTCTTGATAAATCTGGAGCGCTTGTGACCAAGACTGCAACGCCTCTTGAAATTGATTTTGACTAAACTGTTGACCGCCTTGGTTAAACAGCTCAGTTGCTTCTGCTTGGCGATCTGCGGTGCTACTTTCTTGGGCTAGGGCTAGAGGAATAAGTGAGCGACTCAAGGGTAAGTCTTGAGGGGCACAAAGAACAGCGGTTAGGGTTAGCAGGCCGAATAGCTTGGCAGAGTAACGCATAGTAAGGGGGGAAATCCTGAGAGTTGACATCAGGATATACCTCTAGGCAGAGAGAACTTATTCACCTTCATCAAATCTTTTTTGATGCTTCACTTGACGCAGTTTGCCAGAAGCGTCAAGTGGCCCTTGCTCACAGCAAGCATTCCGACCATAAATAAGGCTACGTGATTTTCAGACTCGTGCTTACAGTCTCAGGTAAGTTGCTGGCTGAACTGTTGGCTGAAACCCAATGGTCAAGAGCTTAATTATAGAGAGAGCGTGGGGACTCTCATTCGGTCCCTGACCATGACAATCGCGGATTGCTTGATCTCAGCATTCAACTCCCCGCTGTAGTCGAGTCAAACCGGCGATCGCCGCCAGCGCTATCTGTGAACTGCTGTTTGGCCGGTAGCCTGAGATTGCGAGTGATGATGCGATCGCACCCTCGTCTACTCAACAGTGCCGCGGCCAAATGGTCAGGACACGACAACCGGCGGAATAGTCTGCAGTGCTTGGGCATAGCACGCCAGTGCTAATTGATACTGCTGCTGCGATTCATGAAACTGGCCCAACTGTTGAATCAAGTCAGCAACCGGTTGAGAATAATCAGCGGCAATGCGCTGGGTCAATAAGCGTTGAAAAGACGCGATCGCCGCTTCGCCGGTTTTCGTTTGCTTACAGAGCTGCGTCATCAGATTCAGTACCTGTTTGAGCAATCCTTGAATGTTCTCCTGAGTGGGATGATTGAGGAGGCTAGCCAACACTGACTCATAGCAGGCGAGGGCAAACCAGCCCTTTTCTTGCTGAGCATAGAGCTGTCCCAGATGGAGCAAGACGCGGTTTTGGTGGGTGCGATCGCCCAGTGCCTCAAACAATGCCAATGCCTGCTTGAAACAGCGTTCGGCCTGGCGTGAATGCCGTAGCTCAAAATGGCTGATGCCCCACTGGTACAACGCGAGAGCATACTCTGCTGTAGCCGTTGTTTCTTCTAAAATGGCGACGGCGGCTTGGCTGCAGGCCAGAGATCGCGCCGGTTGTCCTAGAGATAGATACACCGCACTCAGCCCCGTGAGGCTTTGACCCATGCCAGTCGTCTCTTGAGCCTGCGTATAGTACCCGAGAGCCACTTCAAACTTGGTCAAGGCTTTGGCAAATTGACCTTGGTGGTAGTGATGATTGGCCCAGATCAGGTCTTTGTGGGCGATCGCTAGGATGACGAATAAATCAGTAGGCGGGCGATCGGTTTTGACCCGCGTCGGTTGAACTGGCGAGGACAGCGAGGATGTGGAAACTTTGGGGACAGACATCATGACACCGTGAATCTTGGTTCATAGAGATATCTGTCTGGCAGCAGGCAGCTTATACACTTTTGGCAAAACTACGGACTGATCGTCGCGTTGATGGAGTGTGACGCCAGATTTCGGCAGCAGAAACGGCACCAGCTCTGGGTTGTCGAGCTGGTGTTTGTGAACCGCAGAGGCAAAAATCGGCGTTGCTGCATAGCGGCAGGATGGATCTCAGCTGGAATTACTCCAGCGATCGCCAGTCGCCCGCCAGAATGAAGGCGGCCCAGTAATAGGGATGGCTATACTCTCCGCCTTCTTCAATCATCTCCAACTGCACTTCCCGCAGCGCTTCACTACGACCCATGCCAGCGGTGAGGTTTTCGTAATAACGAGCCATCAAACTTTGCGTGCCGAAGTCGCTCACCTGCCACAGGCTAAGCAGTTGGGTTTCAGCTCCGGCGATCGCAAAGGCGCGACGTAGGCCATAGACGCCTTCACCGTTGGCGATGTCGCCGAGGCCGGTATCGCAGGCGGAGAGGACGACGAGTTGGGTGCCGAAGAGGTTGAGTTGGGAGGCTTCCAGCGCCGTAAGGACACCGTCTTCGCTGCCGCTGCTGCGGGTGTTGAACCCAGCTAAAGCGAGGCCAGAACGCAGCAGGGGATTTTCCACCGCGACGCCGGGAGCCGCCACACTCCCAAATGGATTACTACTCGCCAAAGCAAGGCTGCTGTCAACCTCAGGCCGCTCGACGTTAGGCAAAAAGAAGCCGTGGGTAGCAATGTGTAAAATGCGCGGCGCTTGAACGCTTTTCAACACATTTTCGGTGGCTTCATTTCCTACCAAAATTTCGGCATTGGGGAGTAGAGGCTCAATGGCCTCAGCTTCTTTCGCCGTCCCCGGTAGCGGCCCAACTTGCAGCTGACTCAATTCTATTGAGCGGCGGCTGTCGCCCGTACGGCGGCCTTGAGCGATTTGCACCGTATCGTCTGCCGTTTCATAATCAGGATTGGCCAACACGACGGCTGGGTTGCGGCTGGGCTCGATCACATCAAACTTCAGCAGGTCGCGGCCCGAGTTGAGGTAGCTGATCTGATATTGCTGCACCAGATACTCGCCGCCTGCTGCGGGTTGCAGCGCCTCAAAGGGCAGCAGATTGAGCTGCCCGTCGGGGGAGATGAGGAGATGGTCGGTGTCTCCGAGGTAAGGGGCGATCGGGTCGAAAACCAGTTCTTTGATATTGCTCGTTACCTGCTCGACATCCTCTTCACGCAGGGTTGGAACCGGCGCATTGCGCCGAAACTGGGCACTGCGATTTTGCAGCAGCCCCACAAAGGACTGTACGGCGGCGTCAATCTCAGCGGCACTGCCGAGGTCAATCGCCTCAATGCGACCATCAGGGAATAGCAAATATGCAGCGTAGCGTGGTGCAGCAAAATTGTTTGAGTTGGCAGCTGTAAGATTACTTTCCTCACGGTTGTCGCCAACCGGATTTGTGGGATCGAAGGGTTGGTATAGCGCATATTCAACGAGTACCCCATCGGCTGGGAGCTGTTTCTGAACTGCGTCCAAATCTACAGATTGTGACACCAATGCCATATCTGCACTTTGACGCGCAATAGCGGTTTCTATGAGATTGACTTCGCTGCGCAACCGAGCTAAACGAGTTTGATACTCCTGTTGAGTCAAAATATCGGGTGGTTGAGATGTGAGTGTAGCAATCTCTTGCTGTAGCTTTGTCAATTGATCGAGTAGCTCAATATCTCTACGGGTACCGCGCTGGCGTAAAGTCTCTTGAGCTGTAATGCCTGCCTCTGTGACTCGCCCCTTACGACGGAGTAAATTTATAAGTGCAAACTGTGCCGCTTGGGTTGAGTCGGATGCTGTGTCTAGATGAAGAGATACAACATAGTTAAGGGTCTTATAGAGCTTGGCAACATAAGCTATGCGATCTCTGTCACTGAGGTTGGCAAGAGCAATATCTAAATTCTCTTCTTCGATCTCAATACCTTTGCCCAACGTTTCAATCGCTTGACTTACTTTGCCCGTAGCTCGATATAGTCCAGCGAGATTGTATAACACAGGCACCATATAGATGCGCCGACTAATTGCACTCCTCTGTATGTATGGCGTCGTGTAACCGTTGTCACCAAGAGTAGAGATAGAGCTGATGTAGGCGTCATAATTGTCAAGGGCTTCTTTATACAGCTCTTCTGCTTCGCTGTACCGTCCCTGTACCTGGTAAATCAGAGCAATATTGTTTAGGCTCGTCGAGATGCGAGGGTTCTCAACGTCATTGTCAGGGTAAAACCCACGGTATATTTCAAGCGTTTCTCGATAAAGCGACTCAGCTTCTTCATAACGACCCTGTGTAAAATACAAGGTCGCTAGTGTATCTATCATGTCCCCTAGACTTAAGGAATCATTATCGTTGCGAAGAGCTTCAATTGCCTGAAGCAAGAGAGACTCTGGATCATCTTGCAGACTCTTGTTTGCTAAAGATGAGCTATCTATCTGTTTGCTCTGACACTGAACCAGAATGAGGGCCAAATCTCTTTGAGTCTGGGGGATGAGATCCTCTCGCTCGCCAGGATCCTCCGTCAAGATTGCAAGTGATTGTTGTAAAAAAGACTCAGCTTGATCGCATTGTCCGCGTGCAGAGGCGATCTCACCTAAGTAATTCAGAGTTAATGCTCGCTCAGCAGGATATAATTCTGGCCGCAATCGATAAATTTCTAAAGCTTCCACTAACAACGTTTCAGCATCAGCAAAACGTTGCTGCACGAGGTACAAACTTGCTAGGCCAAGGACCTGGTTCGCAACTTCAGGGTGTTCGCTACCTAATTGTGCTCTCAATACGTCGATTTGCTGTTCAACTAGCGGAACTGCTTGCGTGTAGCTGTCTTGCAGAATAGTCTCTGGAGAAAAATCTGATGTTGAAGAGCGGTCAGTAGAATAGACAGGGACTCTTGAAGATAGATTACTCTGTTCGTCCGCTGTCAAAGGTCGAATACTCAGTTCGTACCGTCCAGGATTACTAGCGTTGACGCTAATGTAGTATCGTCCGTCGTAAGGCAACGTAGCCAAAGCAATATCGGTGTACCCCTCACCTCTCCCTCGAAAGAAGGGAACAAGTACTGAATAACCATGGGTCAGTGACAGTGAAGTCTCAAAACCATCACCCGTTACCTCAATAGCGATAGCATCCCCTGACGTTCCTTCAAAGGCATGACTATTGCTGTAGCTACCGTCAGACAAGAGGCTATCTTCGTTGAACTCTCCAGTCACCGTATCAGTAACCAGGCCAGGAGGCTGAGTTGTTGCAGGAACTGATAAGTTGTCTTGCGGATTTTCCGTGGACTCTGTATCCCGAGAGGCAGCAGATTCTGCATCCTGAGAAACAATTGCAGAAAGATACCACCGCAAAGCATATTGCCCCGTTTCCCCAGCTCCATAAGAATTAGCAAGGAGTTGATATGTTCCCGTCTCCGGCAAGAATCCTAGTAGGAAAGCATTAGTTCCTGCCGCGCTGTCGTCGGCTTCTGCAACGACATTACCGCTGGGTCCAATGAGGATAAAGTACGCATCAAAGTCTTCGCTGACCATCTCAATTTCAAACGGTTGGCCAGTAATACCTTCAAAGGTATGAACGTTGTAGTAGCTTCCGTCATCAAGTACCTGACTACTGCTATCGAGGCGACCTGTGATTGAGGTGGGCGCTACTTGAGCGAGCTGCTGGGGTGATGCTGAGACTGTTTTAGAAGGTATTACAGGGGGGCTGGCGATCGCCATCAGCATAGCCAACGTACCGCCTGCCAGTTTTCTATTCAGCGCCATATTTGTTTCTCGCAATCCACTACATCAGAGTCTATCTCTCAGGGGCATCAACTTATTCAATTTTGATATTTTCCTGAGGCGACTTTGATGCAAAAACTTTCGCTTGCTCTGAAGCGCAGTTGAGGGCATCTAGAAAAGAGTTGACGCTCAACAACTTGATTTGGGTGCTTTCATCGCCTCTCGGAGAGTTGCCAGCTCATTCAACAAGGTTTCCAACACTGCCACCGCCTTGATTCATCGCCTCCGGCTCGCCGCTAAGA
>CALDSK010000318.1 GCA_937911865.1 uncultured Synechococcus sp.
GCTGAAGACGGCAGCCGAGATTTTTTCTCAATCGTTGATTTAGAAGGCTATGGCACCGACGGCCCGGTATGCACCCATGGCGAGACGGTACTAACAGTAAAGCTGCGCAAGCCAGACACCCAAAATTGGGGCTACGACGTGCCGATTATCGGCTCTTCTACCACCAATCCAGCCCTACTCAGCACGCTGCGGCCTGATGAAGTGATCGACTTTATTGCCGACATGCACAACTTTCCCGGCAAGCCAATACAGGTAATTTACGACCTGGTCTACGGCCATTCCGACAATCAGGCACTAGATCTGCTGAGTCGCCAGTTTTTTGCAGGGCCGAACATGTATGGTCAGGACTTAAGCCATACCCTGCCGATGGTGCGAGCCACCCTACTCGAAATGCAGCGGCGCAAAATGAACACAGGTGTTGATGGCACGCGAATTGATGGCGGACAAGACTTTAAGTTTTTTAATCCCTTTTCAGGGCGACTGGAATACGACGACAACTATTTAATGGCTATGAGCGATGTCATACAGGACATTAACGGCCATCAGCGACTCATGTTTACCATTTTTGAAGACGGTCGTCCTTGGCCAGAAGATGGCTGGGAAACGAGCTCAACTTACCGAGACCTGATCGATCTGCGGCCCGATTCTTTTCAGTGGGGACCGCTTATCTTTGCGCACAACACCCCAGCGCTGAAAGGGTTTTGGGACTACAAGTGGCCGCGCGTATGCGAGGTCATGTATCAGGGCGATCGCTGGATTACCGGCTGCGGCAACCACGATACGGTCCGCCGAGGCAATCAGATTGCTCTCGATACCAACATTAACTGGAACCAAGGAAAAACCGTTCCAGAAGTGCTAAACAACGCCTACGATAATCCGGCGACGACGCTGTGGGTGTATGGTTTTAGCCCTGGCCTACCGATGGACTTTCTCAATGCGGCCATGCACAGCGGCTGGGGCTTTTTCCGTAATACAGACGACCTGTATGGGGTCAAGGTTGCCGCAGAAGAGCTGGGCTTTTTAGACTGGCAGGTCACCGCTGAGTTTTACGACAAGCCTCAGTTCTTTCATCAGCTTAAGCAGATAGGCTTCGAAAGCCTAGCCGTGCTTAAACGCTTTGCAACAGTGCTTGATAAAACAATGGCTACTTTTGAGTACGACTTAGAGCTAGTGGCTGAAGCCTGCCGCAAATGGGCCCTAGAATCAGACGGCGTGCCAAGAAATTATTCACAGCATCCACACAATGTCACAGAAAAAAGCGTCGCAGAGAAAGACGTCGCAGAGAAAAATGTCGTAAAGAATGTCGCAAAAAACGGTTCGGCGCAAAACGGCAAACCCCTCAAGCAATTTTTTAACGAGCTCACGGCAACTGGGCTAAAGGAGTTTGCGATCGCCTTTATGGAAGACAGCCATGAGTTTAGCCGGGTCTCTCACTTCTTTGATGAGGTTAACCAGTCCAACCAGGACATCACAGCGGCAGATCAACCGTCTAACCAGTATCCACCTAAAAAACCGTCTGGCAATCGTGCGGCATTCAATCTCGCACTACGCAGATACCGTCAGGCCAATCCATGGCTTGCTCAAAATCTTTCTGGCAGCGATCGCTTCAATCGGATCTCGCAGTCTGGCCATACCTTGTTCTACGGAATGCGCACTCAATATAGTCAAACCGAGACCGGACCTGTTGAAGGCGACAAGCAAGTCGCCATGCTCGCCCACATGGAAGGTGAACCAGCCGAAACCGTCCTCTTCGATTGGCTGCAGCTAGACCCTAACGAGTGGTCTATTGCCATCACTTCGCCAGATCTGAACATCAATGACACAGCGGATCTACAGGGATTAACGCTAAAAGACGGTCAAGCTGTTCTATTAGAAAGACATCGACCCGATTGATTAGCCAGCCAGTCAGATAGATAGACAGACAGATAGCATAGATAGTCCTTTTACCACTTCACACACCAGCTTCATACCCCAAACTCACACTCCAGACTTACACCCCAGCTATTTACCCCTTGCCCTCTTACCGCTAACTTGCCATGAGCCAACCTGACTACATCATTGCCCTTGATTTAGGCACAACCGGCAACCGCGCCATCTTGTTCAACCGAAAAGGTCAAATCGTCGGTCAAGCTTACCGAGAGCTCACACAGCATTACCCTCAGCCAGGCTGGCTAGAGCACGATGCGACTGAGATCTGGAAAGAGATTCGCTGGGTGCTACAGACAGTGATTGCAGAAACCAGCATTAAACCATCCGAGATTGCCGCAATTGGCCTAACGGTACAGCGTGAAACCTGTTTGCTATGGGATAAAACCACCGGAGAGCCGCTGCATAGGGCCATTGTTTGGCAAGATCGCCGGACAGCGCCGCTGTGCGATCGCCTGCGAAAAGAAGGCAAAGCCGAGCTAGTTTCCAAAAAAACTGGGCTTATTTTAGACGCCTATTTTTCAGCTACTAAGCTGAATTGGCTAATTGATGCAGTCAAGAAATCAGGCGTGAGCGACTTTAGCAACGTGCTGGCAGGCACCGTCGATAGCTGGGCGCTTTGGAATTTAACCGGCGGAAAAGTTCATGCCACAGACCACAGCAACGCCAGCCGTACCATGCTGCTAAACATAGACACCCATCAGTGGGATCAAGAGCTGCTCGATCTCTTTGGCATACCCGCTCATCTGATGCCTGAAGTGCAGCCGAGCCTCAGTGAGTTTGGCCTACTGGACAAAAGCATTTTAGGAGTAGAGATTCCAATTACGGCAATTTTGGGCGATCAGCAGGCAGCGCTCTTTGCCCACGGCGGCGATCGCCCCGGGCTGCTCAAGTGCACCTATGGCACTGGCAGCTTTCTCGTCGCCCATACAGGCAGCAAAGTGGCACGAGCCCCACAGCTGCTCAGCACCATTGCCTGGAGTGAAGGCAGTAGCGCTGACAGCGGGAGTCAAGGAGCAGAGAAAGTCGGCTACGCTCTAGAAGGCGCGATGTTTACGAGCGGGGCCTGCATTCAGTGGCTGCGAGACGGACTGAAAATTATCGACGATGCTGGTCAGACAGATGAGTTAGCTCGCTCTGTACCCGATACCAACGGGGTCTACTTTGTTCCAGCGCTCAGTGGACTCGGTGCGCCTCACTGGGATATGTCGGCGCGCGGGGCCTTTTTGGGACTGACAGGCGGGGCACAAAGGGCGCATCTTGTCCGGGCGGTTTTAGAAGCGATCGCCTTCCAAGTCAAAGAAGTCGTCGATGCGGTAAACGCCAATAGCCAGACGCCGATTAGCCGACTCAAGGTAGACGGCGGTGCCTGCAAAAATGACTTTTTAATGCAGTTTCAGGCAGACGTTCTGGGCGTGCCTGTAGAGCGGCCAGAAATTTTAGACGCCACAGCACAAGGTGCAGCTTTTGCCGCAGGATTAGCGATCGGATTCTGGAGCGACTATCAAACGATTGTCTCTACTCGCAAGGTCGATCGCGTCTTTGAGCCTCAGGCAGAAGCTGACCTATCTAATCACTTTGCAACCTGGTCTGAAGCCGTTTCTAGAGCAAAGAACTGGGCATAGCTTCCTCTAGCGAACCGCTCATTGCCGATAACTTGCTGACATAACTTACTGGCAATGAGCGGTTTAGTGTTGTTCCTTTGATGCTCTTCTTTTTCTTTTAATGCTCTTCTCTTAATGCTCTTAGGGAGTTCTTTCATGACGTCGCCCCTCCATCAGCAAATACTCTCTTTAGATCACGACGCTTTTGTTCAAACGCTAGCTAGCACCGACAATTTGCTAATCATTCAAGACTTAGATGGTGTCTGTATGCAGCTGGTTAACGACCCGATTACTCGCCAAATTTCCCCAGACTATGTCACAGCCACACAGGCGTTTGGTCCTCATTTCTATGTTCTAACCAACGGTGAGCATACCGGCAGGCGAGGGGTTAATAAGTTGGTGGAGCGAGCTTTTGATTCAAAGCCAGCAGATTTGCAGGCTAAAAACAGCTATCTGCCAGGCCTAGCGGCAGGCGGCGTACAGTGGCAAACGCGCGACGGACAATGTTCTCATCCGGGCGTATCTGAAGCTGAACTGGCCTTCTTACAAGAGGTACCACGACATATTCAAGACTGTCTGCGAGACTTTTTCAAAACGCATCCTTGCCCCGAGCAGCTAGCGCAAAACTTTGACCATTATCTAGCCACAGCAACGCTGGAGAATATGGCCTCTCCCTCTGCTAACTTAAACAGCCTGTATCCTTTATTTTCTGAGGATATTGATACCTACGTTGCCCTGCAAAAAGCGCTAAAGTCACGGTTTGAGTCGCTGCTGAATGAGGCGATCGCCCAGGGTCTAGAAGACTCTTTTTTCATCCACTATGCGCCCAATCTAGGCCGAGAAGAAAGCGGTCAGGAAATCGTCTGGTTTGGTGATGCTCAGCAGTCAGGAACAACAGACTTTCAGTTCATGCTGCGCGGTGCTATCAAAGAAGCAGGCGTCCTTGCCCTGCTAAATCACTACACCTTTCAAAAAACAGGACAATATCCGCTAGGAGAGGGCTTTAACGCACGGCAGGCTTCTTACTCAATAGACCAGCTGGTCAAACTGGTTTCAGCGTCATTTGATCCAACTCTCATGCCGACGATTGTAGGGATTGGGGATACCGTTACCAGTCAGCAGCAGGGAGAGCAAATTAAAAGAGGGGGAAGCGATCGCAACTTCCTACAGCTCATCCAGGCCCTCAACCAATCTTTTAACAAAGGCAATCTGACAGTCTATGTAGACAGCAGTGGCGGCGAATTAGACAATCGTGTACCCCTAGAGCTAGCAGAGCAAGACGGCGTTAAACAAGTAGTCAAAGGCCCCGGCGACGCCCAAGATCCACTCCAACTAAACGTGGCCTTCCCAGGCGGCCACGAACAGTACTGTCAGGTATTTGAAACAGCGGCCCGTAAACGAGCAGAAGCAGCATAGAGACACTGCATAGAGAAAGTGGCCAAAAACAGCGGCTAAATACTCGGATAGTTACCTTGGTAGCAAATAGTCTAGCTGAAATCGAAGGGATGATAGAAGCGGTGACAAAATCGTCTCTCCCAGGCGATATTGCTGCTGCTGGTACTCATCGCCAACTAACTGACAAACCGTAAGCGTTGGCCGCTTGGGCTTACCCATAAAAGCCATCCCACCCAGCCCCCGAAAATCAGCGATCCAATATTCGGAAATACCTAACAGCGCATACTCTTCAACTTTCCTGGCGTAGTCGGTTTCCCAGTTTGTGCTTACCTCTTCTACGACTAGCTTAATCGAACGGCCCAGCGTAATCACCGGCTCATGCTCCCATCTGGGCTCATCGACCAATACCGTTTCATCAAGTACAACCACATCCGGGCGACGCGCTGTTGCCACACCATCGAATGGCCGAATTAAGCAAGTGCGGGGAATAAACCGGGGGAGATCAGCGCTTGCAACGGCGCCGCTGATCTGAGCTGCAATTTTTCCGCCTACGGCTTCATGTAATCCATTAGGCTCCATATCAATGACGTCTCCATCGGCCAGTTCGTAGCGAAAATCATCACCATACTGGGCAATAAACTCATCAAACGTCAGCAGTTTTGTGAGTGAAAAGGTCATCGTAGCAGAGAGTAAAATCCCTTACATAACTCACTCATAGCTTAGAAAGCACAATTCGTGACGCGGATGGCTCACAGCGATATTACGGCAATTACACCTTCGGGCAGCGCACCGAGGATTGACTGAGCTTGTTACGATATGTGTATTAAATGAAGACGTATCTGAGAAGAGCAAGAGAGTCACACTATGCCAATCAAGGATAAAAAGTCGTCGAATAAAAAGACGACCAACTGGGTGTTTTTGATCCTTAGCGCCGTACTACTAATCAGCACGTTCATACCGCAGTCGTTTGGTCAGACGCAGGAAAAAGTTCCCTACAGCACGTTTATTACACAGGTCAAAGAACACCAGGTTGCGAGTGCCTCGGTGGGCGAAAAGACAATCAGCTATCAGCTAGAAGATGGGAGCGCAGTATATGCGACCAATCCTGTTTTTGACCTCAACTTACCAACCGTACTGCAAGAAAATGGCGTTGAGTTTTCGGCTACGCCGCCAGCAGCCAATCAGTGGTTTACCAGTCTGCTGGGCTGGGTGATTCCGCCGCTCATTTTTGTTGGTATCTGGAGCATTTTCCTCAGACGTAGCCAGGGCGGCCAGGGCGGCGTGTTCTCTATTGGTAAAAGCAAAGCCAAAATCTACGTTGAAGACGAAGATACAAAGACAACGTTTACCGATGTTGCTGGCGTAGATGAAGCCAAAACAGAACTGGTTGAAATCGTTGACTTCTTAAAAAACTCCAAGCGCTTTACTGACCTTGGCGCGCGAATTCCTAAAGGCGTACTGCTAGTCGGCCCACCGGGCACCGGTAAAACGCTGCTGGCCAAAGCGGTTGCCGGAGAAGCAGGCGTTCCCTTCTTTAGCATTTCGGGTTCTGAGTTTATTGAAATGTTCGTCGGTGTAGGCTCTTCTCGCGTTCGCGACCTGTTCGAGCAGGCCAAAAAGCAAGCGCCTTGTATCGTCTTTATTGATGAGCTAGATGCCATTGGTAAGTCCCGGGCATCAGGTGGCTTCTACGGTGGTAACGATGAGCGAGAGCAAACTTTGAATCAGCTCCTTGCTGAGATGGATGGCTTTGGCGCGGGCGAAAACACGATTATTGTGCTCGCGGCCACAAACCGACCGGAAACCTTAGATCCAGCCCTACTGCGGCCCGGTCGATTTGATCGGCAGGTGCTAGTAGACCGGCCAGATCTAAAAGGGCGGAAGGCAATTTTAGAAATTCATGCCACCGAAGTGAAGCTATCGGATGAGGTGGATTTGGGTGCGATCGCTACTCGCACACCCGGCTTTGCAGGTGCAGACTTGGCCAATCTCGTCAACGAAGCGGCGCTCCTCGCCGCCCGCAACCGCCGCGAAGCCGTCATTCAAGCCGACTTTGCCGAAGCTATTGAGCGCGTCATTGCCGGACTAGAAAAACGTAGCCGAGTGCTCAACGACAAAGAAAAAGAAATCGTTGCCTATCACGAAGTCGGCCACGCGCTAGTTGGCGCGGCTATGCCAGGCTCTGACCAGGTTGAAAAAATCTCTATCGTGCCCCGGGGCATGGCAGCACTAGGCTACACGCTTCAGCTACCGACTGAAGATCGCTTCCTTAGAGACGAAGCTGAACTCAAAGGTCAAATTGCTACCATGCTTGGCGGTCGCTCAGCTGAAGAAGTAGTCTTCGGCTCGATTACCACTGGCGCAGCGAACGATTTGCAGCGAGCAACCGATGTCGCTGAGCAAATGGTCACTAGCTACGGCATGAGCGAAGTCTTGGGCCCGCTGGCGTATGATCGCAGCAAGCAAAATACCTTCCTCGATAATGGCACCATGCCCAACGCCCGCCGATTAGTCAGCGACGAGACGGCCAAAGCCATCGATGAAGAGGTAAAGAGCATCGTAGAGTCAGCCCACCAAAGAGCACTCAGCATTTTGAAAAATAACCGTGAGCTACTGGAGAAAATCTCTAAGCTGCTGCTTGCTGAAGAAGTGATTGAAGGCGACAACCTGCGAACCATGCTAGCAGCAGTCAAACTCGGTGACGCCGAGCAAGACACTGACACCAAAGCCAATACACGAGAGCAGCACATGGTGGAGGTATAGGTGTGGAGGTGTAGCTATGGAAGTATAGCTGTAGGGATATAGCTAAAAACATAGCGAAAGCTATTCAACCAGGCTTGATATATCAATTGCAGCAGCGGGTAGCCTAGCGAGGCTATCTGCTGCTTTTTTTAAGACTAAGCTTTACAAAACGAGCGCTGTAGCTATTCGTAGTGGCAAAAGCTGAGTGTGGCAGAAGCTTAGTCTGTCAAAAGCTGAGTGCGGATTGCGATTAGATCTTAGTGCAGATTGCTATAGATTAATTTGGTAGAGAATTTGTGCCCTAGCAACATAAACTGCTCTATGATCTTCTACGGAGCACTACAGCAGCATTCATCACAGCAGCATTCATCAGCCCCAACGGCCAAGTATCAAGCCCGATACACTCAACTTATGCCCCCAAAAAGAGTGCCAACTAAATCACCAGTGCAGACGCCACCAGACTATTCAGATCGGCGCTCACTTGGCCTGCTTGATAGCCTCTCTCCCAATTACCCTTCTGGCATGAGCCAGCTTAGAATCCGACAGCAAAGTCTCGCTGTTGGGAAATCGGTGTTTTCTGTGCTGATCTGGACAACGTTTCTCTCACTGGCGACCCTGCTAGCTAGCCTGACCTATCTTCGTCACCAGCAGCAGTTTCTAACGCCTTCTGTAGCCCTAGTACTAGGGGGCGCACCCGAGCGCGAACGCTATGCGGCTCAGTTTGCCCTCGCTCATCCCACCGTAGAAATTTGGGTCTCTTCTGGCAGCAACCCCGAATATGCCCAGTGGGTCTTCGACCAGGCGCGGGTTCCAACCGAACAATGGCATCTAGACTACCGGGCCGTTGATACAGTAACTAATTTCACCACACTGATTGATGAGCTAGATGCCAGGAATATTGACGAAGTATATCTGCTGACCTCGGACTACCATATGCGCCGAGCAAGCGTGATTGCTCAAATCGTATTGGGCAGCCGTGGCATTAACTTCAAACCCGTGTCAATTCCAACAGAACAGCCGCCCGAGAGACCCGAAACGATGGTCAGAGAAGTCAGAGATGGGGCTCGATCACTGCTCTGGGTAGTCACCGGGCAAACCGGCTCTGAATGGAAAAACTCCTTTCAAAAAAAGTCATAAGGAAGACGGTTTACGCCCGGTTGCTTTGCTATAAGTTTGGACGTGTTGAGATTGGCCGATGACGAAAAGATCGACGAAATAGATGACCCTACACCGACGAACCTATGACAATCGCCACCACAAACGTCCCCTCTACCTATACATCTGAGCAAATTCAAATCTGGCTGCGCGGATTACTTACAGTCGCCTGGGCCGACGGTCATTTCGATGAAGAAGAAAAGCAGATCATCCACACCATGGTGGACTCTGAATTTGCGCCTAATGTAGCTTTCGAAAGCTTAGAGCCGATTGAGCCCGCCGCGCTGCTAGCACTAGAACTCAGCGACGCGGCGGCCCAAAACTTTTTGCGCATGGCGGTCATGGTGGCCCTCTCCAACGGCACCTATTCTGAGGCTGAAAACGAGCAAATCATGGCGTTTGCTGAAGCGATCGCCCCCGAACCCGAAGCCCTTGCGACCCTGCGCTCCACCCTTGAAAAGCTCACCTCGACTCAGCTTCAGGCCACTGCACAGGCCGACTCTAGCACCGAATCTTCTAACACCAACAGCTCGGCAGCCAGCTCAGCAGCTAGTCCACTCACGCCACCCAAAAGCAGCGATGACAGCAAGATCGATCCGCTTAAGCCTGCCCGCGAATGGCTGGATCAACTCAGTGTGGAAGATCCTCGCCTTGCTCGGTTTGTGTGTAAGCTAGTACCCTCCCAATGTCCGTTCGAGCGCGATGTAAAGCTCTTTGGCAAAAAAGTCGTTCACATTCCACCCATGTGCAAAATCAACCCGCTGTACGAACAGCTGGTTGGGCTAAGGTTTAGAGCCCTAACCTACCTGGCAGACGACATTGGAGAAGACGTCACGCCTTACCTGTAAAACACACAACTATGGACAACATCACGGCAGATATCCTGGTCGTCGGTGGCGGCGCCGGTGGAACAGCTGCCGCGATTCAAGCTGCCAGACACCATAAAAGTCTTCGCGTTGTCCTGGTTTCAGAGCTTCCCTGGCTAGGTGGAATGCTCACCTCAGCAGGCGTTTCAGCACCAGACGGTAACGAGTTGGCCGCCTTTCAAACCGGACTCTGGGGTGCGTTTTTAAAGTCGCTGCGACAAAAGCATTCAGAAGGGCTAGGCCACGGCTGGGTTAGCTTCTTTACCTACAACCCAGCTATCGGCGCTCAGATATTTGCCGACTGGACAAGCGCCCTGCCAAATCTACAGTGGATTTCTGGCGAGAGCCCGCAAGAGGTCTTGAGAAGCGGCGATCGCATCGCAGGTATTCGCTTCAATCACATCACCGTTCAGGCCACCCTTACAATAGACGGCACAGAACTAGGAGACGTCTTAGCTCTCGGAAATGTGCCCTACCGGTGGGGCTGGGAAACGCAGGATATGTGGCAAGAACCCAGCGCACCTGCCTCGCTGAGCGATCCTCAAGACCCTCTGTTTGCTATTACCCAGCGCTACCCCGTGCAGTCGCCGACTTGGGTGGCAATCATGCAAGACTACGGCAAGGGTCAAGCACCTAACATTAGTCGTCCGCCCTCTGTATCTACATCACAGCTAACTGACCTATTCGCAGGGGCTTGGGCTAACTACGGCGACGCACAAACCTCTGCTGGCGAAGCCTGCTTGAACTACGGGCGACTGCCGGGCGATCTGTTCATGATCAACTGGCCCCACAAAGGCAACGACTACGGCGTTGGGCTAGAGCGATTAGTTGAATCAGACAAGGCGCGTGCGCAGTACGGCAAAGAAGCTCAGCAGCATAGCCAGGCATTTGCACACTACATTCAAAACGAAATTGGCGATCGGCGCTACGGCCTAGCGCAGAATATATTTCCCAAAACAGCGCAGTCTCCAGGTAGCGGCTTCGCGCTGATGCCTTACTACCGTGAGAGCCGACGACTAGTAGGCATCACAACCGTCAGCGAGCACGACATTTTGCCTCAAGCAAATAGACAGGCCGCTCAGCTACCGATCAATCACAAAGAACAGGTAGAGGCGATCGCCCTTGGCAACTATCCAAACGATCATCACTACCCTGGGTTTGAAATGCCGCTAGCCCCCAAAGCTATTCGCTGGGGCGGGCGCTGGACCGGTACGCCATTCACGATTCCCTACAGCGCGCTCATCCCCCAGACCATCGACGGTCTGCTCGCCTGCGAAAAAAATATTTCTGTATCGCACATCGCTAACGGCGCAACCCGTTTACAGCCGGTTGTTTTAGGCATCGGGCAGGCAGCTGGCACGGCGGCTGCCCTGTGCATATTGCAAAAATGTGAGCCTAGAGAACTAGACGTGCGATCACTCCAAGCAGCCTTAATCGCTGATCCAACAGCGCCTGCTGCCGTCGTTCCGCTGTTTAATCTGCCACCAGAGCATCCTGACTGGCATTCCTTACAGCACTTTTACCTCACCCATCCGGATGAATATCCAGCCAGTGGCCATCATTCCTTCGCAACATCACAGAAAGTTAGTAAAGCAACTACTGAAGTTTTTACTGAAAACGCAGAAAATCTACGTAAGACAGATAAATTTGAGTCAATTTGGATAACAGGAGAATTCAGAGAAAATGAGGCAAACGAATACAATCTTTATCAAAACACGGTAGAAAACCTACCTAAATGCATCAGGCTAGTCACAATTAGATCGGAAATTACGGACATTTTTTCTCATCTAGAAAGCAACCAGCAAGTTCAGGTTTTAGGTACGTGGAATTCTTCGGGTAAATGGCTACTTTGCAGTGATTTGAAAGCCCATTAACTAAGTCAACTCTTCACATATATCTTCCTGACTTTACGTCCCAGAAACGTAACACTGAATAACGACTTGGAAATCACTTAGCAATCATGCTGAATTCTTCTCACTATCTGCTTGGCGGCCTTTTAGCTGGCTCTTGTGCCCTTGGAGCACTGTTACAGACCTCTGTAACTGAAAGTGCATACCAGCCGCACAGAACCATCGAATCATCTGTCAGCAAGACTGTCGAAGTTGCCCATAGGGGCAGCGGTCGTCTAAATCGCGAAAGCACACCTAACGACCTCAATAATTCTTCAGCTCAAAATAGCCTTTACGTAGAAAACGCTGACATCAACGGCACCTCTATGGAAATGTCTGATTCAGAGCTTGCTGAATCAAACGGTGCATCCAATAGCAGTACGTCCGGAGGAAAAGATCTAGTGTCTCATCGAGGTAGTGGGCGCGTTCGTCCGTCCCTTTTGTAATCCCAACAAAGAACGAACAAAAACGAGTAAAAGCAGACCCAGACAGCCTTTATACCCCTGTAAAGGTGTCTTTAGACCAGCGCGCCACGTAGGCAATATATAGTCAACCTGCCCATGAAAGGGAATAGACCTGTTGAAAATGTGGAACGTGTAAATAGGGTAACGTCTGCCCATAGGTGTAAAATATGTGCAAACATATGCATAAAAGGCCATTTAAGATCAGGCGCCTGCTCCATATGTGCTCATGATGGTGTGTTCATGCAGCATTTTATACCTGTAAATAAACCTGCAAATAGATAGAGCTGTTATCTTCTATTTGATTTCTGTGCATTCTATGTATTAAGCATTTTCGCTTGATTGAGTTTTTAATGACCAATAACACCGACCTAGTAAAGAAGCTAGAACCTAGCGCAATTGATGAAATCATGATGCATTTGGCCTTTAGCGCCATGTGTACAGGGGGGCATCGTCACGGTGCGTTCCTAGATGCTGCGGCAACAGCAGCCAAATGTGCCATCTACACGACCTATGTAGAGCAGGGCAAAAATCTTCGCATGACCGGCCATCTTCATCACATTGAGCCTAAACGGGTAAAGGTGATTGTTGAAGAGATGCAGGCCGCGCTAACCGAAGGCAGAATCCTAAAGATGCTAGGTTCTCAAGAACCTGGATATTTGATTCAGCTGCCCTACATCTGGCTACGGAATCATCCCTGGACGCCTGGAACTTACCGAGTACCGGGTACTAGCCTGAGTTCCTCAGAAAAGCGTCAGGTGGAAGAAAAGCTCAAAGCCGCGAATTTGACCGATACGCTGCCCGACGCGCAGGTTCTCAACGGTCTTCAGTTCATGGAACTGATTGAGTTTCTACACTCACGCTCCCAAGAGAACCTGCCAGACGGTCGTCGGATGGCCCTTAGCGACGCCCTCGCTGAGCATATCCGTCGTCGCCTCATCTATGCTGGCACAGTCGCCAGAATCGACTCTCCCATCGGTGGAATGCCTTTCTATGCACTAACAAGAGCGTCTTACTCTCCTGTTTGCGAGGAAGAAAGAACCTACACCATGATGGAAGACACGGCTCGCTACTTCAGATTGATGCGCGAGTGGGCTGATACCAAGCCCGGCACACGCAGAATCCTTGAGGAATTGAACATTCCCAAAGAGCATCGTGAAGCAGCCTTCGATGAGCTAGACCAGCTCATCAGCGAGTGGGCAAACAAATACCACATGGAAAGTGGTCAGCCCACCGTCGTGCAAATGGCAATGGGCGATAGCGACTCTCCCCAGTAGCTCTACGAGAGAGCTACTGGATATCAGTCAAAAAGAGTCAGTCAAAAAGAGAAGGACTGCTGAGTTTCAGCAGTCCTTCTCTTTTTATCTAATCTTATCTATATCTATAGGTTTAATAGACTAGCGCTTAAAGCTACCCGCCTTTGCTTTTTCAAAGGTGGGTAGCTGAACGGATGCCATAGAGTTGATTTTTTTAGAGCCAGTTTTCTTTTGCGATCGCAGTGGATTAACGACAGGAGCCCCTTCCGTCTTTTCACTATCAATAATAGGCAAATAATCAGAAGGCCCCCATGGAGAAGGCTCAGTAAAGCCAACTTCCGCAGCAGGCTTTTGACCCGCCGGGACAGTGTATGGATCAATCATGATAGAGGGAATATCTGAAGCTCTCTCTTCTGAGACTTTCTCGTCAGGCGCTTCTTCTATGTCGGATGCTGCCTGGATAGAGGGTGATGCTTCCGCAGGTGTAGGAGCAGGCCCTAGTGCTTCTTTTCCTGCACGTGAGCTTGATTCGGTCACAGGAGAAGACTTCGGTGCTGCCTGCCGCCAGTTAAACTTAGGGGCACCATTAGCACCGTTAACAGCATCTGCCGATGATTCCACGCCACTGCTATTGCTGACTGCATCGCTGGCCGTATCACTGGCAGGGCTCGACACAGAATCACTCATCTCAGCCGATTTATCATCACTGCTTGACAGGTCAGACGGCGTCTCTTCCGCATGATCTATCACACGTTCCAAATCTTGCCATAGCTGAGTTTCAGCCTCAGAATCGATAACTGACAAGGGGGCATCAGCCGGGCCCTCATTAACGGAAGCCGCCGCACGAGCCGAATTATTCAAACTAGCCGATGAGGAAGATACGCTAATGCGAGGGTCTTGAACCTGGGCATCTTGAACCTTACCTGCGTTCCGAATCAGACTCTCCAAATGAGGATCTATACCTTCAAAAGGAGAAGTCACTGAGCCTGCCCAGGGCATGATTCTTTGAGCTTTTGGCATTGTGACGCCGCTGTGTGCATTGTCAGCACCAGAAGTTGAAGGCTGAGCAGCTGTTGAAGCAAACGCAAACGGCTCAGAAACCGATGGGTGCGAAGAAGGTCGGTGCGAAGAAGGTCGGTGCGAAGAAGGGATAGGCTGGGCCGTTGGGTGCAAGGTGGGTTGGCTAACACGAGCGTTTGCGGTGCGAGCCGTCACGGTGAGCGACTTTTCTAGAGCGGCTTTAAATTGAAGGGTGTAGCGCTGCTGGCGCTGAAGGCGCGATCGCAAATCTCTTATTGTTGTTTCTGCTTTGACCCTGGCCTGAGCTTCTGCTGCATGCTGCTGCGCACTGAGCGCACACTCGTGCTCCAGCTGCGTCACCCGCTCTTGGGCATTGCCTAATTCTGAAAGGAGCGTTTCGTTAATCAGCTGCTGACGCTGAAGACCTTGCTCAGCTGTTTCCAATTGATCAACGACATTAGCAACCTGCTGCTGCGCATTTTGAGAAATTTGCTGAGCGGATGCCTGCTGAGCACTAGCCTGTTCCTGGAGCGTTGCCTGAGCAGTTCTCGCGCTTTCTCGTTCACTTTTCAACAGCTGATGTGACTCTTCAACGGCAGTCTCTAGCTGTGAAACTCTAGCGAGGAGAACGTCGTTGCATTCGTTCAACTCATGAATTAGCGTCAGCAGCTCATTCTCACGCGCAGACCCAGGCGCTGTGTCAGCGGTATTAACAGAAACGCTATCGTCTGCGTCTAATACTGTACCTGGCAAATCAACAGCTTCCCAACGGTCACCGTCTGCTTCAGCACTAGCTAATTCACCGTTGGTTGTCTCCCTAGTAGTAGGGTCTACAGGTGCTGCAGGCTCCTCAGCATTAGGTGAAGAAGCAGTCGCTTTAGAGGCAGTGGCTTCAGGCTGGAGCGGCTCGATAGTCATTTGTTGTTCAGACGGATTGTCAGCTAAGGGCGTGCGGTCGTCGTCCATAGTACTATTTTGAGCAGTTGTATTGTCAGGGCTGTGCGCAGTTTGAGGTGACCGATTTTTGCTCAGGTTTTCGCTCATAAAAGGGAGAGTACAAACAGTACAGGACGAGGAACACAAGATTTAGCTTCGAAAACCGGGCTTCGAAAACCAGGCCCAGAAAACAGGTCTAGCACAATAGTTCCTTAATGTATTAGCACAAAAAAACAATTTGAAGTCACAACAAACAAGAAAAATCTATAAGTTCCGTGAAAACAACGACAGCTAACCCATAGAATCGCCTGTCCAACAGCTCACTAAACAGCCCATTGAAACGACCTATCGAACAATAAAAACAGCCAGAACAGCGATCTATCAGCGGCTTACAGCAAGCGTTTCATGCAACAGATCTCTGTGCATTAGCGCCTGGTCAACGCGAGATTGAGTTTGGTCAGCATTGAAGCCTTCGCTGTTGGCAAATGTAGCTAGCCACGTCTTACAAATATCGCTCGGGTTCTGTGGCAGGGGCGGTAAGTGCGCCGGGGCCGGGGCCAGGTCCCAACCAGGCAAATCAAGGAGCTGAGCGATCGCATCTACTTTTGGGTCATAGCTAATCGCAAAACACTGACAGCCTTCTGCTGCTGACATCACCAGTGCGTGAAACCGCATACCAATCGTCATTTCGACCCCGCGGAACAATCCCTTCAATTCCTTGGGCTGGCTCAAACTATAGATATGGTGAGGGCCGCTGAGATGCGTTGCAATAAACTCGGCAATGGCCAAATCTTTCACCGGTTGAAAAGGCACCAGCAGTAGGCAAGTACCGGTTGCCTGCTGAAATCTATCGAGCGCGATCGCAATTGATTTTAGCCGTTCTTCACTCAGGTGACGATGCGGCCGCAAGGCTACGGCCACACGGGGCGCAGGTAAATCCCAAAGTCCCTTTACTGGCTTAGAATCTAACGCCCACACCGGATCGGGTGCTAGCAAACAAGAGCGCTTCCACCCGGTTAAAAGTGTGGCTGAATGGCGATCGCGCACGCTGATCGCATCACAGTTTTTCAACGCAGCTCTCGTCAGCCATCGGCTAAACCTCTTGTTCAACGGACCAATCCCTTGGCTCCAGGCAATAGTCTTCAGCCCCATCAGCTGAGCGAGTAGCATCAGCCCGCCGTAATAAACAGGATTGAGCGTACTACTTGCGTCTTGCATCAGGCTACCGCCTCCCCAAATAAACGCATCAGCACCGCGCAAAGCATTCAACACCGCCCCCAAAGATTTGCGAGGCACCGCATGCGCTACCTGATGGCGATCGCGGGTCTCTTGCGGATCGCCAGATAGCACTACTGGCGTGACGTGAGCAGGCAGCATCTGCAATAGCGTTGCTAAAAGCGCCTCGTCACCGCCGTTGCCCATTCCGTAGTAGCCACATAGCACCGCTCGCATAGTTTTCTTGCCGTTTCGTTCGCGGCTCTCAATAGGACTTTAGAATTAGGTCTTTAGAATACAGACTAACGAATACGGTTGCCTATGAACGCTTTATCAATTCCGACCTGGATTGTCCATGTCTCTAGCGTGATCGAATGGATCGCAGCTATTTGGTTCATTTGGCAATATGCCGAGGTCAGCGGCTACCGCGCATGGCGCACAATGTCGTTTGCAATGCTACCGGCCTTGGTAAGTGCTATGTGCGCCTGTACCTGGCACTTCTTTGACAATGCGATCGCCCTTAATTGGCTAGTTATCCTGCAAGCAGCTATGACGGTTGTAGGCAACTGCACCGTCTGTTTATCGGCCTGGTGGATTTGGCAGCAGTCCACAGCCACATCAGCCACATCAGCCACATCAGACCAGTAAAGCCAGCTACTCATAAGCCAGTATCCATAAAGCCAGCCTCAATGAGGCCAGCACCAACCCATGACCAAAGAATCTCTCTTCGCCGTTTCCCTATTTCCCTATCTGGGATTTCTGTGGTTTTTAACCAAAAGCCAACAGACGCCCCGACTGGCCCTAATTGGGTTCTACGTACTGCTGATCTTTGTTGCAGTCACTATTCCTGCTGGCATCTATGCCAAACAGACCTACGGCCAAGAACTCGCCAACGTAGACTGGCTGCACGGCAGCGCTGAGGTCTTTCTGACCCTCTCTAATATTTTGGTTGTTTTAGGTTTCAGAGCAGCCACGCAGCAGCTTAAAAATAACGATAGAAGGAATGATGCCGGTGCAGCTGAGCTCATTAAAGCTAAGCCAGTTAAGGCTGAGGCGTCCAAGTAAAGGTAAACTTACTGCCTTCACCCAGCGCGGATTCAACAGCAAGGGTGCCTTGCTGCTTTTCTACCAGCTTTTTAACGACGCTAAGCCCAATACCTGTGCTTTCTATCGTATCTCGGCTGTTCAGCGTCTGAAAGATGCCAAAAATCTTTTGATGATAGGCCGGGTCGATACCTGGACCATCATCTATGACGTGAAAAACCAGCTGAGCGTCACACTCTTCCAGCACAATCTCAACCTTGCCGTCTTCTCGGTCGTGATACTTAATAGCGTTACCAATCAGATTGCTGAGGACCTGATGTAGGAGAAGTCTATAGGTTTTAACAACCGGCATCTGGCTGGGCCACGTAATGGAAAAAGCAGCCGGAGGCGCTAAAGCTTCCACCACATCGCCAATCAGAGCGTGGAGATTGACCGGTTCAACCTCTAGACTCTCACGGCCCGCCCTAGAATAGTCCAATAGTCCATTAATAAAGCCGTCTAAACGCTCCGTTCGGCTGCGAATGAGCTTTAACTGCTCTCTGCTTTCTTCAGGAATTCTGTCTGAGATATCTTCTTCTAACCAGCTAGCTAAATTAGACACCGCTCGCAGCGGTGCGCGTAAGTCGTGAGAGGCAATATAAGCAAACTCATCTAGCTCCCGGTTGCGTTCTTTCAGCTGTCTGGCGGTCTTTG
This sequence comes from uncultured Synechococcus sp., assembly GCA_937911865.1. Lineage (GTDB taxonomy): Bacteria > Cyanobacteriota > Cyanobacteriia > Phormidesmidales > Phormidesmidaceae > Phormidesmis. The sequence continues at coordinate 18,203 of CALDSK010000318.1, forward strand.
ACAATCTATCGTTGGCCGCTCGAAGCGCGGCAGCGCGTGACTTGATAGCCACTAAAAATTCGCTTTGCTGAATGGCGATCGCCATCTGTACAGCCAAATCATCCAACAGCGTCAGATCGTCTTCTAACCAGTTGCGCGTCGAACGGCAGTGATGCGCCAGCAGTAAGCCCCACACTCTTGTCTTTTGAGTCTCTGTTTCATTCAACACAACCGGCAATACCAAGTTGGCCTTGACTTCAAACGCTTCTAGCATTTCGATATGGCAAGGCGACAGAGCAGACTGATGGATATCGCTAATCACTGTCTTGTGACCATCTAGATATTTGTCCAGGCTGTCGGTTGTTTGAAAGCAGGTATCTTTAATTTGGTCGCCCAACGAAACTCGCCAGCCGGGCAGTACAGACTCAGCTAAGATAGTTCCGCTTAAGTCGGTCTCAAACCGGTAGACGGCAGTGCGATCGCAGTCCAGCAGCTCTCGCATACCGTCTACGGCCGTCTGCAAAATGCCTTCAAGATCGTTAGCTTTACTAACCCTCAGCGCAATTTCTGCCGTGAGCCGCTGCTGCCGCTGCTGCCGACTCACGAGTCGCTCTAGCGCTTGCTGAGAGAGCACTCGCTGCACTGCCTGGGCAAAGCTACTGGCGCTCAAATCGCCCTTAACTAAATAGTCACGAGCGCCAATTTTCATCGCCTCGACAGCGACTTTTTCATTGCCTTCACCCGTCAGCATAATGACAGGTGGTATGGACGCTGTGATAGCCGCCAGATCCTGCAAAAACTCCAGCCCGTCCGCGTCGGGCAGAACGTAATCTAACAAAATCAAATCTGGGGCGTGTGATTGGCACAGCGCTAAGCCCTGTTCGCCAGTCTCTGCCTCAATAATGACGCAATCAGTCGTCGCGGATGCCTGCAAATAGCGCTGATATATAGCGCGATCGCTTTCAGAATCATCCACCAGCAGCACTGTGTAGGCTGACTGTTGAGCGCCACCTGGCTCGTAGTCGCCTTGCGCATAGCCAGATTGACCACCTGAGACGGGCACAATATTTCTCGGGACGTTCTCTAGTAGTGTCGCATTTTGCGCGTTGGTCGTCGCAATTTTCTGACGAGCCTCTGAAATCTTTTGCTGCTCACTAGCAGAAGAGGAGGCGTCGTAACCGTCAAATACTGACATACCAAAATACTATCGACGAGAGTGAGGACAATCGGTGCTATCAAGCGTAACGTTGGGCATCAACACAAGCTGCAAGCTACTGCATAGGAGGTCGTGTCGATGCCGACTGTACTTATGCCTGTCGGTAGCTGAGTGTTTGTTAGCCAAACGAGTCAGCAGCTCTAAAGACAACGTAATTTTTTAAGGACTTGTCAAAGCCTACTTTTGTGAGAGTGCCAACAGGCGTTGGAGATCACTCGCGTATGAAACTCAGAACATGATTAAATTTTATATTTTTTTCATCTTTATTAAGAGTACTACACATTTTCAGCTTACTAACAGGTTCACGAGTAGCTTTACCCGAATACGAAGAAACGCTGAATGCGAAAAAATGCGGGTTTTAATCAAGATTCTGCGTCATTGAGATTTTGCGTCATTAAGACGGCCTACAGCACTGCATTGGGTAACTGCATCAACTCAAACCAATAGTCCAGTACCCGGCACACAGAGGTTTTCATCTGCTGTAGGTCCATTGGCTTAACGAGATAGCTATTAGCGCCGTACTGGTAGCAGCTTTCAACGTCTTTAGGATTAGAAGAGGTTGTGAAAACAGTAATAGGAATGACTTTTAGCCGGTCGTCTTGCTTGACGGTCTGTAGCACTTCCCGGCCATCTGAACCAGGCAAATTTAGATCGAGCAAAATCAAACTGGGAAAATGAGCTCTGCTTTGCGTCGCAAACTCGCCCCGATGATATAAAAAGTCGAGTGCTTCGTCACCGTCGCAGCAGCGGACGACCGGCACATCGACATCACAGTTTTTCAGCAAAACACGCTGAAGGGTCTCAAAGTCTTCATCACTGTCTTCGACAACCAGCATGTAGGGAGCGGTAGAAGAGCTTGAAGTAGAAGAGCTCGAAGCAGAAGAGCTTGAAGTAGAGGAGTTAAGCGATAGACCATTTGACAAACTATTCATAGGTTGCCACCGCCTTCAAACGTGTAGCCTGGGTCTTCGCAATCAGGTTTTAGTACCACGATAAAACAGTCGTCTGAGCTAGAGGTGCTTAAGCAGATACGCTTTTACAGCAGCGAAGTTAAACGCACTACACAAGCAGAGTTAACCACGCTACATACTAAATTCTAGCGACTATACTGCTTTAGCAACAGCCTGATGCAAAATTAGCCGATTGCCGTCCGGGTCATAGGCGTATATCTCTTGACCGTGAGAAGCGTGAATGATGTCACCAGCAGGTGGATAGTTTAATTTTCTGAGGCGGGCGATCACAGCGCTTAAATCTTCAACTTCCAGGCACAGACTCATCGCACCGCTACTCTCTGCCGAAAAAACAGAAACATTGTCTGTCTTATTATCTAATTTAGGAACAAAAATAGCCAGGCGTAACCCCGGCAGAGAAAATTCAGCATAGCTAGCAGTCTGCAAACTAGGCTCCAGCAGCAGAAACGCGCGATAAAAGTCAACCTGTACCGGCAGCTGAGTGCTAGCTAAAGTCACAAACGCGTCCGCACAACAAATTTCGCTGACTGCCATAAAAACAACAATAGATGAACTGCAACAACCAGGCTAGCGCAGTTCATCTATTGCTCAGCTTTCTCTGGATGAAGCGCTGTGGATGAAGCGCTGTGGCAATAGAGTGAAAAGATCTCTAAAGTCCTATCACCCTACGCGCCTCTCTAGAAGCTCTTTTCCAGAATAAAAAAGTCTCTAAGACCAGCCTTTAGCCGAGGTCTTCACCACTTTCTTAAGATCGGGCGTAATCTCCAGCGTGTAGTCGAACGGAGAGCCAGCATTGTTACCAGGATTCTGGGTCATTGCCGAGCCGTCCGGACGACGAGGGTTGAAGAAAGACTGAGCCTTAACAACAACATTACCTGCACTGTTAACCGTTGCGCCTGTGATTTTCAGAGAATTGGTTTTTCCATCGTTCAGCACAGCTGACAGGTGAGCCGCGTTCAAGAGCTTTCCAGTCGCCGGATCTAGCTGAGCGATCACCCCAATTTGAGCACCGCCACCAGCGCCATAGCTCTTCAGCCAGCTTTGCTCAACCCCTGACGCACCGCGTCTAAAGTCTTCACTTTTGTCACCTTGAGTACCGTCTACGCTAAACACACCGTAGAGGTCTTTACCCGTTGAAAGCAGTCCTAAACCGCGACCATCTGTACCCGTTGTTTCAATGTCTGTACGAGTCCAGTTGTTCTTAGGGTTCTTGTCATCAAAGCTCCGCATAATCGGGTTCTGATTAATGCTAGTCACTTGCTGGGTGCCAATATAAATTCGCTGGCTGCCTATCTCGATCTTCTCAGCACCGCTGGCGATAATCTCAGCCTCGCTGCTACCCGGATTGAATTTACTCACGCTGGTAGAAACACTGCTAACGACGTTCGGCTTACTGGGCTCAGTCGGTTCAACTGGCTCAGTCGGTTCAACTGGCTCAGTCGGTTCAACTGGCTCCTGCGGAGCGCCCGGACCTGCCTCTGGCGTTGGCGTTGGCTCTGATGGTTCTAATGGCTCTGATGGCTCGATCGGATTCTTGGGCTTAGGCGTTGGATTGGAAGGCTCAATCGGATTCTCAGGCTCTGGTGATGGACTGGAGTCAGAACCATCCAAGAAAGGCTGATCGGCACTCTTCAGCCAGTTTCGGTTCGGAGAAATTAGCTCAGAGAGATCGGTGACATTATCTTTGGCACCTCTAACCCGAAAGACAACATCGTCAAAGTCTGCGCCTCGTTTGCTAGAAAGACCATCTTCCATAGCAAATACACCGTTGGCCGCTTCACCTAAACGAGCCTTCCCACGGGGATTGAGATCCGGGATAGAGAATAGAGATAGCTTGCCGCCTTTTCTCGCATCAGCGACCGTGCCTCTAGGCACAAGCATCACACCAAATCGCGTGCCGGGCGCAAAGGAAACCGTTTGAGTGCTGGCCGTGCGTCCTTCATTCCGACTCTTCTCAGCCAGGCGTCCATCAAACTGGGCACCCTCGGTTTGATCTTTGATGACAATTTGGCCATCTTGCCCACCGCTCAGTGCGCGCTTGGCGGCTTCTTTGGCAAACGCTCTTCTGTTAAGTCCACCCATGCCTTCTAGATTGAAGACAGCTAGCTCGCCTTCCTTGCGGCTGCCGTCAAACAAATAATCAATTTGCACTTTACCGTTGGATCCTGCGACAAAAGTGCCTGTGGCATTATCTAGCTGACTTTGGCTTAAAACTGACTGTGACGCTGATTGTGACGCCGTGAGATTGGCACGACGAGCCCGTGCAGGCGCTGCGATCAAATTCTCGGATGCAGCTGCTGGTTCGTTACCTAGCAGCCCACCCTGCCAGGCGTTCGATTCACTGGTCATAGAACGGCTGATATCAGTAGAGAGTGCCTGCGCCGAAGAGGCACCCAGACCTGACTGGCCAAACGCTTCACCCTCGGCCGAGAAATCGACGGCTGAATAATCCATGGGGTCAGCAATTTCTTGAGTCGGCAACCCCTGTACAAAGTTGCTTCCTAGCTGACCAATCGATTCTAAAGACGTATCGCCCGAGCCAGTAGCGTCCCATTTTGCTGCATTTGACTTGTTTGAATTATTGAAGCCTACGAAAGAATCGTTCTTTACAGAATCAAGCATATTACTCGGAAGTTCTTAACAGCTAATTCATAAAACAAGGCGTTTGCCCTTCGTCAGGAAAATGACGAAAAGATAGGTGTCTACTTTGGAACTTTTTTTAGTCCACCCAAAATTTTCTACGGGTAACTACGGACACAGAACAAGCAATCCACCTGAGTGACGCTGTTCTAGAAAAGCCCGCTATAAAGGGGAAAAATCCTCATTTAGCTCAAATCGTCCGGAACAGTATGTGCCACTTTTAGAAGTGGTTAATGGTTTAAAACTGCTGATTTTAGCAATAGGTATGAGGGGTTAGACCCCGCTTTCTAACTAAAGATTAAGGCTGCGTTTGTAGAATTACGATAGATTTATCATCAGGTTCTTTTGAGCGTTTCTTTGTGACTTTTGGGTGTGTCTATATAGACCCAAGAATGAGACCGCTAAAGTTACTGACTGAATTAATCTGATCGTCTGATCGATTGCTTCTAACGCACTCATAAAACGCACCAATAAACTGTTGGAAACTGTTTGAGGAGACTACTATGGTTGCTACACCTACCGCTGCTTCTAGCTCGAATCGCTCCATCGCCGACTGGCTGGGAGAAGAAGCAGACAGTTTGTTAAACCATCAGGCAAAAATTGACAAAAGTCAGCTACATTTACCAGGGCCAGACTGGGTCAATCGGATTTTTGCGCAGAGTGATCGCACCCCTCAAGTCCTCCGCAGCCTACAGCAGCTATATAGCCATGGCCGATTAGCCAACACCGGATACCTCTCAATCTTGCCTGTCGATCAAGGCATTGAGCATTCGGGCGCAGCCGCCTTTGCGCCCAACCCAATCTATTTCGATCCTGAAAATATCATCAACCTTGCTATCTCTGGCGGCTGCAACGCGGTTGCCACCACCCTTGGCGTCCTTGGCATGATGTCTCGCCAGTACGCTCACCGCATTCCTTTTATCCTCAAGCTCAACCACAACGAGCTGCTGAGCTATCCCAAAGAATATGATCAAACAATGTACGCCTCGGTAGATCAAGCCTGGAACCTGGGCGCGGTTGCCGTTGGCGCAACGATCTACTTTGGCTCCACAGAATCCACCCGGCAAATCCAAGAGGTCAGCCGAGCTTTTGCCCGAGCTCACGAACTCGGTATGGCCACCATTCTGTGGTGCTACTTGCGCAACGATGTCTTTAAGCAAGACAAAGACTATCACCTAGCGGCTGACCTGACCGGACAGGCTAACCACATCGGCGTCACCATCGAAGCCGACATTATTAAACAAAAACTGCCGGAAACTAACGGTGGCTATCAGGCAGTGGCAGACGCTATCGGCAAACCCTACGGCAGAACCCACGACAAAGTATATTCTGAGCTATCGAGCGAGCATCCCATTGACTTAACGCGCTATCAGGTTCTCAACTGCTACGCCGGACGCGCTGGCCTGATTAACTCGGGCGGTTCATCGGGTGATAACGATTTTGTTCAGGCCATTCGTACAGCGGTTATCAACAAAAGAGCAGGAGGCTGCGGCCTCATCTCTGGCCGAAAAACCTTTCAGAAAGACTTCAAAGAAGGTGTCAAACTCTTTCACCTAATTCAGGATGTGTACCTTGCTGATGAGGTCACTATTGCCTAGAAGCCAGTGCCTAGAGGCCAGTGCTCAGACCGAGTGCCCAGATCAGGTGCTTCAATCAAGTGCTCCAGATCAAGCGCCTATCGAGGGCCTATCAAGGGCCTACAGATAGCCCGCTCTGGCAGCTAGCAACCAGTTCATCCAACGACCGCTGCATCTGACTTTTAACCTGACGAAAGCAAGCGTCTACGTAGCTACTATCTTTTAGAGCAGCAGCTCCCGTTCGCTCGAATCGAATCGGTGGACAGATGCGCGTGTGGATTTGCAGCGGCGGTGGAATGTGCGGCAGTGGGCCGAAGGCTAACCCCCAGGGAAAGCCTAGATAAATAGGAAAAGCCTCCGGGTCCACCCCAAATATCCAGGGCATTCCCCACTCGTGCAGAGATTTCATCTGGGGATAAATATCTGCCAAGACAACAAATGTCGAATGTGCGCCGTAAGAGATCATCGGAACGATCGGCACGCCTTTCTTAATCGCTAGCTTAATAAACCCTTTGCGGTTGTGAAAGTAGATGCGATGACGCTGGTGGTAAGGGCGAAAGACATCTTGAACACAGCCCGGATAAATAACAATGCTGGCCTGTCGGTTTAGCGCGGCCAAAGCCATTTTGGGATGCGCCTGCACTGCGCCCATTTCAGCAGCCACGCGGGCGATCGGGGGCATCACGTCCCAAATTTTAGGGCTCATTAGTCCGTAAAGCGGCTTTTCAGTCCCGAAGCGATCGCACCAGTCATAGAGCAGCATGTGCATATCTGGCGCGGGCAGGCCACCATTGTGCGAGCCGACAAACATCACCGGCTCACCGGCAGGAATGTGCTCCCAGCCCCCTGTGCGCACCCGGTAATAATAGTCATAAAACCACCGCATCAAAGGCATCATTCGAGCCAGCACACTGGGGTCACGAACGTCTAACGACCAGCCATCGAGCAACTCCGAGCGCTCATTTTTTCGAGTCATGACTTCGCCAGCAGCGCGGAGCGCCGAAAACAAAGCAAAAAAATCCGATGGCCCAGATGCAGCCTCAGACGCCGACCCGGACGCAGAAAAACGGGAGTGATTCATATCAATCGGTGAAGTCCTCACAGTTTACCTGGCCAACGTATCGCTTTTAGAACTCTGAATAACTGCCAAAAGCTCCGAAAATGTACGCAGTCTAGAACTCGCTGTTGAAATGGGCACTCTATGACTATTCCTGCGGGTAAGGCCAACCTTGCTACAGACTTTATGCATCGCCTGCTTCAGCGCCAGCTAAAACGTCATTTACCAGATCATTTAAGTCAGTATTTGGAAACCGAAGAAGCCGAACAGGCAACTCTACCAGACTCTTGGAAAGACTTTCTTGATGCTGTCAATCACACCTACGAGCAGGCTGACATCGATCGCTCTCGATACGAGAATATTGTGCAGCACCATGCTGAGGAGCTATCAACGCTGAATTCTCAAATGAGAGCAGCGATTCCAGACACTTTTTTGCGTCTGGATAAGCAAGGCATGATTTTAGACTATAAGCTTAGTCAATCAAAACGGCCCTACCTGTCGTCTTTGGAAGTAAGGGGCAAACCACTCAGTCGGTTTCTACCAGAAAAGACAGGAAAAAAATTTATGGCAGCGATTGTCGATCTCGACGAAGGCATGCTGTCAGAAGTCAGTATTTTCCATAAGCTAGGTGAAGCAGAAGATACCTGCTTTTATGAAGTTCGATTGCTGCCTTTCTTAGACGATCAGGTCTTTGCAATTGTTCGAGATATTACCAAGCGCAAGCAGGCAGAAAGGGCACTTCAAGCCTCTCAACAAAAACTGAGAGAGAAAACCCATCGACTGGCCTCTGCGATCGCCGATCTTAAAGACACGCAAACGCAGCTGGTACAAACCGAGAAAATGTCTGGACTCGGCCAGCTCGTAGCAGGCATCGCCCACGAAATCAACAATCCAGTCAACTTCGTTAGCGGTAACATCACTCACGTACAGAACTACATAGAAGAAGTTGTTGACCTGTTAGAGATGTACAGGGAGTATTATCCAAACCCTACAGAAGAGATTAAGGAGAGAGTCGAAGAGATTGATCTGACGTTTTTACTCGAAGACTTAGAAAAAACGCAGAGTTCCATGAAACTAGGCGTTAACCGAATTAAAGAGATCGTTCTCTCGCTTAGAATATTTTCTCGGCTCGACGAGGCCGATATGAAAGAAGTTAACATCCATGAGGGGATAGAAAGCACGCTACTAATTTTAAAGCATCGCTTCAAACCAGGCGAAAATCAAAGGCGGGTAGAGTTGAAAAAACACTATGGCAACCTGCCTCAAGTAGAGTGCTATGCCGGGCAGCTCAATCAGGTATTTATGAACGTGCTGGCAAACGCGTTAGATGCGGTTCAAGAGATGAGAGAACCGGATAGTGACAAGATCCCTCAGATTGAGATACATACCGAAGTACTGCCTAATGATTACATCTCTATCCGCATCGCTAATAACGGCCCCAACATTCCGTACGATATCCGCGATAAGCTGTTCGATCCCTTCTTCACAACCAAACCGATTGGCTCAGGGACCGGGCTAGGGCTTTCAATTAGCTATCAAATTGTGGTGGACCGACACAGCGGACGAATGCGCTGCTATTCTCTGCCTGGACAGAATACAGAGTTTTGTATTGAGATTCCGATCCGACAGGCGGACTGAATCACTGAGCGTGCTGCGAGTAAAAGGCTGCGAGTAAAAGGCTATGGGTAAAGCGTTCTAGACAGTTATAGGCAATAGCTACAGCCCGGTAATACTGCCGCCTAGGAAAGCCAAAAAAAGATATAAAAATATCCGAAAAATTTGACTTATCCGGCTATTTCGCAATCGCGAAATCACAAAATCGATCTACGGTATTGTATTAACCATTTTTTTACCCAATCTATACAGGCACCGGTACCTGCTATTACCCATGAAGCTCGCCTCCCGAATCAGTAGGGTTACTCCTTCTATGACCCTGGCCATCTCTGCAAAAGCCAAGGCGATGAAAAAGGACGGGCTTGATGTCTGCAGTTTTAGTGCCGGAGAACCTGATTTTGATACGCCAAAGCATATCTGTGAAGCCGCTAAGGCAGCCATCGATCATGGGAAAACACGCTACGGTCCGGCAGCAGGAGAGCCAGCGTTAAGAGAAGCGATCGCACAAAAGCTGCAGCGAGATAACACGCTTGCCTACAGCGCTAGCAATATTATGGTGACCAACGGCGGCAAGCACTCGCTGTACAACTTAATGATGGCCCTGCTCGATCCGGGTGATGAGGTGATCATTTCGGCTCCTTACTGGGTGAGCTATCCCGAAATGGTGAAGCTAGCTGGCGGCACGCCCGTAATTATTAACACCACTGCCGAGTCGAACTACAAAATTACGGCTGAGCAGCTTAAACAGGCAATCACACCCAACACTCGCCTGTTTGTACTCAATTCACCGTCTAACCCAACTGGGATGGTATACACGACTGAGGAGCTTAGGGCGATCGCAGATATCATTGTAGAAGCCGACATCCTAGTTGTCTCCGACGAAATTTACGAAAAGATCCTCTACGAAGGCACTGAGCACTGCAGCATCGGCAGCCTAAATTCAGAAATATTCGACCGTACGATTGTTAGCAACGGATTTGCCAAGGCCTACGCCATGACTGGCTGGCGGCTAGGATATTTAGCCGCGCCCGAGCCTGTGATCAAAGCTGTAAATACGCTGCAAAGTCACAGTACGTCTAATGTATGCACGTTTGCGCAGTATGGTGCGATCGCCGCGCTCACCGGTCCCACCGACGACCTCGCCATCATGAAAAGAGCCTTTAGCAAACGACGCCTTGCCATCATGAAAATGATCGATAGCATTCCGGGCCTTAGCTACGTAGAACCCAAAGGCGCGTTCTACCTCATGGTTGATATTAGCCAGACCGGCATAGAGTCAGCCACCTTTTGCCAAAAGCTACTCGAAGAAAAATACGTCGCCACTATTCCCGGCGTTGCCTTCGGTGCAGAAGGCACCCTACGCATTTCCTACGCCACAGACATGGACACCATCGAGCAGGGTATGGAGCGATTGAGTGGCTTCGTAAGTGCCTACACCTAAGTCGATAGTTAAGACCCACAGTCAAGACCCACACGCTCTAGTCGTACTGGAGCGCTGTATCAGCGGCGCTTCAACTCAAAATAGCTTGAACCCAGTCAGATTTACACTAGCTGGGTTCAAGCTATTTTGATGTTCAAACTACTTTGATTAAAGGTTTGACGATTAACTGTTTGACGATTAACTATTTGGCATTTAATCGTTTGAGTCCTAAGCGTTTGACATAGAAGGTTGAGCACTAGCAATTGGCTTACCGTCTGTTCGATTGACGGCGAGCACAGCCTGCTTCAAGGCAGTCGTTCTATCTTTAATAAATCGCTCAGGAGGCACAATATCGAGTAGGCCCAGCCGAGTCAAACGCTTATATGTTTGCCCCTTAGCACCCACGATGTAAACAGCCCGGTCGCCGTCTACCGCCTCTTGAATGGCATTCTCTAACGACAGTGAAGTCGTCACGCCCAGGTGTGGCACCTCGCTGATATCCAGAATAAACGCCTTGCAGTTCTGCACAGCCTCACGCTGCCGCGCGATCGCCTTTGCCACACCAAAAATCATCGGACCGCTCAAACGGAACAGCAGAATCTGATCATTCCCCTGCTCCAGCAAAGACTTCTCCTCAGCGCTCAGCACGATTGTATCGTCATCATCGGTAATTGCCGTCACGCCTTTATCTGAACGCAGCTTACTCAGCTTCTCAATGGTCAGCATATTGGCCACAAACACGCCAATACCCACCGCAATCACCAGGTCTACAAACACCGTCAAGAAAATCACACCAACCATAAACGCCGCAGACTTCCGCGAGATGTAGTGCGCGCGCTTCAAAAAGCCCAAGTCAATATTGTCCAAGCCCACCTTAATGATGATGCCGGCCAGTACCGCCAGCGGAATGTGCTGCGTTAACGAGCTCGCACCCAACACAACGATCAGTAAAATGACCGCTCGCGATAAACCCGAAAGCGCGGTTTTTCCGCCCGCCTTGATATTCACCACCGTGCCCATCGTGGCACCAGCACCGGGCAGACCACCAAATAAGCCAGACACAATATTAGCAATACCCTGACCTACCAGCTCTTTGTTAGAGTCATGCTCTGTGCGGGTAAGACTATCAGCGACCACAGAGGTTAGCAGCGCATCAATGCTACCGAGCATCCCCAGCACACCCGCATCAACCAGCATGATTTGCAGCTGCTCGCCAGTGAACGTTGGGACTGTCAGCTCAGGGACACCCAGCGAAACCGCACCAATCCGGTCGATACTTTCAACACTGCCAAACACAGTGAGCGATAAGACCGTACCGACCACCATGGCAACTAGCTGAGGCGGTGCAAACTTTCGTAAGCCCTTGGGAAAGAAAAGAATAATAGCAACCGTCAGCGCCGCCAGAATCGTCTCGCTTGGTTGAATGCCAGCTAGCAGAGTAGGTAGTTCCCTAATCGTTCCAAGCACACCGCCAGAGGGGCTCTCTAGTCCCATCACTGGCCCGACTTGCAAGATGATCAAAATCAAACCAATCCCTGACATAAAACCCGATACCACGTTGTAGGGCATCAGAGTCACGTACCGGCCCAGCTTTAGCGAGCCAATAATGATTTGAAAAATACCTGCCATAATCACGACGGTAAACGCCATGGCAAGACCTTTTTCTGGGCCTTGAGCTGCCACTAGGCTGGCAATAACGCCAGTAATGACTACCGTCATCGGGCCCGTTGGCTCAGAGATGAGCGTTGGCGTGCCTCCAAACAGGGCGGCAAAAAAGCCGACGATAATTGCGCCGTACAGCCCCGCTTCCGGCCCCGCCCCCGAGGCAAAACCAAACGCTAGGGCCATAGGTAGGGCGATGACCGCAGCGGTTAGCCCTCCAAACAAATCGCCACGAATATTTCTAAAATGAATACGATTGGTGAATTTGTAAGCTCGGGACATGGGTAGATAACCTCTGGCACGATAACTACGACTGCTTACTATTAGTCTCTCATCTTATTTACACTTGGTTACATTCTTTATCAATCTATATTTGAGTAAACCCTAAGTAAACCCATCAAGAGGTCTTAATATTTCTGACTTCATTGCCGCAGATTGGTTCAATCGTCCTTCGACAGAAGTCGCTCCAGCTTTGCTAGGCTGCACACTCGTTCGGCAAATCGGTGGGGCCATCACCCGCAGCCAAATCGTGGAAACCGAGGCATACGAAGCCGGTGACCCCGCCATGCATCAGTACCAGCGAAAGACCGAACGCAATGCGGTCGTCTTTGGTCCGGCGGGGTTTGCCTATGTCTATCGCATTTACCGCCAATATCACTGCTTCAACATCGTTACTGACCGAGACGGCTTCGCCAGCACTATTTTGATCCGCGCTGTCCATTTAGAACAGCTGCCCAGTTGGCACGTGCCCAAGAAAAATCCAGACAAGCTAGAAAAAGTTGCTGCTGGCCCTGGAAAGCTCTGCCGCGAACTACGAATAGACGAGTCGCTAAGAGGCAAACCTGTTCATCCCGAAAGAGGACTCTGGGTGGAGCCCCGGAAAGAATCAGAGGCATCTTTAGAAGTTACGCAGACCACTCGTGTTGGTTTATCAAAAGGGATGGATATTCCCTGGCGCTGGTATTTAACCCACTCACCAGCGGTTTCTCGCAGATAGAATCCTTTGGTGCTCTTGATTGAGGCCCTGCCTGCGTACGTAGGTTGACTCTACGCGGCTACTCGGCGCGACCAAATCGGCGCTATCAGTCTAGTTATTGGCCTGATGAACTGACAAATGCATTGAATAGAAAGTATTTAACCTGTCAATCAAGCATCGTCCTTTGTAAGGAGTTAGGCTAGAGAGCTAAGTAATTACCCTCTATGATGTGTTGAAAACTGCTCGCAGTCTACGTAGTTTTTGGGTGCTCTACCGTCAGGGAATACCGTCAGGGAATACCGTCAGGGAATACCGTCAGGGAATA
>CALDSK010000319.1 GCA_937911865.1 uncultured Synechococcus sp.
GGCGATCACCGTCAAGTTCCTTCCTGACTAAACTTTTGTCAGTCAATCAGGGTTAATAGTCTCGAACAGTCGTTAAATACTCAGCTGCTCAATCGGTCTACCCGTAGCGTTACGCTGACGACTATCGGGCGAAAATATTACAACAGAGCCGTCAAAATTCTGCAGGACGTCGAAGAAGCAAGACTTTGTGTCGTAGAACAAGCAGACACTCCGCATGGTCTACTGAGGGTAGGTCTGCCAGTCGCCTTTGGTCAGCTGCATATCGCGCCTTTGCTCACAGACTTTTTATCTCGTTATCCAGAAGTCCAGCTCGATCTACAGCTTAGCGATCGCCTGTCTAATCTGGTTGAAGAAGATCTAGATCTAGTTATCCGAGTCGGCAATCTGGAGCACTCTAGCTCTAGCCTCATTCTACGCAAGTTAGCTTCCTACACACGGTTAGTATGCGGCAGTCCAGAGTATTTTGAGCAATATGGACGGCCCGAGTCACCCGACGACTTACCTCATCACAGCTGTTTGCTCTTCGCCTACACCGCCGGATACGGTACCTGGCGGTTTGAAAAAGAAGGAAAAACACACAGCGTGCGCGTGAGAGGTGCTCTGTGTGCTAATAATTCCGCGCTGCTACGACAGGCTTGTTTGGACGGTGCGGGTATCATCCTCATGCCCACCTGGCTAATCGGTGAAGATATCAGCACCGGGCGGCTGCAACCTGTTCTTACCGCATTTCAGGCGCAACCTCAAGTTGAAGTAGATAGTGGCATCTACGCGCTCTACTTGCCAAACAGAAGACACTCTCCTCGCGTAAAAGCATTCGTCGATTTTCTGCGCGACCAACTGATTAGCCTATGAGAGCACATAGCCTGTGAGAGCGCACAGAAAAACTCACAGGCCGCTACAGTGAGCGTAAAGTGGCAGCCGCAAAACAACAGATAGAGACGGCCAACAAAGCTATCTCATGAGTTCAACAGATGCTCATTTTCCAGATACTCAAAGTTAGGAATTCTGGCCAGCAGCTTAATTTCACCAGCGCACACGCTTTGAATCAGACTCAGCCCTTGATTACGCTCTAGACTCTCAGGAAGTGACCGCAACGCATTCGTAACAATTGTTAGGCTGGTTACCGTACGCTTGAGCTCTTGGCGAACATCATCCATTAGTTTAACGTCGGCCTGGTCTAAGCCATCTCGAAACTGTCTAGCTTGCTGCCTCTGTTTTGCAAGTACCTGCGCCTGATTTAGCCGATAATCTTCCTCAATCAAAGCCTGCTTCTTCAGCCTGGTTTCTACTGCGCCAATGACTTCGCTACAGGTAAAGGGCTTGGTTAAGTAGTCGTCCGCCCCTAGCTCCATACCCTGTCGAATATCCCCCCTATCTGCAAATGCAGTCAAGAAAACAAAAGGAATCAGCGCTGTTTTAGGATCTTGCCGTAGGGCACTAAGGACATCGTAACCATCAAGCTCGGGCATCATCACATCGCATAAGATCAAATCGGGCTGATACTCCATCGCCCCAATCAGACCGGTTACGCCACTATCAGCGCCCATCACCTCATACTCTTCTAATTTCAACAGCTCAATGAGATTCGAGCGAATTTCTGTTTCGTCTTCAATTACCAAAATTTTAGTCATCTTTTCTCCTAATTTATCTTAATCTTGCTGATAGCACTCTGCTCAAAATCTCTCTATTTAGAATCACTATTCAACATCGTAAGTAACACCTTGAACAACCATCATCGGCAGAGAGACAACAAACCGGGTGCCTACACCAACCTCGCTTTCACACTCAATCCGTCCCTGATGTAGATCTACCGATCGCTTCACAATCGCTAGTCCCAGCCCTGTTCCAGAAATGCTGCCCACATTACTCCCTCGAATAAACGATTCAAACAGTCTTGCCTGAGTCTCTTCAGGAATGCCAATACCCGAGTCTTTTACCGACAGCCGCATCTCATCGCCTTGCTGATCAATCTCGACCAAAACCTCACCGCCTTGAGGTGAATAGTTAATGGCATTCGACAGCAGATTAGTCAGAATATGTCGCATTAGTTTGCTATCTAGTAAGCAGGCTATATTAGGGATACGCGATCGCATCACCAGGCTATGTTCTACTGTTGTAATCTGTAGCTCTTCAATAACTTCCTGACAGAATTCGTTGATGACCAGCGGCTGCGGATGAAAACCTTGCTTTCCCGACTCTGTTCTATTAATTAGCAGCACATCGTTGATCAGCTCAGTCATATGCTGAGTAGCTGTTTTAATCTTGTCTAAATATTGAGACTGTTTAGCAACATCCCAGCGCTCGCTATAGTGCTCTAACAGTTCCGCTGAAGACAAAATTGTTGTCAGCGGCGTACGAAATTCATGAGAGGTCATCGCCACGAATCTTGTTTTTAGCTCGTTTAACTCTCGCTCTCTATCCAGGGTGCTCAGCATTTCCGCCTCGTTTCGCTTTCTCTCCGTAATATCGCGAAACACAACCATTACTTCCTCCGGCGCACTCATCACAATCCGCGCCTCAAAATCTAAAAGCGTTTGCGACTGTGGCAGCTGAAACTCGACAACCTGAATCTCTTTCTTTTCTAACGCCTGCTCAATACAGGCTTTGATAGCCTTAGTTGCACTGGGCGTAAACACGGCTGATAGCGGCTTGTGCAAGCAAGATTTTGGCTCAAACGGCAGCGTATGCTGCTGCGGTACCTTAAAGTTCACAATATTTGCCTGGCTATCTACCCGAAACATTGGATCGGGCATTGCATTCAGCAGTGCCCGGTTCGTAGCATGGCTAGCGCTCAGCGCCATTTTTTCTTCTTTTAACCGCTCGTTCGCCTCATTCAGCTGCTGTGTTCTAAGCTCAAACTCCACTTCTAGCTTCTGATGCAGCGCCTTCATCGCATCATCTGCATGCTTGCGGCTGGTAATATCCAGCACATACATGCGAATCAACTCGCTCTGCGAGATGTAGTTCACAGCCTGCTCAAACGTGCGCTCCCCGATAGTCACCTCTCGGGTAAACTGCTGCGACGAATGCCCCTTTACAACATCAATGACATCTACTAGCAAAGGATGCGTAAATTTCTGCGATTCAATCTCTGGAAACTGTTTTACAACAGCCGGATTCAGGTAAGTCAGCTCTCCTGTGATTGAAACTTCAATAATAGGATGTGGAAACAACTCAGGAAATGAAGCTAGCCGCTCTAGTGAGGCGTCGTCTATAGCAGTGGCAGTGGTCTGATCTTCAGATATTCCGATAGCCGGTGCGATATAGGTCTCCATATGATCAAGAACAGCTTCATCATTAGCTAATAGCCAGTCAGAGCTTGGCCCATCCTCAAAAGTGAAATAGCGAACACCCACCGCTGCTGCAAAAATAATCTCGTCGCCGTGAGATAGATTATGAGACGTTTTCTGACATCCGTTGATCAACAGTCCATTTGTGCTCGGCTTTCCTTGAAAGTTTCCATCAATAATCCGAAACTGATGACCAGATTTTCCCCTTTGAGGCAGGCGCAGTAGAACAGCATGCTGACGCGAAATCTCGCGAGAATTTAAAACGATTGAGTTTCGAGGGTCTCTTCCAATAGAACTAGAGTCTTTTTGTAGTTCTATTGTCCGCTTACCTTCATCATCTTCAATCAATAAAACGTGTTTCATTACCAAGTCAACCGTGACGCTTATAGAAATTAGCTTTGGCATAAGTGCTCAGGCTTCCCCAAACAGAAATCACAGACAAATATTACAGTTCTTGGCTGTAATTTCTGACGGTCAAAAGCTGAAAAAGCTTGAGTTAAATAAAGCCGAGCTCACCTGACAGCAGCTATTTCTACAGGATTACAGTGCCCGCTCTCACCTGGCAGATTATCTCCGTATGGCACTTAAATTCTTACTTTTCTTACGTTATGTCCGGAAATCACGTGTGCGTAAAAACGGCACAGGCCGCCACGACTTGCTGAGATTCTGTTGAAAAAATAGATTCAAGACAACTCTAATGAAAGGTAAGGCTCTTTTAAGGATAAGTTAATGGTAATTAATGTCATTTAGTTTTAAGCTAATCATTGAAATATACGAATCGGTCTTTGGTACCTAACCACGCAGTACCCAGTTACACAAGCTATTGAGTACACAAGCTATTGAGATGGGCGTATGCAGGCAAATTATTCCGCTAAAGCTACCCAGAGCCCTGCATCTATAGCTTGCAGGCCAAACCAACGGTGGCAGCTGCGGCCTGGCCTCAGCCTGATGATTCAGAATCATCAGCACCAGGAAAGTGCGATTGTCAAAACCGGTAGCTCAACGCCTATTCAACCATTGGGGATGAGCTTTTGTTTATCAGGTCATGTTCAAGGCCGCAGCTCTAATTCTGAAAAGGCTTTCCATCTCCAGGCTGGACAAGTGAGCTTAGGCCTGCTTAAAGGTGAGAGCAGAACTATAGAATACGCGGCCGAACCGCTGCTGCTAGTTCATTTACACATTCAGCCAGAAGCTATCGGGCTCAACGATCCAGAAGCTATAGAACAGCTGCCCGACACATTAGAAAATGCGATCGCTAATCGCCATCAGACCGATTACTTTCACTCACACAGCATGACCACGGTCATGAACGCAACCGTTCAACAGCTGTTGAGCTGCCCTTATCAGGGTCTATCCAAGCGCCTGTATTTAGAGAGTAAAGCCGTCGAGCTGATTAGCCTGTACTTCGACCAGCTGTCATCAAACTATGGCACAAGGCGTAACAAGCCACAGCGATCTTTGGCTAGCAGCGCTGGTGACTTAAAGCAAGACGATGTTGATCGTATCGTCTACGCAAGAGACATTTTACTGAGCCAGGTAACAAATCCACCCAGCCTGCTAGCTTTGGCTCATCAGTCTGGGCTCAATGACCGTAAGTTAAAGCAAGGCTTTCGCCAGGTCTTTGGGACCACCGTGTTCGGCTATCTACACCAGTACAGAATGCAGCAGGCACAGCAGCTTTTACAGATGCCCCAGATGACAATTGCCAGTGTCGCTCAGCGAATAGGCTACAGAAATCCTGAATCGTTTAGCGTGGCTTTTCGCCGCACGTTTGATATTAGCCCCAAAGCGTATCAGATGAGACTGCGCTAACAAGCAATTATCTGTACTACGTATCATGCAGAAAGCTGTGGTATAAAAAGTCCGGCGGAGACAGAAAAAAAGTCCGGCTGACAAAGAAAACAACAAATCTGGCCCGGTAGTATCGGCTCATCAAAAATATTGGGAATAGCTCCCATTTATCGCGATGAGACTAGGCATGATTTTGATCTGGGTAAAGCGGGGCGGTTGGTCAGTTCAGTTACTCGTAGGATTGTGGCTGCTATTGGGCCAAGCTGCGATCGCAGCCGAAGCACTACCGAAGCAGCATGTTGTTGCCCCACATGAGTGGCTTGCGCAAGCAATAACTGCCGAACCCATTGAAATTACCAGCATTCAGCTGGAAGAAACGTCGGCAGGCATAACGCTAAGACTAGAAGCAACAGGCGAGTTAGCAGCCGCTGAGACGTCCATAGCGGGCAGTGCCGCAATTGCAGATATCGCCAACGCTCGATTGAACTTACCGACAGAAGAAGCTTTTTCTGCCGCCGCCCCCGCCGCAGGAATCGCCCTGATTGACATCGCTAACCAGCCCAATAGTCAGGTCCGTATTGCGATTACCGGCACCGATGCGCCACCGACAGTAGCGGTTTCAACAGGCGCAACAGAACTGACTGTGAATGTCATGGTCAACGAGCCTACACAACAGCTCGAACAATCTCAGCAAAGTGCCCCTGAAGATAGGATTCAGCTACTGGTTACTGGCGACCAAACCGAAGATGACTACTTTACGCCAGACGCCACCAGTGCTACTCGCACCGACACACCGATTCTAGAAACGCCCGCTTCTATTCAGGTGATTCCTCAACAGGTGCTAATCGACCAGCAGGCACTCGACTTAGGCGACGCGCTACAAAATATCAGCGGCACGTCAGTAAATTCAACAGAAGGTAGAGGATTCCAGGTCAGCCTGCGAGGCTTTGAGGGGGCTTCTGTGTTTCGAGATGGCTTTCGTCTATACAGCCCTAATGACAATGGAGATGCTGCCGGACAGGGCTTTCCAGAAATTGCCAATATTGAACGCATTGAAGTCTTAAGAGGCCCCGCTTCTGTTTTATTTGGCCAATCTGAGCCGGGCGGATCGGTCAATGTTGTTTCTAAACGACCGCTGGATGATCCGTTTTATGAGCTAGCGCTCCAGGCAGATAGCCGAGGCAGCTTCAGGCCGCGAATTGATATGTCAGGGCCGCTGGATGAGGATGGTCAGCTGCTTTATCGACTCAACGCCTTGTACCAAAACGAGGAAAGCTTTCGGGATTTTGACGCTGCCGCTGAACGGTTTTTTGTAGCACCTCAGCTGACCTGGAAGATTGGCGATCACACCGATCTCAACCTTCAAGTAGAGTATCTGAACGACGATCGCCCTTTCGATCCAGGACTGGTCGCAATAGGTGAAGCAGTCGCTGATATTCCACGCGATCGCCTATTAGGTGAACCGGGTGACAGCATCGCCAGCGAGTTCTTGAGCATTGGCTACGATTTAGAACATCGTTTTAATGACAGCTGGACGCTGCGCAACGCCTTTCGCTATCTCGACAAAACCGATGATATTAGCGCTGCGCTTAGCTTTCCATTCATCGGCGGCCTCGATGAAACCACCGGGTCCCTCAACCGCGTCTTTGCCGAACAGATCGTTAATAATGAGACACTGGCACTACAAACCAACGTTGTCGGCGAATTTTCAACCGGATCGATTGACCACACGCTGCTCTTAGGCCTTGATCTGGCTCGCTATACGTTAGACTCAGACTCCTTTACCGACTTTTCGGTGCGATCGCCCTTAAATATCTTCGATCCCGTTTACGGCGCACTGCCCAGACCTGAGCGCGACAGCACACCTACTAGCGAAGAACAAATCGGCACCGACAGTCTTCAGTTTTACGCACAAGATCAAATTGAGCTGCTAGACAATTTAAGCTTGCTCGCTGGCTTCAGCTACGAAACCCTCACCCAAACAACTACCGCCAGTAGGGGTAATAGCGTCACCGAAACCACTCTTAACGAAGACGCCTTCAGCCCCCGCGTTGGGATGCTATATCAACCCCTCGAATCACTCTCTTTGTACGCCAACTATTCTCAATCGTTCTTTCCCAGCGCCGACCTCACGATTGATGGCGAACCCTTAGAGCCTGAGACGGGTGAAGGCTTCGAGGTTGGCATCAAAACAGAGCTGTTAGATCGTCGTCTACTCGCTACCCTGGCCTACTTTAATATCACCAAGCAAAACGTCGCAACCGCCGACCCAAACGATCCTCGCGCTGCAATTGCCACCGGCGAACAGCAAAGTCAAGGAATAGAGCTAGACGTGATTGGCGAAATTTCACCTGGCTGGAATCTGCGTGCATCCTATGCCTACATTGATGCACGCATCACAGAAGACAACAGCTTTGACGTAGGCAACCGACTGCCGGGCATCCCTCAACACAGCGCTAGCCTATGGACAAATTATGAAATTCAATCGGGCGATCTCACTGGATTAGGGTTTGGCCTAGGCGTGAATTGGGTAGGTGAGCGTCAGGGCGACTTAAACAACAGCTTCGGTCTAGATAGCTACTTTCTAACCAACGCCGCGCTTTCCTATCAGCGAGACAGCTGGCAGTTCGGACTCAACATTCAAAATCTGTTCGACACAAACTACGTTCAAGGTACGCCCCGCACCCGCACCCGAGGCATCGAACCAGGCGATCCCTTCACAGTGCTGGGCTCTGTTAGCTATCAGTTCTAGTCATAGAGTCTAACCCTCTATTTAGCCAGCTAACAGTCTGCCAGTTAACAGTTTGCTAGCTAACAGTTTGACAGCGAAAAGACATTCCGGACGCTTCTTTCTCATGACGCAAAATACCCAGCTAAAGCCTCAAAAAATACTGCGATCGCGCACCAAGTTTATCCTGCTAGGCAGTCTCTATACCTCTCAATTTCTACCCGCTGCTTTCTTCTTTCAAGCGCTGCCCATTTTCCTCCGCCAACAGGGCGCGTCACTCCAAGTCATTGGCCTGTTGAGCTTGTTGACGTTACCTTGGATTCTAAAATTTCTTTGGGCACCGCTAGTTGACCGCTACGGTTCACGCCGATGGGGACACTACAAATCTTGGATTGTGGTTACCCAGTGCCTGCTCTGTCTCACATTGATCGCCTGTGCTTCTATCGATTCGATCAGCAGCGATGCGTTTGTGCTATTTCAAGGCGTGTTTTTGGTCGTAACTTTAGCAGCGACGCAAGACATTGCAACCGATGCGATCGCAGTCAGAATGCTGTTGCCTAGCGAGCGAGGCTGGGGGAACGGCATTCAGAGCGCAGCGCGAGCAGTCGGTGGCCTGCTAGGCGGCGGCATCATGCTATTGGCACTAGACCGACTGGGCTGGCAGGTGAGCGTATGGATATTAGCCGGAGGCGTTATGCTCGCCTTGTTACCGCTACTGTGGTACCACGAGCCAGACAGCGTTTCTAATAATGGAACAGCCGTTCAAAAAGCTGCTGTGCGATCACCTGTTCAGCCACTGACAACACCAACAACCCATCGATTTCACGCTCTAAAAGCATCTGCTACTCACAGCATCTCGAAATATTTCGAGACCTTGCTAAGTTTTCTCCAGCGGCCGGGCGCTTTGATTTGGCTACTTTTTATCTTGCTTTATGCCACAGGCAGCAGTATGGCCGCAACCATGTTTCGCCCGCTGCTTGTAGATCTAGGCCTTTCAATGGCTGATATCGGCTGGATGACCGGCATTGTTGGATCGAGCGTAGCCATTGCCGGGTCGCTGCTAGCAGGCGGCCTTGTGCAGCCCATAGGTCGCAGGCGATCGCTAATTTTGTTTGGTGTATTGCAGGCAATCGCCGTCGCTGCATTGACCCTACCGGCTGTCGGCGTCCGCAATCCGATTGTTCTCTACATTGTCAGCACCGGTGAAGTATTCGCCCGCAGCGTCGCGAGTACCGCACTCTTCACAGTGATGATGGATAAAAGCCGCTCAGATACAGCAGGCAGCGACTACACGCTGCAATCGTCAGTTTACGTTCTAGGTCACCGCGTAGGCGTGCCTGCTTTCAGCGGATTTATTGCAGCAGCGCTGGGCTATACAGGCGTATTCCTCATCGGATTTCTAGTTTGTTTAATGAGCGTTTGGCTAGCTGCCAAAGTTGTCCAAAAGTCAGAACGCAATTCTGAACAGGCTCTCTGAATAAGTCCTCTGAAAACACCTGGCTGACATAAGCTATCTGAAGCGAGCTGACAGTACGCAACAAACTGTTGTTCAAGTTGTTCAAACAGACTGATTAAAAGAGAAATTATAATGAAGCACAATCAGAAGAATTCTCCATCATCACATGAGCCGTCAAAAAGAGAAGGCGCACCGCTGACAGACAAATTATTGACAGCCATTAGCCGACATTTAAATCAGGATCACCAAGAAGATTTGTTGGCCTGCGCTAAAACAGCCGCAGACGTGAACTGGGCCAAACAAGCAAGTCTTACCCAATTAAAATCAACAGGTATGACAATTAACGTCAGGGGTGCCAATCAGGTACAGTCCGTACAAATCGATTTTATAGAATCTCCTAAGGGTGTACTGGCGCTACGCCGACTCTTAGCAAAGATGATTCACGAAAGCCGTGCTCAGCTCGGTTGGCCCTCTTCAATAGACGATGACTAAAGACATGCCATCAAAGACAGCCCAGAAAAAGACCTGATAGTTCATCAAACGGACTGAGGTTGACCCGCTTGCACAATTAGCTGCACCAACTCTTTGACCATGTGGTCACGCTCCATCGGCAAAATATTGGCTCCGTGCATAACGTACTGAGTGATGATGTAGTGCACAATAGAGCCCACAAACATACGAGCGGCCACCATAGGATCTGAAAAGTGAAGATGAGGCTGGGCGGCTAAATATGTTGAGACATTCTCTAGCAGAGGTTTCTGGACTTCGCGCACAAAGGTTTTGGTCAGCTTTGGAAATCTTTCAGACTCCCCGATCATCAATCGAAACAGCGTCAGCCGAGGCTGATCGACTGCAAAACTTTCTAGTACAGATGTGCCCATCTTAAACAGTACTTTTTCTGGGGGAAGCTGTAAGCGAATGGCCTCTGGCAGCATTTCCAAAGACATGTCGTCGTCGCTAACAAGATATTGAATCAGCGCAACGAACAACCCCTCTTTACTTTCAAAGTAGCTGTATATCGTAGGTTTGGAAACCCCTGCGGCAGCCGCGAGGCGATCCATTGTGGCCGCTGCGTAGCCCTCGGTTGTAAACACCTCCAAAGCACCAACCAAAATTGCCTGCGCTTTTTCTGCCGATTTGCCTTGGCTAGGCCGACCCATTTTACGGGCTGAGGTTTCTGTGGGGTCAACAGGACTGGGTGCCATAAATTGTGACGGTTACATCAAAGGAGGGAAAGGCAAAAGCAGCATAAATGGCTCTGCACAATACCTATCATATACAATCGAGCAGTTGACTTTACTAAACAGTTTAGTATTATGTAGATAGTCAGTCTGCTACCACCTCCACTTCGGTAAGAGATCGTATGAACGTATTAGGCATATTGAGTAGTCAGGGTGCTGCTGGGCCTTCTCCAGGCAGCGAGCTAGATGGAAAAACAAATGATAAGTCTTGGGGCGCTTCTCGGCGTTGGATAGTGATTGCAGGTGTTTTAGTGTTGGGGCTAATCGGCTTCTCTGCTTGGCGATCGCACCAGACCCGAGTCGCTGAGCGAGAAGCCGCAGAACTCGCAGCCCAGTCACCCGAAATTACAACAGTCACAGCCCTTGGCCGACTAGAGCCACAGGGAGAATTAATTAACCTAACAGCGCCGACCTCTGTTCAATCAGCGCGAATTGATGAGCTGCCCGTAGCAGAGGGCGATCGCGTGGCCGCAGGTGAAGTGATCGCCATTTTAGATAACCGTGATCGCCTTCAAGCTGCCTTGCAAACAGCCCAGCAACAGGTCAACATCGCCCGCGCCCAGCTCGCTCAAATAGAAGCCGGATCACAAACCGGCGATATTGAAGCTCAGCAGGCCGAAATTTTACGCTTAGAAGCAGAGCTGTTGGGCAACGTAGAGACCCAAGAGGCGACGATTGCGCGGATTCAGGCCGAAGTGAACAACGCTCGCGCCGATTTTCAGCGTTACAACATGCTCTATGAACGAGGCGGCATTTCCGCTTCTGATAGAGACGCCCGCCGGCTTACACTCACCACTGCTGAGCAAAGCCTGGCCGAAGCCCAAGCGACCCTCGGCCGCATTCAGCGCTCCAGCCAGCAGCAAATTTCTCAGGCCAGAGCAACGCTAGATCGCATTCAAGAGGTTCGCCCCGTTGACGTTGACGCAGCCCGCGCCGAAGTGAACTCAGCGATCGCATCAGTAGAAGAAGCGCAGGCAAACCTAGACCAGGCCTATGTGCGATCGCCCACTGCTGGACAAATTATAGAAATTCACTCTCTCCCCGGTGAAACTGTTTCTAGTGATGGCATTGCCACCATCGGCCAAACCTCACAAATGATGGCCGTTGCTGAAGTTTACCAGGACGACATTGGCAAGATAGAACCTGGCCAACCGGCTACGCTAACCGCCACCGTTTTCGAAGAAACCCTCCAGGGCATCGTAGAGCGCATCGGACTACAAGTTGACCAGCAGCAGGTCGTCAATGAAGACCCCACCGCAAACATCGACGCCAGAGTCGTCGATGTTTACATCCGCTTGGATGAAGAAGACGGCCAGAAAGTTGCTGGACTGACCAATTTACAGATCACGGCCACCATTCAGTTCGAGTAGTTTGCTCCTTCCCCCAACTCTCAGGAGATAGTCATATGCTTGGTTTTCTTAACGCTTCTAAAAGATTCAGAGCACTGCGAGATCGCACGCCCTTAGGATTACTTCAGCTCAAGCACGATCGGCTTCGTCTGCTAACAGCGATCGCAGGCATTACCTTTGCTGACGTCCTGATTTTTATGCAGCTCGGCTTTGCAGATGCTCTGTTTACAAGTAATACGCAATACCCCCGGGCAATCCAGGCAGACTTAGTGCTGATCAGCCCCCAAGCCAAAAACTTTTCAAACCTGCGCAC
This sequence comes from uncultured Synechococcus sp., assembly GCA_937911865.1. Classification (GTDB taxonomy): domain Bacteria; phylum Cyanobacteriota; class Cyanobacteriia; order Phormidesmidales; family Phormidesmidaceae; genus Phormidesmis. The sequence continues at coordinate 12,169 of CALDSK010000319.1, forward strand.
CTTTCCCAAGCGTCGGCTTTATCAGGCGCTAGATGTTCCTGGTGTAGCCACAGCAGACGCTGTGAATATTGGCTCAAAAGTGTGGCGTAACCCGCAAACCCGAGAAAAAAGTTCGTTGATGATGGTAGGTCAAAATCCTGACCGAGCGGCTTTCAATTTACCTGAGATTAATCAACAGATTGAGCGGACTCGCCTGCCCGATAGCTTTTTGTTTGACCAAGCGGCTCGCGGTGACTATGAAGAGATGATTGCAGAAGTGCAGCAAACCGGTACAGCTCAAACAGAGATTGGTGTTAGAACCGTCACGGTGACAGGTCTTTTCACAGTGGGTGCTTCTTTTGGAGACGATGGTGCCCTGATTACTACTAATCAAAACTTTTTTAGACATTTTCCCAATCGAGACGCTGGCACGATCAACCTGGGTATGATTAACGTTGAACCTGGACACGATATTCTCTCTGTTCAGGCCGATCTTATCAAGCACTTGCCCGGTGACATTCAGGTTCTAACTCAGGAAGGCTATGTTGACTTTGAGCTCAACGAAATTCAAAGTAATTCTCCTATTGGCTTCGTGTTTAGCCTAGGGTCAGCAATGGGATTTATTGTTGGAATCGTGATTGTTTATCAGGTGCTTTCAACAGATGTCAACAGCCATCTTTCAGAGTACGCTACGTTTAAAGCGATGGGCTATCGCAACAGCTACCTGCTTGGCATTGTGTTCGAAGAGGCGATCATTCTGTCCATATGCGGCTTTATTCCTAGCTTAGCGGTTGGCATCGGTATCTATTCTTTAACATCTGCTGCAACATCTTTGCCGATGGCGATGACCGTCGGTAGAGCAATTGTCGTATTCGTGCTCACCGTGGTGATGTGCGGCGCTTCGGGCGCGATCGCTACACAAAAGCTTCAGTCTGCCGACCCAGCCGATATTTTCTCGTAAGCTTCCAAGTCTATTGCTCTCTTCACCTCACCTCAAACAAAATCTCTCATCAGGTCGCTAGCCCAGTCGCTTTTTAGTAGGTATTTAATAGACACCATGACACAACAACCCGTCATACAATCTCAAAACCTCAATCACTACTTCGGCTCAGGCAAGCTGCGTAAGCAAGTATTGTTCGACATCAACATAAAGATTTCTGCGGGTGAGATTGTGATTATGACCGGCCCTTCAGGTTCTGGGAAAACAACTTTGCTCACGCTGATGGGTGGCTTACGCTCGGCTCAATCTGGCAGCTTGGTGGTGCTCGGAAAAGAGCTCAGCGGTATTAGTAATACCGGATTGGTCAAAGCTAGACGCAGCAATGGCTATATTTTTCAGGCGCACAACTTGCACGGTAGCCTCACCGCGCTAGAGAACGTACAAATGGGCTTAGAAGTACACGGCCTGTTCGACAAAAAAGCCCGCCATCAAAAGGCTGCTGAAATGCTAGAGCAGGTCGGACTCGGCGATCGCATTCACTATCTGCCATCAGGGCTATCGGGCGGGCAAAAGCAAAGAGTTGCGATCGCCCGCGCTCTAGTCAGCCGTCCCAAGATTGTGCTCGCAGACGAGCCCACCGCGGCCCTTGACAAAAAATCAGGCCGCGACGTCGTCAACATCATGCACGATCTTGCCAAAGATCAAGGCTGTACCATTTTGCTCGTTACTCACGACAATCGCATCCTCGACATTGCCGACCGTATTGTTTATATGGAAGACGGTCGCCTTTCTAAACCACCCGCTGCCTCAGCCGCCGCCAAAGTCGATAAAGTGGCGACGCCATAATCGGTGCAATCATCTACGCTGTAAAGCTTCTGTTGTAACTTTTGGTAAAGGGCCACAGCGTCTCCATAAGTTCTCCATTTTTGTTTTTTAAGTTGACGACATCAATCGGGATAGGTTGATAAACCATTCAACGACCCTTAAGAAACTTAAAAGGAAACTTAAATGACAAGAACCGGCTTTGGTAGAACCAGCAGCTGGGAGCGCTTTGAACCCCCGTTCGAGCCGACCCAGACGCCCCGTCTCAAAAGTCCTTTAACAAATACCGATAAAAGCGATCAAACCTCTGGTCAAATCCCCGGTCAAACCCACAAAGCGCTAAACCCGCTATCCCCCTGGGAGCGCTTCTGCCGATGGATTACCAGCACCAACAATCGAATATATATCGGCTGGTTTGGCGTTTTGGCCATTCCCACATTATCAACAGCGGCCATTGTGTTTGTGCTGGCAATTATTGCCGCACCCGCTGTTGATATGAATGGGACAGGAGAAATGGTCTCAGGGTCCTTGCTAGCGGGCAACAACATAATCACGGCTGCGGTAGTACCAACTTCAGCCGCAATTGGCTTACACTTTTACCCCATTTGGGAGGCCGCATCTTTAGATGAATGGCTGATCAATGGGGGGCCTTACCAGCTAATTGTGCTGCATTTCATCATCGGTATCATTAGCTATCAAGACAGAGAGTGGGAGCTGAGCTATCGTCTGGGGATGCGTCCCTGGATTTCGTTGGCGTTTACCGCGCCTGTGGCGGCTTCTGTATCGGTACTGCTGGTTTACCCCGTTGGGCAAGGTGGGTTCGCGTCGGGCATGCCGCTTGGCATCTCAGGCACATTCACCTTTATGATGCAGTTTCAGGCCGACCATAACATTCTCGCAAGTCCGCTACACCAAATGGGTGTAATCGGTGTCTTAGGAGGTGCTATGCTGTGCGCCGTTCATGGCTCTTTAGTCACCTCAACTTGGCTACGGCCCTCTGCCCCCCTCCCTGCTAGCAAAAAAGACAAAAAAGAAGCTGATAAAAAGCGCCAAACCTACAGCTTCGAGCATGCTCAAAATTACCAACAAAGCCTGTTCTGGAAAGGAGTAAGATTTAATAGCTCTAGAGCTGTTCATTTTTGTCTGGCAGCTTTACCGGTTGCGGGTATCTGGTCAGCAGCGCTCGGCGTAGATCTCGCTGCATTCGACTTCGATAAATTCTCTTTCAACCCACTGCCACAAGTCTCTTATCAAAAGACTGTGGTCCCTACATGGTCTGACGTTGTTGGTCAGGCAAATCTTGGCATTCATGTCGTGTCAGAAAAAGCCCAGCCGCACTTTGCAGAGCTGGACTCGAACCTAGACCAACAGGCAAGCGATGTTCAGTGGGTTGTTATAGATCAAGCCAGCCAAAAAAATCTATTAATGTCACATTAGGAGAGTTCTCATGACCGCCAGTCCTCCGAAAAGGGAGCGTCCGGCTAGCGTTGAGACTGAGAAAAGTTCGGTACCCACCTCTTTTGAGAAGTGGGCAAAACCCGGTCACTTTGATCGCACGCTAGCGAGAGGTCCAAAAACCACCACCTGGATTTGGAACCTGCATGCTGATGCGCATGATTTCGATTCACACACAAACGATTTACAGGATATTTCACGAAAAATATTCTCTGCTCATTTTGGTCATTTAGCGGTTGTATTTGTATGGCTAAGCGGCATGTACTTTCACGGTGCTCGCTTCTCCAACTTTTCTGCCTGGATGGCCGACCCTACTCACATTAAGCCCAGCGCTCAGGTGGTGTGGCCACTGGTAGGACAAGACATTCTCAATGGCGATATGGGCGGTGGCTTTAGAGGGATTCAAATTACCTCTGGCCTGTTCCAAATGTGGCGAGGAGAAGGCTTTACCAACGAGTTTCAGCTGTATTGCACGGCAATGGGTGCGCTAGCGATGGCAGCGCTGATGCTCTTTGCAGGCTGGTTTCACTACCATGTGCGATCGCCCAAACTGGAATGGTTCCAAAACGTGCAGTCTATGCTCAACCACCACTTGGCTGGGCTTTTGGGTCTAGGCAGCTTAGGGTGGGCAGGTCATTTAATCCACGTCGCACTTCCAACCAATAAACTGTTGGATGCAGGCGTAGCGCTAAAAGATATTCCACTGCCGCACGAATTCATCCTTAACGCTGACCTAATGAGCGAGCTATATCCTAGCTTTGCCCAAGGCGTTAAACCATTTTTTACGCTGAATTGGGGAGCCTATAGCGATTTCCTCACCTTTAAAGGAGGACTAAACCCGGTCACCGGAGGGCTATGGATGACTGACATTGCGCATCACCATGTGGCGATCGCAGTTCTCTTCATCTTTGCAGGCCACATGTACCGCACCAACTGGGGCATTGGCCACAGCATCAAAACGATGCTCGAAGATGCCAGGCATCCTAAAATGTTGCCCTTCCTCAGCTTTATCGGACCTGTGGGGCACAAAGGCCTCTTTGAAATACTCACTACCTCCTGGCACGCTCAGCTATCTATCAACTTGGCGCTACTGGGCTCACTCAGCATCATCGTGTCTCAACACATGTATGCCATGCCGCCCTATCCCTATCTGGCAACAGACTACGGTACGGTAACCTCTTTATTTACCCACCACATGTGGATTGGTGGCTTCATGATTGTAGGAGCAGCCGCCCATGCAGCCATTTTCCTCGTTCGTGACTACAACCCTGCTGAAAACGTCAACAATGTCTTAGATAGAGTACTGCGTCACCGCGATGCGATTATCTCTCACCTAGTCTGGGTTTGCCAGTTCTTAGGCTTCCACAGCTTTGCGATTTACTGTCACAACGACACCATGCGAGCCTTTGGTCGTCCTCAAGATATGTTCTCTGACACGGGCATTCAGCTCCAGCCTATTTTTGCTCAGTGGGTACAACACATCCAAACCATGGCTGTTGGCAGTATGCAGGCTGCCGAGCCTTTGGGCAACGCGCTAGGCGGCTTACGAGACATCTCGCTTTCGGGCGTTGGCACCACGGCGCCAGGGCTCACTAGCCCCGTCAGCTATGCCTTTGGTGGCGGTGTTATCGCCGTGGGCGACAAAGTCGCCATGATGCCGATCTCTTTGGGCACTGCCGATTTTCTCGTACACCACATTCATGCGTTTACGATTCACGTCACCGTGCTCGTGCTGTTAAAAGGTGTACTCTTTGCTCGCAACTCCCGGCTAATTCCAGATAAATCTGAGCTAGGCTTCCGCTTCCCATGTGACGGTCCTGGCCGAGGAGGCACCTGCCAGGTCTCTGCTTGGGATCATGTTTTTCTAGGTCTGTTCTGGATGTACAACTCAATCGCGATTGTTATCTTCCACTTCTTCTGGAAAATGCAGTCGGATGTGTGGGGTACAGTAGATGCCAATGGCAATATTGCCCATATCACAGGCGGCAACTTCGCCCAGTCTTCTATCACCATCAACGGCTGGTTAAGAGACTTTTTGTGGGCACAGGCGACTCAGGTCATTAGCTCCTACGGCTCCGCGCTATCTGCTTATGGTCTGATGTTCTTAGCCGGACACTTTGTCTTCGCCTTTAGCCTAATGTTCTTATTCAGCGGGCGAGGCTACTGGCAAGAGCTCATCGAATCCATTGTGTGGGCACACAACAAGTTAAGAATCACCCCGGCAATTCAGCCTCGGGCGTTGAGCATTACTCAGGGCCGCGCGGTGGGCGCAGCGCACTATCTGCTTGGCAGCATCGTCACAACTTGGGCGTTCTTCTTAGCGAGGATGGCCGCGATTGGATAGCAAAGTTCTGTTTTCACTCGCTAACAGAGATCCTCGTCCCTAACAACTTTAGGGTTCTAAAGATGCTCCCCCGAACTGGGGGGCTGGGGGTCTCTCATCTCTACAAACATCATGCAAAACTCATTACAGATTTGGACTCATGGCGACAAAATTTCCAAAATTTAGTCAGGAGTTGCAGCAAGATCCCACTACTCGGCGGATCTTCTATTCTCTCGCCACCGCCCATGATTTTGAAAGCCACGATGGAATGACCGAGGAAAGACTTTACCAAAAGATCTTTGCCTCTCATTTTGGCCATATAGCCATTATCTTTCTCTGGATTTCTGGCATTCTCTTTCATGTCGCCTGGCAAGGCAACTTCGAGCAGTGGATTAAAGATCCGCTCAATACAACACCCATTGCACATGCAATTTGGGACCCACAGTTCGGCCCAGCAGCCATGGAGGCGTTTACGCCTGCCAATGCGGGCAACCCGGTCAACTTCTGCTACTCAGGGGTCTATCACTGGTGGTACACCATTGGTATGCGCACCAACGGTGACCTATTCGCAGGCGCACTGTTCCTCTTAGTGCTAGCAGCTGTCATGCTCTACGCAGGTTGGCTGCACCTACAGCCCAAATACCGACCAGGCTTAAGCTGGTTCAAAAACGCTGAATCTCGTCTCAATCATCATCTAGCGGGCCTGTTTGGCGTCAGCTCACTGGCCTGGACTGGCCACCTGGTGCATGTAGCGATTCCAGAGTCACGCGGTGTACATGTCGGCTGGGATAACTTTCTCTCTATGCCGCCTCACCCAGCTGGGTTAAAACCGCTGTTTACTGGCAGCTGGGGCACTTATGCGCTCAATCCGGATACGGCAGAGCACGTATTTAACACCTCTCAAGGTGCGGGCACTGCGATGTTGACCTTCTTAGGTGGGTTCCATCCACAAACGCAGTCATTGTGGCTGACCGATATGGCGCATCACCATTTAGCGATCGCAGTCATTTTCATCATTGCCGGCCACATGTACCGGACCAACTTCGGCATCGGTCATAGCATCAAAGAAATGCTCGAATCGCTAGAAGGCCCCGGTTGGAACGGCTTCTTTATCGCCCCCAACACGGGACGCGGACACAAGGGAATCTACGACACTTACAACAACTCGCTGCACTTCCAGCTGGGCTGGCATCTAGCCTGCCTAGGCGTGGTTTGTTCTCTGGTAGCACAGCATATGTATGCCATGCCGCCCTATGCTTTCCTCGCTCAAGATTACACAACCACATCTGCGCTGTACACACACCATCAATACATTGCTGGATTCCTGATGCTCGGCGCGTTTGCACACGGTGGAATCTTCCTGGTAAGAGACTATGATCCGGTCGCTAACGAGAACAACGTACTCGCCAGAGTGCTCGATCACAAAGAAGCCATCATCTCTCACCTAAGCTGGGTTTCTTTGTTCTTAGGGTTTCATACGCTGGCGCTGTATGTCCATAACGACTGTGAGGTTGCTTTTGGTAGCCCCGACAAGCAAATCCTCGTAGAACCTGTCTTTGCCCAGTGGATTCAGTCTGTACATGGCAAGGCGCTCTACGGCATTAACTCACTGCTTTCTAACCCAGACAGCATTGCCACAACGGCTTGGCCAAACCATGCCAACGTCTGGCTACCTAACTGGCTAGAGGCCATTAACAGTGGAACCAACTCACTGTTTCTAACAATTGGCCCTGGAGACTTTTTGGTGCACCATGCCATCGCACTCGGTCTTCATGTCACCACCTTAATCTTGGTGAAAGGTGCGCTCGATGCTCGCGGCTCCAAGCTGATGCCCGACAAAAAAGACTTTGGCTATGCTTTCCCCTGTGACGGACCTGGCCGTGGCGGCACATGCGATATCTCCGCCTGGGATTCTGTTTATCTGGCCACTTTCTGGATGCTAAACACCCTGGGCTGGGTGACCTTTTACTGGCATTGGAAGCATCTGGCTATCTGGAGCGGCAACGTTGCCCAGTTCAACGAAGGCTCAACCTACCTCATGGGATGGTTCCGCGACTACCTGTGGCTTAACTCTTCTCAGCTGATCAACGGATACAATCCCTATGGCACCAACAATCTTGCCATCTGGGCCTGGATCTTTCTCTTTGGTCATCTGGTATGGGCCATTAGCTTTATGTTCCTCATCACCTGGAGAGGCTACTGGCAAGAGCTCATCGAGACCTTGATGTGGGCGCATGAGAATACACCGCTATCCTTTGGCTATCCCAAAGACAAGCCAGTTGCTCTCTCGATTGTTCAAGCTCGGCTGGTTGGACTGGTGCATTTCACCGTTGGCTACATTGCTACCTACGGCGCATTTCTAATCGCCTCTACCAGTAGTCGCTTCCCATGACATTCAACATTGCTGGGGCGATCGCAAGCTCACTCATACAGCATCCCCCAGCTCTATTCTGGTGACTCTCCTTGTCCCAGACAGGTTCTGACTGCTAGACCGGTCAGAACTTTCTTCTTTCCTCTCGCCCGTGAAAATCGTCATTTTATTTTGTACACCAGTCTGTTCTGTACACCAGTCTGTTCTATACACTGTGAGGTCATTCGATGCCTACCAGCGATGCTTATATCAGCACCGATCCGATCCAGCCCTACCAGGGCAATCCTCAGCTGGGTAATCTAGCAACCCCAATCAACAGCTCTGCGCTTGTCAGAGCTTATATCAACAACCTGCCTGCCTACCGCCCCGGCCTGACGCCCTTTCTAAGAGGGCTAGAAATTGGCATGGCCCACGGCTACTTCTTGGTTGGCCCAGAAGTCGTCTTTGGCCCCTTAAAAGAGGGTTCGCATGGTGCCAACCTCAGCGGATTAATCACAGCTATCTATATCACCGTCTCCGCTTGCCTGGGAATTTCCATCTTCGCCCTCGCGACCTTTCAAGGCGACCCACGCGGAACTTATAACTCTCACTCGCGCGATCGCCTGCGCCCCTTACGAAAAAAAGAAGACTGGTACCAGCTCAGCGGCGGCATTCTCATGGGCTCATTGGGCGGCGCCGTCTTTGCCTACGCACTATTAGAAAACTTTGACCTGCTCGATAGCATCCTCAGAGGCGCTGTCAATATTAGCCAGCTCGTTTTCTCTGGCGCTGTGGGATAGAAAGTGCGCCCTCTAAAGATGCAACAGAAAAATGCAGCAGATAACTACAGTATAGTAAGGAGATTTAACCATGGTAGAAGCTACTCAGCTTGAAGGTGCTTACGCCGCATCCTGGCTTCCTTGGATTATGATTCCACTAATTACCTACATTCTTCCTTTCCCAATATTTGCGATCGCCTTTCTATGGATTGAAAGAGAAGATCGTGATGAGGGTCCAATAAGCAACGAACTGATGGGCCAAGATGTCTCATCTTAAAAAACTAAAAAACTAAAAACTTTAAATCAGGAGAAACGTTTTATGCGCAAAGTTTTTTCGATTTTACTAGCAGGTCTACTCTGGATAAGCGTAGCCTCTCCTGCCATAGCTGCTTCAGAAGCATACGCAGATACTCACTTAGTCCCCTGTGCATCTTCACCCGCATTCAACGAACGAATGCAAAACGCTCCAGACAACTACTATTTCAACACACCCTACCAGTCCTACGCTGCCAACTTGCTCTGCGGCGCAGACGGATTGCCCCACCTACAGCTTCGGTTTGACAAAGCCCTAGATGTAATTATTCCATTCGGACTATTCTTTTATGTAGCGGGCTTTATTGGCTGGTCAGGCAGAGCCTACCTAATTGGCAGCAACCGCATAGCTAAGCCAGAAGAAGCAGAAATTTTCATCGACATCGTACTCGCAATCAAGGCCTTCACACAGGGATTGCTGTGGCCGCTGCTCGCTGTTAAAGAGCTGACAACCAGTGAGCTAACAGCGCCGCCAAGCGAAGTGTCTGTATCGCCTCGATAATTAAGCCGTTGATATTGTGTGACTGTTCACCGGAGAAATCGAATGAAACACCTTGCAAAATACCTAACCAGCGCGCCCATCATGGCGACTGCGGCTCTAGTGTCTCTATCCGTCGTATTGATTGAGCTAAACCACATCTTTCCAGGGTTACAGTATGGAACATACTTCCGCAGTCTGCCTTGAATAGAGTCAAATGGGGTCTTCTATTGATCAGCGCAGAGTCTTAAAGCAGGACTCATACAGCAGAAAGTCTCTTCACGCTAAAGATGGCTACGTTAAAAGCTGCTACGTCAAGAGACTTTCAACTTTTATATACTCTCTTGAGAGTTAAATAGGCATTTGCTACAATCTCTTTGATAAGGAAAAACAATTTTTAGAATGGCCAAGCTGTAGTTTCAAGAAAACTTCAAGATAACAGATTTAAAGACAGTAGCTGGCTCTTACGGAGGCACTGCTCGGAAGGACTGTCCAACCATTACGATAAGCCATACATTGAGCCGCACTTCCGTCAAATCCGCACAAAAATAGCAAAGTGCTTTAAGTTTAAGTGTTTTAAGTCTAAGTCAATTTAAATCAGGCTATAAAATGAGGATTTTACTTGTTGAGGATGATGAATCAGTCGCCAAAATCCTTAAAAAGGTGTTGACTGAGGAAAACTATGTTGTTGACGTTGCAAGCGACGGATATACCGGCTGGCAACTTGTCAATGTCTCTCAGTACAACTTAGTAATTCTCGATGTTTTATTGCCGGAGCTAGATGGCTTGGAGTTTTGTCGGCAGCTACGTGAGAATCACTACAATATGCCCGTCCTTTTTGTAACTGCGCTGGGAGAAAGCAGTAAAAAAGTAGCTGGGCTAAACGCAGGTGCCGACGACTATATCACCAAGCCCTTTGAGCTAGAAGAGCTACTGGCCCGAGTACGGGCGCTGCTTAGAAGGGTCAACACATCTGTGGTGCTCTCACTAGTTTGGCGAGAGTTACGTTTAGATGTCAATAGCAGAGATGTAAGCTATGGCAACAACAAAATCTCCCTGACGCCGAAAGAGCACGCCATACTAGAACTGTTTTTAAGAAACCCATCCCAGGCGTTTAGCCGCCAAGCGATAATTGATAATCTTTGGACCTTGAGCGAAGCACCTGGCGAAGAGACTGTCACCTCTCACATGAAGGGCCTGCGACGAAAGCTTAAACAGGCAGGCGCACCCACTGATTTTATTGAAACTGTCTACGGTGTGGGATATCGGCTAAAGCCGTTGACTCAAAAGCCGTCTTCATCAAAACAATCTTTACCGACTGATTCATCATCTCCCGATCCAGCCACCGCCAATGCTGATCCAAACTTAGTTAACCTCCGCCAGAAGCGCACCAAAGCTGCGCTATCAACGCTTTGGAAATCGGTAAAGCGTCAGCAAATCGATCGATTGGAGATATTGAAGCAGGCTGTCTCACACTTACAGCAAGGCGAGCTTTCAAAAGACTTAAGGCGCTCAGCCTATCGTAGTGCTCATAGTCTTACTGGCGTCTTGGGGATTTTTGCGCTATCAAAAGGCTCGGAACTTGCCAATAAAATTCAGCTGCTTATACAGGGCGAGCAGCCTATTTCCAAAAGAGACGCGCTTCAGATCAAAGCGCTTGTTCAAGCACTAACAGCAACAATAGAAAAAGCTGGAAACGACCATACCAAAGCTGCGATCAAAACGCTAAAACTACCTTTATTAGTGCTGATCGATCCTCGTTTAGATATCACATCAGCTTTAGTAAGCGCGTTGTGGGCAGCAGGATTTACAGTAAAAATCTCCCAATGCATGGACGCGCTCTCTGCAATGACTTCAGCCTTTGACCAGATAAATACAGAAATAGCTAAAGAGATAAATACATCAGTTCAGGCGGGTTACGCTACAGAACGTAGCACGGTTCCAGATGTGATTCTGCATAGGTTTTCGTTCTCCGAATCGTCTTCTACCCCATTGTCTTCCGCTCCAGAGAACGAGAAACTGAAGCAGATGGCAGACTTATTGCAGTCAGCGCCTAATTTGGCGGCCTTGATCTGTAGCGCTGATGGGTCGTTGCCTAGCCGAGTCAAGGCGGCCCGACTAGGAGACTTTCCCTTTTTCTACAATCCAGAGGTTGATAGTGTAATTGAAACCATTTCGCTATTGCGATCGCACACTCAGCCTCAAACGATCAAAATTCTAGCAGTAGACGACGACCCCGCAGTTCTCCAGGCGTTGAGCACCCGCTTAGCTCCACAGGGATATCAAATTGTCACCCTAGATAAATCCGTCACGTTTTGGGAGACCCTCCAGGCAGAAACGCCCGACCTGTTACTCTTAGACATCTCCATGCCTGATTTTACCGGCATTGAGCTGTGCAAAGCCATTCGCCGTGCGCCTACCTGGAGCCATCTGCCCGTCGTATTTTTTACCTCGCACACCGACATACAAATTCAGCAGGTTGCGCTGACCGCTGGCGCTGACAAGCTCATCGATAAATCAACGCCCGACGCTCAGCTATTTTTCCATATTAGTCACCAAATTCAGCGATCGCACCTTAGGCAGTCTATAAAACAGACGATTGCTACAGCGGCCAATCGCCCTTTACCCTGCTTTCCATGATATTGATCTTCATGGTTTTTGTTCTCTATGGCCCAGCGATTTCCCACTTCCGTCAGAAACTTGGAAGATCTCCTACACCGAATGACCAATCGTATTCGGCAATCGCTTGAGCTGCCTGAAATCCTAGAGGCAACCGCCGATGAAATGAGAGTTTTTCTCAAAACCGACAGGGTCAAAATTTATCAGTTTCATCCAGACGGAAGCGGTGAAGTCGTTGCAGAAGCCATCAATCAGCAGCGGCTGCCCTCTCTGCTCGGGCAAAGGTTCCCAGCAGCCGACATTCCTATGCAGGCCCGAGAGCTGTTCTTGAAGCTGAGGCAGCGCAGCATTGTTAATGTAGCAACCCAAGAAATTGGCATCAGCCCGCTGCTAACTAGTTCTGAGAAAGAATCGCTCCTGAGCGATCAATTCACGGCACTCTCTTTTCGCAGTGTCGATCCTTGCCATGTCGAATATCTCACGGCCATGGGCGTGCGGGCGTCTTTGGTAGTGCCTATACTTTACCGACATCGGCTGTGGGGGCTGCTAGTTGCCCATCACAGCCTGCCCAAGCGCTTTGGGAACAAAGAGCTAGAAATTGTTCAGCTAATTGCCGATCAGGTCACGGTTGCCATCTCCCATGCTAATTTATTGCAGCTTACCCGCCTGCAAGGCAAGCATGAATCTATTATCAACCAAACAGTCTCCTACCTGTACTCCTCAGCTAAAGACCCGCTGAAACGAGCTCTCTGGCACGTTACTAACGCACTACAGTGCGTCGGAGGACGGCTATATCTCTTTAACCCGGACTCAAACACCAAGGGACGACTGATTATCACTGGCAAACAGCCTGCTGGCAAGCAAATATTAGAACAACATTCCGCTTGGCGAGTCTGGTTGCGACAAGAGTCTTCCAATCAGGTCATGGCCAACCTATGGGCAATTTCTGATATTAAACAGGCTCAGCTGCTACCGATTATCTCAGAGGCATTGACACGCGCCGATATTCGCAGTGTCTTAGTCGCAAAGCTAGTGCACCAAAATCAGTTCTTAGGCTACCTCAGCTTGTTTCGACAATCTGTTGATGTTGAAACCGTATGGGCCGGCCAACTAGATGACTCAGATAGTCGTCAGCAGCGTCCTCGTCAGTCTTTTGAGGCGTGGCACGAGATGAAAAAAGAGCAATCGCGTGAATGGCTACCCAGAGAAGTCGGACTAGCCCAAGATTTAGTCGATAGATTTTCTTCTGTGATTTACCAAACGCAGCTCTATCAAAAAGTGCAGCGCCTAAATGCCGATTTAGAACAGCGCGTGCTACAGCGAACAGCAGAGCTAAACAAAATAAATCAAACCCTGACTCAAGAGATTTCTGAACGAGAGCGAACCTTAGAAGCGCTTCACGTTGCCAGAGATTCTCTAAAGCGGCTCAGCCATCAAAACGAACTGATCCTCAATGCGGCAGGAGAAGGAATTTACGGCATCGATCCGAAAGGGAAGATTGTGTTTTCTAATCCAGCAGCAGCTAGCCTGCTAGGCTACAAAAAGGAAGAGCTCACGGGCTGCTTTATGCACGACTTGCTCAGACATACCAACGCTCACGGCAGGGCCTATCGCTGGCGACAAAGCCCCATCTTCAAAACGCTCAGACATGGTCAAACGCATCATGTAACCGGCGACCTGTTCCAAAAGCGAGATGGCGCTCAGTTCCCTGTAGAGTACGTCAGCACCTCTATTCAAGAACAGGGAAAAATTATCGGCGCTGTGATTGTTTTTCAAGACATCACCGAACGACAGATAGTCGATGCGATGAAAGACGAATTTATCGCCGTTGTCAGTCATGAGCTCAGAACACCGTTGACCTCAATCAGAGCAGCGCTTGGACTGTTAGCACAAAATCGAGTCGAGATTCCTGCCCAGCAGCAGCGCCGTATGATAGAAATTGCCTCTTCTAACACCAATCGTCTGGTTCGGCTAGTGAGCGACATTCTGGATGTTGAGCGTCTCAAGCTGGGCAAAACAGTCTTGAATAAACAGCCGTGCGATCTATCCGTGCTCTTAGCGCAGGCTGTCGATGAGATGCGAGCAATGGCAGAAAAGTACGGCGTTAATCTCGAAGTGTCGCCGCTGCGTATTCAGCTCTATGCAGACCCAGATAAAATTATTCAAACGATTGGCAATTTGTTGAGCAATGCCATCAAATTTTCTCCCAGAAACTCAACGGTAGACATATCAGCCCAGCAGATTAAGCGTTCAGGCTTTGCTCAAATTGAAACTCTTTTGAGTGAGGCTGGAAAGCAGGCCGTTGCAGAAGGACTCAAGGCGCATCCATCGCTGCTGCTCATAGCCATCACAGATGCCGGTCAAGGCATTCCAGCAGACAAATTAGAAGCTATCTTCGACCAGTTTGAACAGCTTAATACCTCAGATGGAGAACATCAGGGCGGAACTGGACTAGGGTTGGCTATTTGCCGCAGCATCGTGCGACGGCACGGGGGTGAGATATGGGCGCAAAGTCAGATAGGTAAAGGCAGTACGTTCTTTTTTACACTACCAATATCAGTCGAGATTAAGAATGTCCTGAACGACCAGGCAAAAGCTACAAAAGAGACACTATGATGGCAACCAAACGAATATTGATGGTTGATGATGACGCAGATATCAGAGAAGCGACTCAGCTCTGCCTAGAAATTACTGGGCAGTGGGAGGTGCTAATGGCAGGTAACGGGCCAGAAGGATTAGCGATCGCACAGCTCGAACAGCCCAACGTCATTCTGCTAGACATGATGCTACCGGGCATGGATGGCATGACAATCCTCAAAAAGCTCAGAGAAAATCCCGATACGCAGAAAATTCCGATTGTTATCTTAACGGCTAAAGCACAGGCAAGTGAGAAAAGAAGCTTTGACCAGCTTAAAGTAGCTGCCGTTATTACAAAACCCTACGACCCGCTTACCATTTCGGATCAAATTGCATCAGCGCTGCCCGCTTGAAACTAACTACAAGCGACAAAAAAACGCTCTTCCTTAGGAAAGAAGAAGAGCGCTGTTGACGCAATTTTGAAACGAGTTTCACTGTTTCATTGCAACTCAAAAAATAAGACCCTACAAAGCACGGCTACCAAAAAGCCGGGTCATGACCTGGCTTTTTGGTTTGACAGACTCAGTTCGGAAGCGAACTTCTGAAGCTAACTTCTAAATCAGAACCCGTGTATCAGAACTTATGTGCATGCAAAACCTCCATCACATCACACAAATAGGAGATGCCCGAATAATCATCGAAAAACTGTGCTGCGACCTCATCCGAAATCTTTACAGCCATATCTCGATTGGGGGTAAGTATCTCAAACTTGATATTCGAGTAGCTTTCAGAAACAGTAGGTCGTCCTGACGAGCGTACGTTACGGCTGCCTTTACCACCAGCATCCACCACGGTGTAACCGGTCGCCCCGGCCTCGTCGATAATTTTAGCGATCTTTTTCAGCAGCAACTTTTCCGTAACGATGACGAGTTTGCTGGCTTGCTGAGTCATGCTGGTTACCTCTCCACTTAAATAACAATTGAACAAGAACGATTGAACGATAGCTTTAGTCACTAAAATTGGACCATGAGTTGTAACTAAAGCTGTACCTTTTGATTTTACTAGCCACGTGATACGTCATCGGTCACGCAGCTCATCTCAAACTAGCCACCACCCATCAGCGCTTGGGCTAAGCCGATAAAGAGCGGAATTCCGACAGCCAGAGCAATCGGCGTACCCACAGCTGTAGAAGATCCGATGTAGGCAGAAGGATTGGCCGACGGAATGCCAGCTCGCAACGTCGGAGGCCCCGAGATGTCTGAACTAGAAGCAGCAATGACAGCTAGGATAACAACACCACCCGCACTAAACCCTGTTAGCTCATGGGCAATCATACCGAAACCGAAAGCAATCAATCCATGTACTAGCGGTGCGATCGCCGCATACAGCGCGTACCACTGACCTACTTTACGCAGCTCCCCAATTCTTGCCGTAGCCTCCATACCCATCACCAACATCAAGATCGAAAGCAGACCTCGAAAGAGAGGATCGAAAAAGCTCTCATAGACACTTTCTGGTCGAGTTAGGATACCAAGCGCAAGACCTAGTAGCAGTGCCGACAGCGCGGAGCCCTGAAGACTTTCCTGCACGATAGGCCATATCTTAACCTTGTCCGTATCTTCGCGCTTCGGATATCCGCTTGCAACAATACCTGTTTCGCTGCGATATCCGCCTGAGCTACCCGCAGACCCGCCAGAATAGCCCTCTGCACTGCCCCCGATTTCGGCCCCTATCTCGCTAGAATAGCCGCCTGCAGTAACAAGCTGCTTGTTGGGATACTGCGGCTTGCTTACGTCTTCAGCTGCGGCGTGGCGTTGCTTAGTGGTGTAGAGGCTGGCTAAAACGATCGCTGTCACAAGCGCTGGGATATCCATAAAGGGATAGAGCGCAGCGGCCCAAGGCTCGTATGTAATGCTCTCTGTTTCCAACAGCGTCAGGGCAGCCGCGAGAGTAGAGCCACTGACCGCACCGAATAAACCCGCAGTCGCAATGGCATCCACCATTTTGACATTTGGCAGTTTGGCTAAAGTGTAGCGTCCGATAAACACAATCAGGATGCCGACTACCATGGCGAAAAGCGCGGGCAACAGCATCTCTCCCAGATTGGCCTCGCGGATCGCGATACCGCCGCTTAAGCCGACTTTTAAGAGCAGCATGAAGACGATGAACTTATAGATCGCATCTGGAATTGCCAGTCGGCTATTGACGGCGGCAACGACCATACCACCAATCAAAAAGCCGAGTGTCGGGGACTGCAACTTATCCAGAAAGAGTGCAAAGAAATCGGACAAAAAATTCATAATGTCATTCTCCTCAGTCGGGTCTTATTAAAGAAATTAGTCATTTCAGCTCCTTGCGGCGCAGCGCAACAAACGCTGGACCGTCGCTAATTAGGGTTTTAAAACGTGTATAGAAGATTGTTGAAACGCTTCGAACCTCACAAGAGTCATTCAAGCGGTTGAGGAACAAATCAATCGCTTTCCCATCTCTCATTGATTTAACTCTATCCTACTATGTGCGCAAAAGCTGACCAAATTACAGGAATTATTGGATGTATTATTCTATTCAACTGATAATTTAGGCTTATAGCTTAAGCCTAAATTATATGTAAATGTGACTATTAATCAATCTATCCCGAAGGGGAAGGAACGCGCAGGCTCAGCAGAAAAGCCCTCTCTACAGGTAGTTTCGGAATTGGGCACAAGGGGTGACTGATCTGTCGTATTAGAGACGCTATAAGACGCACCGTAAGACGCACTATGAGACATACTGTGGAGCGCAGACCACAGTATGGCCACCAAAATACCTATCCCAATGCCCCAGCTGAATGCCCAAAGATGAGAAGGCTCTAACGTGAACCGCAAGTGGCGATCGCTATCGTAAACATGCACAGCCCACCCTTCTTTTGTAGGCAGGGGGTTCGTTTTTGTTTTATCCACGGTGATGTCCTTCTATTTTCAAGATATGCGGCTTTCAAGATATGCGGCCTTACAAAGAGATAATTCAATGCTCACGATTACTCTCATCACCGCTAATGAATCACCGCCGATGAATCACCAGCAATTCACCAGCAAGTCAAAGGAGCAGTGATGGCTATCGCGGCAGAGACTGTTATTAGCAAACAATTCTGTGAGTAAGTCACGGCAAGAGCTGTTTACATGGTGTTCGAAAGTCGTGTGAGCAACCATAGTAATCTTCAACCGAAAGAATAAGTTTGAGATATGAAAGACGCCAGCTGGCTGAAAGCCTGGCTGAATTTTCTACGAAGAGAGGGTCTCTTCATCACATCTCCACCTTGTTTTGTTCCAATAGAGCTGGTTCATGCAAATAACCACATTCTAAAAACAAATGACTACTTACATTCAACGTCCCAGTATCAACCGATGGGAGCGATTCTGTCGGTGGGTTACCAGTACCGAAAATCGGCTGTATATCGGCTGGTTTGGTGTTCTCATGCTGCCGCTTCTCGGCGTTTCCATCACCGTTTTCGTCACTGCTTTCATTGCTGCCCCGCCGGTCGATATTGACGGCATTCGTGAGCCACTTTCCGGTTCACTGCTGTACGGGAATAACATCATCACAGCAGCTGTAGTCCCTACATCCAACGCCATCGGTCTCCATTTCTACCCCATCTGGGAAGCCGCCACGCTAGATGAATGGCTCTACAACGGCGGTCCTTACCAGATGATTGCATTCCACTACATTCCGGCGCTGCTGTGCTACTTGGGCCGAGAATGGGAGCTCAGCTATCGCCTGGGCATGCGTCCTTGGATTTGCATTGCATACTCTGCTCCCGTCGCTGCCACGATTTCTGTTTTCTTGATCTACCCAATCGGTCAAGGCAGCTTCTCTGATGGTCTACCCATGGGTATCAGTGGCACTTTCAACTTTATGTTTGTTTTCCAAGCAGAACATAACATTCTCATGCACCCATTCCACATGCTGGGTGTTGCAGGCGTGCTAGGCGGCTCTTTGTTCTGTGCAATGCATGGTTCGCTAGTCACCTCTAGCCTGGTCAGAGAAACCAGCGACTCAGAATCACAAAACGAAGGCTACAAGTTCGGACAGGAGGAAGAAACCTACAACATTCTTGCCGCTCATGGTTACTTTGGCCGATTGATTTTCCAGTATGCCAGCTTTAACAACTCCCGACAGCTGCACTTCTTTTTAGCCGCCTGGCCAGTGATTTGCATCTGGTTTGTTGCTTTGGGCATTAGCACCATGGCCTTTAATCTCAATGGCTTTAACTTCAACCACTCCGTCTTAGACTCTCAAGGCCGAGTGCTACCTAGCTGGGCAGACGTCGTCAACCGTGCCAGCTTAGGCTTTGAGGTTATGCACGAGCGCAACGCACACAACTTTCCGCTAGATTTAGCCAGCGGAGAGTCCGTTCATGTGGCTATGCGCGCCCCCCGCATCGAAGCTTAATACAGCTTTCTGAATCGTCACAAATTGCAGCTTATCCTTGCTGTTGTTATCTATATGGCGCTTTCCTTCGGGGAAGCGCTTTTCTTTATCAAGCAGATCAATGGTATGAACTCATAGGGGTATGAACTCATAGAGCAAGCCAGAGCAGCCTTAGCTATTATCTCGCCCGAGGAGCGGGGAATGAGCCTAAAGAGATTCAATATCA
>CALDSK010000320.1 GCA_937911865.1 uncultured Synechococcus sp.
AATAGGTTGCGATCGCAACGTCAGCACTGGCGCTATCGCAACCCGGCAGCGAAGTACTCTGCTTGACTGCATCTTCGCAGCCGATGCCTTAACCTTAGGAAAATGGTACTAACTTGGCCCTGGCCAGCGCTGGGGCTTTTTGCTGCGCAGCTGCACTCGTCGTCATCGGGGTGATCTAGGAGCTGGCACTTAAGCTACTAATTCGCTCAGTGTTCTCAATGACCTGGGGTGCCAGGCGCTCAGTCATCTGCAGCAGCCGTGCGATCGCATTGTTCGTCTGACTCTGGCGCTCAGCTAGACTAGCGATCGCGCTATCTGTCTGATTCTGACGTTCAGCCAGCGCTGCGATCGCAGCCGTATTCGCTTCTTGCTGCTCAGCGATGCGTTCTAACGTGGCCTGTAGTGCTTCACTCATAGGACGACTTTCTCCGGTTCTGTATAAGGCTATCACTTCGACACTGAATCGCCTTCACTTTCGCGGAAGTTGAGCGCCTGGCTTAATGAGTGATACTTACTTGGCCCTGGCATGTGCTGGGGCGTTTTGCTGCGCTATGAGTGGCGGTGAGCTGACACGTCAGCGTCTGTGCGATCGCAACTACCAGATGCTATGGATAAGCCATTTTCCGCCTGAATATACGTTTTTAGTCGATTTCTCTCAAGTGCGCTATCTATTGCAGGTCAATAGATGCGATAACGGTGCCAGCAGGTCAAGTAAGTACTCATGAGTGATCTACCTAAGATTTTCGGACATGATCCGCTGGTGCTGTTGGCGGAAGAAGCTAGCCCGAAACTAATTTATGAGTGGATTGATATGTTGTACGAGGCAGAATACAACCCTGGCGATCGGCGGTTGGTTTGGTTGATTTACACAGTTGCTGCGATCTCAGAGCACATCAATACCTACCCATTGAATGCAGAGTAGCAAGGTAAGTTCAAGACCTTCTGTGAGGTCGCTTTAGGTGCCGGAGAGCTGGAAGTGCAGAGGTTAAAAAGCGTAGAGAGCTAATCCTCATTCATAGGCGACGTACGCGCATCTTCCTGCAGATATGCACCCACCCAACAGATTTATCACCACCACAGCCGCTCAAGTCTACCCGTCATAGGCAGCGCGTCAAGCCAAGCTTGCCGCCTCCGTTAGTCAGCAGCTGCAGCATCGCAACCGAGATCGCACTCCGGCTACAAGTCCGCTTGACACTGGGTTATCCCAAATAGCTAACCCATGGCCATTGGGTGAATAGGGCGCGTTGCGTTGGTTTAGTCTATGCGTTCTGTTCCATTTGAGTTTGTTAGTCAGTTAGCGTCTGAGTTTGGCTCGGTCGAGTGCGCCTGGCGCGAGTCCGAGCGCTCGTTTACTGGCTACGTGGCCGAGGTGTGGTTTGCCCAGCTGCCTGGTGCGTTTGCGGCCAAGTGGGCGGCTGTCGTGGGCTATCAGGTGCGGGTGCGGTGTGTGTCAGCGGGGCCTGCTCGGTTTGCGGTGTCGGTGCCGGTAGTGGTGCCCGAGGGGTCTATTCGGCTATCTGGCGGTCAGCGGGGCGGGCGTGTTCGGGTTCGGTTGGTGCGTTAGTGGCGTGGGGCTTCGGCCCTTTTTTGGTGGTCTGAGAGATAGGTGTTGTTACGTGGTGGTCAGCGTGGGGCGCGCGTGCGGGTGGTGCGTTAGGGGGAGTGGTTTTATTTTTATGGCTTAATGCCCAGAGAACTAAGATTATTTGTTGGCATCCTTTTCCAAACTGTGAATTTCCTCCTTGACCCACTTTGAAATGTAATACTTTCCTCTTCTCACTTCATTAATCTCATTCCAAATTTCTAGTAAATGCTCATAGATTGCTCGAACTATAATAGGTTCTTTTATGACTATCCATTTATTATTAAATCCTGAGCCACTTTTCTTTTTTGAAGAATACTGCATTACCACGAGCTCATCTTGTTGAACTTCACAAAAATCAGGTATTATCCTGTCTAGATCGGTAGCTTTCACTGTTTTTTCTTGATGATCCAATGAAAGTGATATATCTTCTTCGGAAAGAGCAATTTCGAAGTTTGGATATTCTAATAGATCCCTAAATTCTTTTAATTGATCCACTCTATCTTCTTTAGGCGAATTATAGTTCAATGCTTTTTCTTCGCCAAAATTAATTAGTTTTTTGATGCAATTATCTGTATAAATATATCGACATGAGTGATTTATTGAGCATTCCTTTAAATTGTTTTTTCTCTGTAGCCTATTCTGTAGAATTTCCTCTAATTCTTGATCACTTAGATCATGGCTTTCTTTATAACAGTTAGCCCATTTACTATTTTTTTGATAAAATCTATCTGGCCTTTGAATGTCAGAAATTCTTTGGAGAATAACAATTCTGTTTCCGGGTTTTCTATCAGCTTGTAGTAGATCTGAGCTGACCGATGAATAGTTATCATAAATGCTAAATAATGGGTTCATATCCTCCATCATGAGAATGAAGTGATTTGTGAGGATATCTATTTGTTCTTGATCCCTAATAAAAATCGCTGAGTCAACATGCTCTGGCTGCTGCTTTCCAGCATAAAGAGCTAGTCCTTCACCAATGCTGGGTGCTAATATGAAGCTCTGAGCTACAGGTAGTACATATTTTTGTTTAAAGGATTTTGGTGAATAGTTTCCTTCATGACCAACTATTATTAAAAACCCTTCTACCATTTTTTTTATTCTCTCTAAATCATTGTTTATACGTATTATATGTGTAACTTTCCAACCCTTTTCTAATGCTTCTCCAATTGATTTATTCCATATATATCTAAGCTTTTTGTCTAGCTTAGATATAGTGGACATCTTTCCTTGTATCATGATAAATAGTTGCTCTCCATCTTTCGCTTTTGGCAGTTTCTGAATACGAGATATGGCTGTCTCTAAGACGTTGTTTTCGCCAACAATTGCAATGCTGTTTTCTCCTTCTTTTAGATTTCGACTTAAATCTTTTAAGTCGGGTAACTCCTTAAATTCAGGAGGCTGAAAAAGTAAGGATGAGCGTTTCTTCTCGAAAGATTTCTGCGTTCTAGGGTTAGAAGCTTTCCATGTATGGGATTCATTTATCTCTTTTCTTATATCCTTAAGCGCTATGTTTAGAGCCTCTGCGAGTTTTGGCAGAAGTTTATGATTTTCTGCAGGTACTCTGTTGCCGCTCAGCCAATGGCGAATCGTAGACTCAGAAATTTTTTTATCTGAGCTGTAATTAATTTGGTTTGTGAGCCATTTAACTGTCTGCTGCTGGCGCTCTTTGAGTTCCCGATGCAGGAAGTTTCCGAATGGTCCCCGATCCTTGTCTAAATTCAGTTTTGTCATGAATTAGCCTCGTATATACATGTGCCGTGCCATGAAAAGAGCACTTGCATAAGGTGTGACGTAAATAGGTGTGACGTAAAAACGCACTTTAACTTGTAAATCTTGATACTATATGAGACGTCAAAAAATAGAATTTTTCCAAAAAAGCTATAAAAGATAGACCTTTTGAGTAAATTCAGAATATTTCATACCTGAATCGCATATTAGAAGTGTGACATATCTGTGACATGAAAAGGTGCGTTTTGTGACGCTATAACGAGTCATAATATGAAGAATTTGGAAAAACTCTGTGATTTACAAGCTAAAAGCATTGAAAACACGTTGATATGTAGCAAAGAAAAGCGTGCGCACAATTTAAAGCGCACAATCTGTGTTTTATCCAAATACACTGTGCTATCTTACGTAAAAGCAACCAAGCTTTGACTGTACGTTTTCTGATGAGAAATACAAAAATGTGATGCTCATCAATGAGCTGATGCAGTCACTAGGTCTGTTCTCATGTAACAAAGAGAATAGGCCATATAGATTATGAGGCGGTGTTATCTGCAGATTTAAACATCGCTTCTTTCCTCCACAGAATAGCTCTCAAAACATCTCTGAAAGATTTGTTGGTATGTCTCTATGTATTCGCTGTGGAGTTTTCATCTTTCCGTGATGATTACAAAAAATAGCTATGTGGCCAAATAATCACAAGAGGACTATTGTAGCCAAACCGTCTTTACGCTGGACTTATTTTTGTCTATTTGGTGGAGGATGTTTCACTTTAATTATTGTCACTGTTAGATATGGGCCTGTTCCGACCCTGAGTGTTGTGAACAAGTTACTAGTCTCTACACATGTAAGCCATATGCTTGTCGAAAAAGCTAGGAAGTATCTAAAACAGGATGACTTTTCCAAAAAATAAGACTAATTTCCCGGCATTCTAGCTCTGGGTTGAAATCTCCAGCTCATAAAAAAGCCCCCACCATATCGGCAGAGGCTTGGAGTGTGTGCAGGGAGAGTTAGAAGAGAGAAGGGTGCCTCATGAAAGATAATGAAGCTTCACAGATGTACGGAGACGCACCAGGCACCCAAACTTGGTTAGCCCAAATGCGCCCCGCTCTGTCAGCGGACGACGGACTTAGTGCGAGCATCCAGGGCATCGAGGCGCTCAGCTTGGATGTTGTCTACAGCCTTGGTTTGGTTATTAAGGTGCTCAATCCGTAGCTTGTGGACAGAGTTCTTAGTACGAGCATCCAGGGCGTTTAGGCGCTCAGCTTGGATGTCCTCAACGGCTTTGGTTTGGTTGTTGAGGTGCTCGATGCGTAGTTTGTGGACGGAATTCTTAGTACGGGCGTCTAGTTCTTCGAGGCGAGCGGACTGGATGTTGAAGCTAGCGGGCTCGACGGCGGATGCAACGGGTGCGATCGCAGCGGACGCAACGAGGACAGTTAAGGCGGAAAGAAGTGTGCGTTTCATGGTTAAAGCTCCTTGGTGAATCGGTGAAGTGTGTTTACTTGCTTCATTGATTACTAGAATGCGGCAGCTACCTGAACGTCATCTGACCGGCAACTGAGGGTTGCTTAAGGGGTTTCTGAATTTGGCTGAGTAAGATTGGTGATGGGGGTCACAAGGCAGGTTGGGGGTTGCGAACTGACAAGTCAGCGCTGGCGCTATCGCACTGCTAATTTTTCCCGCAGGCGTCCTCGTTGGCCACTGTCAGCAGCCTGAGCGTCGGCAATAACAGCTTGGGCAGCGGCGCAGCTACTAGAACCAGCGCCGCCGTTG
>CALDSK010000321.1 GCA_937911865.1 uncultured Synechococcus sp.
AGATTTGACTTTATCTCCGGGTCTACTGCTAACCGTACAGGGACGCTAATCACGTACAGCATTTATGCTTAGGCGTAAAACCGTTGCCAGTAAGGCATTTTAGCCTTATCTGTCAAAATTTCTCCATGTCTAGACAAAGACCATATTAAGTATGGCCACCCACCTGGCGAACAAAAACTTTGTGATTATCCCAATCAATCGTGAACAAAACCCGATTACGTTGACTGAGGCGAATCTGATACAAATCACCACGGAGGTTTTTAAAGTTAGAATCACCAATCTCTTTGGCGGCCTCTTTAGGGTTTAAGTTATGTACTTGAATCTGTTCTTTAAATCTTTCGTACTTATTCTCCTCGGCGTTGGTCAACTGCCCCTCATATATCGCTCTATCATCGTTTAGCGTCCAAGCATGATCTTCGGCTGAATCACCCTCTGTCCTGTCTCGCTCAATGACTTGCGGCATGTATACTTGAGCATAGATTTGCTCTTGCCGCTGGGTGGCAAGGGCGTTTGATTGCAGAGAAACAAAAGATGTAGCAACAAGACCAATAGCTGCAACGGTTGACGCTGTTTTTGAGACCAAATTAATAAGCTTTGACATTAGTTTTCTCCTTTATGCACATTATTTAGCTAATTGCCTTCGATTGAGCAAAACCACATGCTGCTTCTAGTTTTTCAAAGAACTTGGGCGGTGCTCTATGTCTGTATTAAACAGAGGTACAGGCTACGTTGCAGGGTAGGAAAAGCTAACTTATAGCTAACTTATAGCTGAGCTAGATTACATCCGATATAGCGATTAGTCTACGTCCATGCGATAGGACTCTAGTGCCGGATACTTCCGGCATAGCGTAAACGACGGAATCCTCACTTTCGTATCTTAATCAGCACAGTTTCAACGCTTGTCGTACGGCTAGCCGTTGTAAAGCTACCTCTAGGCAAGTGCATCACTTCAGCATTAACAGCATCTAGCCAGTGCAGAAACTGGTGATAAAGCTGGCCACTGCCATAGTGGTTGGCAAATTCAGCTGAGCGGTAACGCTGTTTATTTGACTGAAGAAACACGGCATTGACGACGGTTATCAGGGTGCCACCAGGCTTTAACCAATCGTCTGTATCGATAGATGTGGTTTTTTCCCAAGCCAGCTTGGTTGGAGCGACCCTAGCTAAGGCTGAGATCGTCCAAGGCCATTTCCAGGAAGCCAATTTTACCGGAGCCAATCTGACTGATGTCAAAGTTATTGACAGTACCTTCGAGATGAGTAATTTTACCAGAGCTAATTTGAGCAACGTGGCCTGGGAAAATATCTGCATCGATAGAGCCATCTTTCAGGAAACGATTTTGCCTAGCTTCATTTTCGAAGATGAAGACTAAATCATCATTCATTGCTGCCAAAGATGCTGAAAAATTCCAGCATAAGGTGATCCAATCGAGGCTATCACGAAGTGCAATAAGCTCGAAAGTATTGATAAACAGGGATTAGAGAGTAGTATTGTTGCGCTAACTGTCTGCTTCGCTTGTACCACCCCTGCTATGTGTAGGCACTATCGTTAGGGGGGTCTACGGTGATGCCGTCCAAGTAGCGATACACGCTAGCTTTGGAGAGCTTGTATTCTTGCATCAGCGTCTTGATAGGAGTGCCCTCTTGCCGCTGTATCTGCAGTTCCACCTGCTCTTCTTCTGATAGATGCTTTCTTCTGCCCAAATGAACGCCGCGAGCTTTAGCATTACGGATGCCGTCCATCTGGCGCTCAGCACGAATTTCGGTCTCGAACTGTGCGATCGCACCGAGCATATTAAACAATAGCCGCCCGGTCGCATCACCCGTATCAATGCTTTGGTCAATCACCTTCAGGTTGACCCCTTTCTCCTGGAGCTGGTCGGCCACCTGACATAGATGCAGCGTAGAGCGAGCTAGCCTATCGAGCCGAGTCACCACCAGCGTGTCGCCTTCCCTGACATATTCAAGGCAAGCCTTCAACCGTGGCCGAGTGCTAGAAGTGCCTGTTCGCTTCTCTTGGAACACCTTGTCACAGTCCTTGAGCTTGTCGATCTGCACATCAAGACTCTGCCCAACCGAACTCACCCGCGCATAGCCAACCGTTGACATGACCTACCTCGAACGTCTACTTATATCTTAGACATTATGAGAACAATATTTTGAGACATGATTTGAGACATAATTTTTACAGAGTCTCAAAAGGCATAGGACACTGTTGGCGAACTCAGAAAGTAGCGAAAAATCGGTAAGCTGAGGCAGATCTACCGCGATAGGAAACGCGATCGCCATGTCCCTAAAGCCCCAGTCAGCCTCACCAGTACCAGCCGATACACTGCGAGTTGCCAAAGCAGTCTTTAAGAAAGGCAATCCTTACCTGACTCTGCATGATGAACTCGGGCCTATCTTTGTAGATACCGACTTCACCGAGCTGTTCTCAAAGGTAGGCCAATCGGCCATCTCACCGTGGCGGCTGGCGTTGGTCACCATCCTGCAATTCCGCGAGAACCTATCAGACCGTCAAGCCGCAGAGTCCGTGCGCTCTCGCATCGACTGGAAATACCTGCTGCGACTAGAACTGACAGATACAGGCTTCAACTACAGCGTTCTGAGCGAGTTTCGAGACCGTTTGATGGCAGGCAATGTTGAACACCTGTTACTAGATAAGCTGCTAGAGCGCTGCCGAGAACTAGGCCTAGTCAAAGCTGGTGGTAAGCAGCGCACTGACTCCACTCGCGTACTAGGCGCAATCCGCAGTCTAAACCGTTTAGAAGCTGTCGGAGAAACCCTACGAGCAGCGCTGAACGACTTGGCTGTTCTAGCCCCAGAGTGGTTGCAACAGATAGCACCAGAAGAGTGGTACCAGCGCTACGGACGTCGCATCGAAGACTACCGACTTCCGTCCAAAAAGTCAGAGCGAACTGCCTATGCGCAACAGATAGGAGAGGACGGTGCTTATCTTCTCAAGTGTCTATCAGATTCAGAAATAGCCGCTGAAGGCCAGGCGCTGGGGACGGTTCAATCATTAGTCACGCTCTGGGACTATAACTACGAACGCATAGATGGGGAGGAGGGTGTGAGCCTCCGTTGGAAAAGCCGAAAAGAAGTGAGCACTACCGTGCCTTGCATCGAGTCACCTTACGATACAGAGGTGCGTTACCGTCGTCGATGTGGAACCACCTGGGTTGGCTACATCGCTCACTTGAGCGAAACCTGCGACGACGATAGCGTTCATCTAGTTACTCACGTCGCAACCACCGATGCTAGCGGGCACGAAGCGCAGTCTATCGAAGGGATTCACGACGCACTTATCGCTAAACAATTACGGCCAGATGAACACTATGTCGATGCCGCCTATGTGGATGCACTACAGCTAGTGAAAGCTCAAGAACAAGGCATCGAAACCGTTGGACCACCGCGTCCAAACTCCAGTTGGCAGACGCGAACCGACGGGGCATATAACGTTGAGCGGTTCGAGATTGATTGGGAGAATAAACAAGTCACCTGCCCACAAGGTAAAACCACTAGACCTTGGAAGGAGCACGTTCGAGCTTCAGGTGACCCCTATCTATTCGCCAGATTTCGCAAGCAGGACTGTCTTGAGTGCAAAGCCCGTCATCTATGCACTAACGCTGCCGCAGGTCGTACGCTGCATCTGCTCCCACAGGCGGCTCACGAAGCCCTCGCTAGAGCCAGAGCGATACAGGAGACCGACGATGGGCAGAAGCGCTATCAGCGCAGGGCAGGCATTGAAGGTACGATAGCCCAAGGCGTGAAGGGCTTTGGACTACGCCGTTCTCGGTATGTTGGCTTAGCGAAGACGCATCTACAGAACATGGCTATCGGCGCTGCGATGAACATCGACCGTTTGTTCAACTGGTTTCAGGGTGTTCCGCTGGCTAAGACTAGAGTCTCTCACTTTAAGGCGTTAGAGCCTGCTTAGCTTTGCCAGTAGAGGCTTTCATAAAAGAACAATATTAGGAAACAACAATATAATCAACAGCTTATCGAGGATAGATTGCTGACCTCAAACGGATTCTGCTGCCTGCAATTATTCAAGGGTCCGTTGCGGTCACCGTTTTATGGCTTGACGCTGACTACCTGGGTTGATAGCAGGGTTCCAGAAAGGGCAGCAGGAGTTCGCCAACAGTGTCGTATAGATAATGAGACGGTTTAATGCACCATAGACACAAGAGTTTCAGGAAAAGAATTTAACTACTAACCTGCTTCTAGCTGTTTGAGGATGATAGATATACCTCGGTATCAGAGTAGATGTCACCTCAAACTATCTGTCGCTAGAAATATGGTTTAACAAAGGTAAATACTGCTATGATCTCCTTTGAATCTGGAACATCCCAGACTCCTTTCATCCATCTATTGCAGTGCATCGGTGCGGCATCGCCTGCATAGATATAGCCCTCTCATACAAAGGCGTTGAGAGGGTTTGCTTATGTCTAATTGGTCTTCAATTCATAAGGACGTGTCAGTATGTTCGCTGTTACAAGCAAGCGGTTTGCTGATTGGGGATATCAAAGGCTATCAGCGCTGAAGGATCGTCATCGTGGTGAATGGCATTGGATAGAGTCCAAACCAGTGCCACTCGCGAGGTTGAACCGCAGCCTTTGGCGCAGCGCAGAATCTTCGTCTAATTACTATCTGTTGCTGTTCTTTTCAGGGGCGATCGCAACGTTTGGGCTGCTCTCTGGCAGTAGTGCTACCGTCATTGGTGCCATGATTGTCGCACCGTTAATGGGACCGATAACAGCGATTGCCTTTGCGTTGATTATGGCAAACCGCAAGCTCCTGAGACGGTCGAGCCTATCGCTGGCTATAGGCTCACTGCTGACGGTAGTCACAGCAGCCCTGATTGCACAGATAACCGGAATCGAGGAGTTAACCAGTGAGATTTTAGCTCGCACGCAACCGACACTATTAGACCTCGGGGTGGCGTTGGCAGCGGGCGCGGCAGGCGCGTTGGCAAAGTCTCGTCGGGGCATTTCAGATGCCTTGCCAGGCGTTGCGATCGCTGTTGCGCTAGTGCCGCCGATAAGCGTGGTTGGCGTTGGTAAAGCCGTTGGTTCAGC
>CALDSK010000322.1 GCA_937911865.1 uncultured Synechococcus sp.
CGCTGGCAGTGAGAACATCGCCATCCTCGGCATGAACAACAACACTGGCGCGAGGGATTTGAATCTCTACGGGTACATTCCCCGCCGCTCTGCGGCGTAAAATGGCAGGATGAGTGAGTACATCCACAAAAGCCACAACGTAAGCGTTTTGCTCTATCACCTAGTGTTTCCAGCGAAGTATCGGCGTGCCGTATTAGATGAGCAGGTCGATGCAGAACTGCGAGAAGTTTGCCTGGAAATAGAGAAGCGATACGAGATTAAGTTTATAGAGATTGGAGTAGACAAAGACCACGTCCATTTCTTAGTGCAGTCGGTGCCGACATACAGCGTGACAAAGCTGGTGACGATGATCAAAAGTCTGACAGCGAGAGAGATATTTAAGCGTTGCCCGCAGGTTAAGAAGCAGCTATGGGGCGGAGAGTTTTGGAGCGACGGATACTTTGCCAGTACGGTGGGCAAACATGGAGATGAAGGGATGATAGCGAAGTACGTTCAGGGACAGGGCAAAGAGTATCTGAAGCTGCATCGGGATGATCAGCTAATGCTCTTTTAAGTTTGATACCCCGTCCGCTTGCGGCGGGGTAGTTCATTCGGTTCAGGGCAAGCATGTACTGGTGATTGGCTATGGTAAGTCGGCCTGTGATGTGGCTCAAGCAGCGTCTACCGTTGCGGCTAGCACTACGGTTGTTGCCAGAGAGCTAATCTGGAAAGTGCCGAAAAAGCTCATGAATGTTTTGAACTATAAGTATCTTCTGCTAACGCGCTTAGGTGAAGGTTTGTTCAAATATAGAAAGATAAAAGGATTTGAGAAGTTTTTGCACGGTGTCGGTCAGCCGATAAGAAACACGATGCTAGCGCAGGTTCAGCGGATTATTACGAAGCAGCTTCAGCTCAAAAAGCTCAATTTGATTCCGAAGAAACCGTTTGAGACGATTGCCAGAAGTACTGTTAGTTTGGCAACAGACGGTTTTTATAGGAGCGTTGCGAGCGGTCGGATACAGGTGAAGCCGAACTCGGCTGTGCTGCGTATTGTTCCGTCAGCGGAGCAGCAATCAGGGGCGGAATCTGTTGCGGAATTGAGTGTGTCGAGTGGCGATCGCACTGATGAGCGAATTCGCATTCCGGTAGATACCATCATTTGCGGCACAGGCTGGACTCAAAGCGTTCCCTTTTTCTCTGAAGCACTCAATCAACAGATTACAGATGCTGATGGAAATTTTCGTCTATATCGTTTGATGGTTCCTGTGGGTATTCCTAACCTTGCCTTTAATGGCTATAACTCTTCGTTTTTTAGTCAGCTCAACTGCGAGATTGGCGCACTGTGGATTGCTAGCGTAATGAACAACAGTCTGAGCCTACCCGCGCAGGCACATCAGAACCAGCTAGTGGATTTGCGATTGGAATGGATTCAGCAGTTTACAGAAGGTAAGCATTCAAAAGGAACAAACATTATTCCGTTTTCAATTCATCATATTGATGAGCTGCTCGCTGATATGAAATTGACGCTTCCCTTGTCTGTTCGTCTTAAGCAATGGCTTTTACCCATAGATCCTAGAGACTTCGCAGTTGTCACGCAGCGCTGGTTCAATCGATACCAGCCCAACACATTAGAGTAAAGCGAATTCGCTTAATGCGTATCATGAAAGGCGCCTTCGGGATATAGACTTTACATTCAAGCTGTCCGTAGCTGTTCCACATCTCGAATGGGTGGTGCGCCAAACATTCGAGAATACTCTCGACTAAATTGTGAAGGGCTGTCATATCCTACCTGATAGGCCGCATTAGACGCATTAGCGTTTTCTGCAAGCATCAGACGACGGGCTTCGAGGAGTCTTAATTGTTTTTGGTATTGCAGCGGGCTCATGGACGTCACCGCTTTGAAATGATGATGAAAAGAAGAGATGGACATCTCTGCCTGTCTTGCCAGCGTCTCAATTTTCATGGGTCGTGCTAGGTCAGCTTTGAGTTGTTCTATAACCCTAGAAATTCGCTGCATATTACTACCGGAGGTGGTGATTTGGCGAACTGCCGTACCCTGGGCACCTGTCAAAAGGCGGTAGTAGAGTTCACGCATGATGAGCGGAGAGAGGACTTCAATATCTTGTGGGGTGTCCAAAAGTCTTGCCAGTCTGAGCGCGCAGTCGAGTAACGGCCTGTCGATTGGGCCAACAAATAAACCTCTAACGTCATTCTCTTGTTGGGGCTTAGCTGGACCTGCTTTAATGGCTAGATCGCAGAGTTGACGAGGGTCTATATTGACCTTAAATCCTAAATAAGGTTTGTCAGGTGTGGCCTCCGTAACAAATGCGCTTAGTGGTAAATCTACTGAAGCAACAAGACAATGGCCCACACGATAAGAATAGATTTCCTTCCCTAGCAGTACTTTTTTTTTGCCTTGAACCAGAACGGCAAAGAAAGGGTTAAAAACACTATGTATTGAGGTCGGTACTGAAGATGCCCGTTGTAATATCATCTGGGCGATCGCAGTTTGATGGAACCCATCTCCTTTGCCTTCTGTGTGGCGAGTGAGCAGCGACGTTAATTCTTGCCATTGATTTGTGAGTGCGGTCTGGTGGCTGACTGTGTGGCTGGCTGTGTTGATGGCTGGACCTGTCATATCGATTTATTCAATCGTGTTGCAATCAGAATCTACTCAGCATTATAGAGGACGCATAAAATTTCAACTTGGAGGATTAGGCAATAAACTTCGAGGTCTATGTATTTATTAGTCTAGTTTCTATCGCTACTGTGAATCTATTCAGACGTATCGCTCAGGAGACTGAGTCTAGTTCACGGTACAAAGTCCGCGATGCAGACTCTAATTTTCACGCAGCACACATTCATGGAGCACAAAGTCATCAAAATAGCAGTTTTTGCCTTAGCTGGACTTTTGGCAACAACGTTAGCGGTCCGCCAGACAGATTTTCAGTGGCAAGAGGCTTCTCCCCTCCCCGCAGAAGTACAAGAAATTTATACTGATATCAGAGGCAACAGAATATACACTCTGGGCGGCCTGTTTGAAAGCGCACGAAGTGTTTCAGACAGCTTTCTGGAATACGATGCTGCTGAAGACACCTGGACTGAGCTAACCCCTTTACCAGACGCACGGCATCATGTTGCGGTCTCTATCGTTGGAGAACAACTTTATGGGATAGGCGGATTCGTAGGCGGATTTCCTGGCTGGGAGGCGCAAAGCACCGTATTTGTTTACAACTTCAATACAGAGAAATGGGCTGAAAGTACGCCTTTGCCACAGCCGCGCGGTGAACATACGGCTGTAGTCATAGATGAGAAAATCTATGTGGTGGGTGGCCGCTTTAAAGGGACGCCTGAGTCGGCAGATTTTAACGATCATTTTGATACGGCCAGCCTGTTAGTTTTTGATCCTACGACAGGGGAATGGTCGTCTGCGCCTAATGCGCCGACGGCCCGAAATAGTCACGCGGCGGCGGTGATTGATGGAAAAATGTATGTTGTTGGCGGGCGTCAGTTTACAGCGCAAGAGAACGGCGAGTATGCGAACGTCAATGTGGCGAGCCTTGAGGTGTATGATCCTGCCGCAGAACGTTGGGAGACACTTGCCCCGCTCCCCAAAGTCGCAGGGGGGATAACGGCTACCGCTGTGGATGGCAAACTGTACGTTTTTGGCGGCGAGCAGTGGGTACCAGAACAAGCGGTGATTGCTGAAGCATGGGTTTACGATCCAGCGTTAGATCAGTGGACTGCGCTGCCAGATATGCCAACACCGCGTCATGGAATGGCCGCAGGGGCAATTGGCAACCAAATTTATGTGATTGGCGGAGCCACTGAAACCGGAGCGGGCGCGGTGAATACTAATGAGGCTCTCTTAATTCCTTAATCTTTTAGTTTTGCGATTAGACGGTAAAAATTAAAGCTATGACATCTGCTGATATTCCATCTCAACAGTCTCCAGAATCAGAATCAGCGCTAGATAAACAACAGAAGAGAAAGAAATTACCTGTATGGCTACTCGCGATCTTGCTGGTAGGCGGTGGTGTCATTTTATGGCAGGTGTTTACAGCTAGCTCTGTACCAACAGACGAAGCTGACGCACCGGCTCCACCGCCTAGATCTGTTGAAACGATGGCTTTGACATCAGGTAGCGGAAACAGGCAGGTAAGGCTGTTAGGACAAGTGGAGGCAGGCGAGCAGGCCACGTTGAGTCCGCAGCTAGATGGGACGGTGCAGAGTGTTCTAGTGAGTGAAGGCGATCGCGTGACGCCAGGCATGACAGTCGCCGTGCTTGACGATGCTGATTCCAGGCTGGCTTTGGCTGAAGCGAGAGCGAGACTTGCCCAGGAGAGAAGCAATTTAGCACGGTTGCAGGTGGGTACTCGCCCCGAAATAATCGCTCAAAGAGACGCAGAAGTGGAGTCAGCGATCGCCCGCGAGCTAGAAGCAAAAGATAATTTAGAACGAGTATCGGGCTTGACTGAAAGAGGCGCCCTATCTCAGAGAGATTTAATTGAAGCAAGAACCGAGGCTGATGCTGCTAGAAGCGAAAGATTTCGCGTTGAGGCGGTATTAGCCGAGGCACAGGCAGGCGCGACCCAAGAAGAAATAGATGCTCAGCAGGCTTTGGTTGATGCGGCTAGTGCAGTTGTCGAACAAACGCAGTTGGGAATACAGCGCACAGAGATTAGAGCTGTTTCTCCGGGGATAGTTCAGTCGAGAGATGTCGATCCGGGTGATTATGTCGAAGTTAGCGATCCTGTTATAACTGTTGTTAGCGATCGCTCTTTAGACATCTTTTTAGAAGTTCCAGAAAGCTTAAGTGGACAGGTCGCTCCAGGAATGCGGGTCACACTCAACGCTAGAGCGTTGCCAACCTGGCAGCAGAATACAGAGATTACTGCCGTTGTGCCAACAGCCGACACAGCCTCGCGGCGGCAGCTAGTTAGGGTCAGCTTAGATAATCCACCGCCAAGATTACTGCCAGGCATGGCAATACAGGCAAGTTTAGCCATGCCGGTTGCAAGCACAGACGCCTTTGTGGTGTCTCGTGATGCGCTGACCAGACGAGGAGACGACTGGCTACTATTTGTTGTTGATAATGATCAGGTACAAGAACTGGAAGTTGAGATATCTGCGGACTTGGGACAAGAAGTGGTTATTGCGAGTTCTGAACTAAGAGAAGGACAGAACGTTGTCGTCAGAGGTGGAGATGGTTTGACAGATAATGCTGCGGTGCAGGTCGTCAATTAGGCTATCTTTCGAAAAACTAACGGCTATAGAACTGCCATGGAGCGGCTACAGCAAACATCAACCACGAGCACTTTAATACCATGAGCCTAATACAATGAGTTTAATTAAAACCGCCGTTCGATGGCGGCACGGTACAGGCGTTTTATTTTGCCTGTTAGCACTTTTTGGCATTCTTGCGCTGTTCCACCTACCGCTGGAATTGCAGCCAGGAGGCGATCGCCCCGAAATCAGTATCACAACGCCCTATCTAGGCGCTTCTCCCGCAGAAGTAGAAGACTTGGTGACTCGCCCTATTGAAGAAAGGCTCGAAGAGGTTCAAGGCATACAGGAGATTACCAGCACCAGTGGTTCAGGCGTGAGTACCATTAGTGCTGAATTTGAATGGGGGAGCAATATTGATCGCGCCCTAGTCGATGTGCTTAATAAGTTACAACAGGTCGAAGCCTTACCCGCAGAAGCCGACGAGTCTAATGTAGAAGTCGTCAGCGGTAGCAGCGATGCGATGATGTGGGTTGTTTTAGTGCCCAAGGAGGGCTTTACTGCCGACGATTATCACTACCGGGACTTAGTGGACGAAGTGATTGTGCCTCGCTATCGTCAGGGGCTAGGCGGGGTTCAGTTTTTTATATCGGGAGGGAGAGGTAAAGAAGTTGACGTCATTGTCGACCCGAAAGCCTTAGCCGATCGCGACCTTACCATTGGAGATGTGGCGACAACCCTGCGCAATAACAATCGTGATGTTCGAGGCGGGCCTCTGGTATTGGGGCGAAGAGAGTACCGGGTGCGGACGGTCAGTCGAATTGAAGATGTAAAGCAGCTAGAGGGATTTGTGCTACGCCGGGATGACTCGGGGACGGTTTATCTCGGGGATGTGGCCGAAGCTCGGATGGGGAGGGCTATTCAAGATCGCGCCCTAATTTCAAATAATGAACCGGCGGTAGCGACTGGAATTGTTCGACAGGTCGGTGGAAACGTACCCGAGATTTCCGCAGGTATCAGAGAAGCCTTGGTTGAATTGGAAGCGAGATTTGACCGTGAAGGCGAAGGGATTGGTTTTGAGATTGTTTATGATGAAAATAACTATATTAATGAGTCGATTTCTTTTGTCCAGAGTAATCTAATTATTGGGGCGGTTCTGGCAGCGCTGGTATTGCTGCTGTTCTTAGGGTCATTGCGAACGGTGGGCGTGATTGCGATCGCAATTCCCACAACGCTCATTACGGTCTTTATTATCTTCTTTTTGTTAGGTCGCACCCTAAATGTCATTAGCTTGGCGGGATTGGCTTTTGCTGTAGGGATGGTGGTAGATAATGCCATTGTTGTTTTAGAAAACGTCTTTACCCATATGCAGCAGGGTAAAACGCCCATGAAAGCTGCAATTGACGGCACACAAGAAGTCGGGGGTGCGATGCTGGCGTCTACTTTGACGACTGTCGTTGTGTTTGCGCCCATCGTATTAGTTACAGGAGAAGCCGGACAGCTGTTCTTTGATATTGGCATCGCTCTTTCTGCTTCAGTACTGTTTTCTCTATTCGCGGCCTTAACCCTGATTCCAATGCTGGCAGGACTCTTCCTTCAACGCTCTGAAGCCGAGCAAATGCTATCAGAAGGAGACTATCGAGGCGGAAACAGATTAGAACGCGCTGTCGCTCAAACATCGTCTGTATTTCGCTACTTCCAAGGCAGACTAGAGCGATTTATTTTAAGAACAGTGCAGTGGTCAATTGGTAGCGGCAGGTTAAACCGTCGTCTGCTGGTGCTAGGACTTCCCGTCATTTTATTACTGGTTAGCTTTCAGCTATTGCCGCCTGCTGACTATTTGCCAGAGGGCAATCGCAATATGATTATCTGGTTAGCCGAGCCCTTTCCGGGAACCAGTATTCCTGAAGGCATTGAGCTTTCTCAAGCCCCGAGAGATTTTATTAGCTCGCAGCCAGAAGTCATGCATACGGTGTCTATTCATCGATCAAGCGATAGGTTCATTGGCGGCTTTGTAAAACCTGAGGAGGCGACAGGCCGTAACCTCAGCAATTTAGTTGATCTCCTGAGATCTAGATCTAATGATTTTCCTGGCTATCGCTTTCTTGTTCCCATACGGGCCTCCATCTTCGAGAATCCTGGCAAAGAATTTGAAGTGCAAATCATCGGTGACAGCTTAGAAGACCTAGATGCCTTGCAACAACAGCTGAACCAGCAAATAGATGAACTATCAGGCATTGAAAATGTTCGCTCTAATTTTGTGACAGGTGCACCAGAATTACAGGTAATCCCCAACCGCGAACGGTTGGCAGAAGTTGGATTGTCCGAAGGTGAAGTTGGTGAGGTGGTACAGGCCGCTTTGGGGGGCTTACGCGCCTCAGAATTTGTCGATGGAAAAAGAGAGCTAAATGTTTCAGTAGAGCTGCAAGACACCTTTGTAGAAACCCCCGAACAGCTGCGTCAGCTGGCGATTTACAGTGGTAATAATCAAAGCGTTCAGCTAGCTGATGTGGCTCAGGTATTGGAAACTACGGGCGCAGATGCCATCAATCACGTTGATTTAGAGCGTTCTGTGACCCTGACAGCTTCTGTCGCTAGGGAAGCCCCATTAGGTGAACTAATTGATCGCACTGAAAGAGAGATTCTCGAACCTTTACGCCAGGAATTACCGTCTGGTATACGGGTGGAATTAGCAGGCTCGGCGGACGTTTTAGCCGAAACCCTCTTTCAGCTAGGGTCTACCTTTTTACTCTCGTTAGTCATTACCTACTTACTGCTCGTTGCTCTGTATCGTTCCTTTATCTACCCGCTGTTAATTATGGCAACCGTGCCCATGGGCATGACAGGTGCGTTGTTGTCTCTCGTGATTGTGAATGCTATTCCTGGTGTTGTTATTCCTTTGGATATGATTACCGGTTTGGGCTTTGTTATTCTCACGGGAGTTGTTGTTAATAATGCAATTCTCTTAGTTGATCGCGCCTTGCAGCTGCAAGCGGAACGGATGGGATACGATGCCTCTTTGTATCGCGCGGTAGGCGATCGCTTACGTCCTATTTTTATGTCCGCAGGAACAAGTGTGCTGGGAATGCTTCCTCTAGCAGCCCTTCCGGGAAAAGGCGCAGAGCTTTATCAGGGATTGGGGATTGTTCTAACTGGGGGACTGGCTTTATCTACTTTCTTAACGCCGACGGTGATTCCTGCTTTGATGGGGTTAATACAAGATTGTCGGCTCAAAAGAAATCAAGAGATAAGAAATTATAGGCAGAGAGAAGCTCTAGGACTGACTCTAAGCCAGAATCAAAAAAAATAGGATTTACTTAGTTGTGTTGTAACTATTCAGGCTTAATTCTTTGTGTGAAGTAGGCGCGTTTTAGACGTAGGTAAGGTGAGATTTTGAGCATCTTATCGACTCGTGTCTCACCACTCCAGCGGAAGACCAATCTAGGCTACAACATGTTCTGGTGCAAGTCATGTCGGTGCACCTTCAATAAGCGTATGGTCGCGCATGTCAGAAGTCGTGTGTCTTGCTGAGCGAAGGCTGCGTTGTCTGAAAGGGGTTGAAAAATTAGAGACGTTATTCAAGGCGGCTTAAGCAAAATTGCCAGTGGAAGCGATCGCATCGATGACGTTTCATCCCTATCTGGCTACCCAGTTCTGACAGATTCGAATAGGCCGATTTAAATCAATGGGCCAAGCGCAGCGCTTTCTGTCAGCCTTTGAACCAATACACAGCCACTTCCATCTTCATCAGCACAAACAGTCGGTTGCAGAATACAGAGAAACGATGCGACAACGGATCGAAAGTTGGTGATCGCTCACAGGGGTAATTGAGAGCGCATAGCCTAACCAGACAGGATTTCTTCCAAGAAAAGTGTCTCGTTTAGCCTAGTACGTATTAAGTTAATAGTGCCCCTTCAGAGTCCCAAGGAAAAGCTACGCATTCCTCGAAGCGAAACTATTTATTGCAACAGAATCTCAGAGGATCTGCCCGAAATATCAGGGTGATTTTTTGCTACGCACTATTGATTCGCATTATGACTAATGATTCTTGCTGAGTACGGGATAGTCCGTGTAACCCTTATCTAAATTTTGATCGCCAAGACCGTAAAACGTTGAAAAATCGGGCGGATTTAGCTCAGCGTTGGCAGCATATCGCGCAGGTAAATCAGGATTGGCAATGAAAGGTCGTCCAAAAGAGACGAGATCGGCGGTGCCTGCCTCAAGGGACTGGTTGCCCTTGGTTTTGTCATACTCACCGTTGGTAATCACAGTACCTGGATAAAGCGGTCGAAATGTTGTGGTCACCGAAGGAATCACTTTGACCTTTGCCAAGTCGTTTTCGGTGGGTTCCATCAGGTGAATATAGGCCAGATTGAAGGGTATTAAGGCTTTGATGACATGGCTAAAAGTGGCGATCGCATCTGAGTCACACATACCGTAGAAAGTGTTACTCGGAGAGAGTTTGATACCCACTCGATCACTCTGGCAAACTTGGCAAACTGCCTCAACAATTTCTAAAAGAAAACGACAGCGATTTTCAATAGATCCACCGTAGCGATCTGTTCTTTGGTTAGAGCCATCTTGCAAGAATTGGTCGATTAAATATCCAAAGGCACCATGCAACTCAATGCCATCAAATCCAGCTTCTAGGGCATTGAGTGCAGCATTGCGAAACTGGTTGACAATAACAGGAATTTCGTCCGTTTCCAGCAGACGAGGCGCTTCCAGCGTTTTTTTCCCTTCTGGTGTGTGAAGTGTACCAGCGGCTGCGATCTCACTTGCCCCCACGGGCATTTCACCACCTAGCAACGCTGGATGGGCTACCCGTCCACAGTGCCATATCTGTAAGAAGATCCTACCTCCTTCAGAATGAACTGCCTTAGTGATTGATTTCCATGACGATACCTGCTGCGCACTAAAAATGCCGGGGCAATTCATATATCCATTGCTAAGAGGTGAAATCATGGTGCACTCCGTGACAATCAAACCTGCCGAAGCCCTTTGAGCATAATACTCTGCCATCAGCTTAGTCGGTATCGTATCAACGGCTCGCAGCCGAGTCATTGGAGCCATAACCATACGATTTTTTAGAGTGTACGGTCCTAACTGCACGGGTGTGAATAAATCAATCGCGGCTTCTGCCATACTTTCTATATTCCTCAGGGAAAGTGGTAATGGCACAAGCCTAAAACAGCAGTCAAGCAAACGCAATAAGGTACCATTTGGTGCGCTGGCCGCTCATCCGTTACTTTTACGGGGAACGCCTATCAGCGCTGTTAAGTATATAAAAGAAATGCTCAGTCATTTTCCAGACCCAGAAAAATTCACGCTCAACTGCCCAACACAACAAGTATTAAATGTAGTTGCGAATAAATAGTGCGTCATAGTCCTATACTGCCTGGCCTATCGACCTCGGCGCTATAGCGAGGTGCAGCAACATATTGAAGGTATTTCCCAAAAGGTGCTTACTCAGACCTTGCGAAAGCTAGAACGCCATGGATTAGTCACGAGAAGAATACTTTCAGGAGTCCCAGAAAGAGTAGAATATGCCTTGAGCCCCATAGGGAAAAGTCTGATTGAGCCATTGCTATTGCTTGGTAGCTGGTCTAGAGAACACTTTCCTGAAATTGTTGAAGCCCGTGAACGATACGACCGACTAAAATAACAATTCGACCATTTCCAGTCGAAATTTATCTTCTATTATTCGAGCTCCTTACGGTACTGGCTGGGCGTAATTCTACAGTATTTACGAAAGCTGTTGGTAAAGTGAGCTTGGTTAGAAAACCCTGTTTCTTGAGAAATTTCTACTATAGATTTTTTTCTGTTCTTCAGCAGAACTTTGGCTTTTTCAATTCTTTGTTGAATAACATACTGGTGAACTGACTGTCCCACAGATTGCTTGAATACAGTGCACAAATGATTGATGCTAATACCACAAGCTGAGGCTATTCTAGTCAACCGTAGATCCTCACTCAAATGATCTTGAATAAAATCGATCGCACAACGTACATAGGTGTTATCAGGTTTAGAGAAGACTCGCTGATCTCTCGTCTTTGCTGTTGAATAGTATATAATCAAAGCCATGACAAGGCTGCGCGTTAGCGAGTCAATGTATGGTTTCCC
This sequence comes from uncultured Synechococcus sp., assembly GCA_937911865.1. Lineage (GTDB taxonomy): Bacteria > Cyanobacteriota > Cyanobacteriia > Phormidesmidales > Phormidesmidaceae > Phormidesmis. The sequence continues at coordinate 11,329 of CALDSK010000322.1, forward strand.
AAAGGGCTCGCCTGCTTCTAGCTCCGAAAGTAACTCTATAGCGATCGTTGACAAGAAGGGCACAGCAGTTGCTTTGAGTTCGATCAAACGAACAGATTCTGGATCACCTTTGACTAGGTCTTTACTTATTTCTGCAACCAGCAGTTTTGGAATAAACAAATTGATGGCAGAGAAAGAAGTGAGCCATTGCCAATGCTGTGAAAAGCCAGCAGGGGTGATAGTAACATCACCTTGACGCAAAGTCTGCTTCTTTGGCCGTCGATCATTTAGATTCTTGTACTGAATTTTGGGCAGCAAGCTCACGAACAAAAGATGTTCTGACAGCTCTGGTACATATACCTCTCCAGGTTCAAGTACATATTTTAGTAAGATAATATCCTCCCATCCGTCTAATCGACTATTTTGGGTAGGAATATAAGAAACTTGCTGAATGAATTGTTGAATAGAAATGTGGCTGGACGCTGGCATAGAGAAAATGTACAGTTTTTAGAGAAGAAAAGACTTATTTCATAATATTTTGTTGATGCATAAGAGCTGTTTCATGATGTCTTCTCTGTCCGCATCTTGGCTCAGACCGTTGCGAATTATTTTCATGGCCCTAGACCCTCTTAGCGTTTGCTTGGAGATAGAGATACTTCCAGACTCCTTTGACCTTAGTATACCTCCACGAATCGTTGATTGGCTTGAGATACGGGTGGTAACATTGATTTAGCTCCGTACCATAGGCTTGCACTCAACGGTAGATTATATTGAAAAATCTTGAGAAAGTGTAGGAACTGATAGATGCGATCACAGATGTCATTAGATTACCTAGCTAGGGAGGGGCTCTCCATTTTTATGCTGGCTCAAAATTTCTAGCAAGGTTTGATGGATGTTTTTGTTAAAACTTTCAGACTGTTCAAGCATTACGAAATGACCTGTGTCCTCAAATTCGATCAGTCTGTAATTCTTATGAAACTGACTGAAAAAGTCTTTTCCCGGCGCAGGTGGCGCACCATTAAACAGTACTAATGGGATATGCTCAATGGCGTTTAAAAGATCGACTTGACTATAGGATAAAAGATCACGAAAGCTTTCAACTGCCATTTCGGGATCGGCTTTTGACAGCGCTTCTTCAATATATTCAATAATCAATGGCGGAGTTTTGGGCGTAAAGGCAGCATCAACCAACCATGTCTTTACGTTATTTTCCCAATCCGCAGCTAGAAAATCCAGCATCGTTGTTTTATCGCTTTCTGGAAGCACTCGATCGGGACGCTTAAAAGAATCGATACAAACTACACCTGCTGTTTTATGAGGCATCTGTGCTGCTAGCATTACGGCAAGCGTACCGCCAAGGGAATGTCCTATGAACACCCAAGATGGACTATTTACAGCTTCAATTACCTTAACGGCATCGTTCACATATGCTGTCATGGGCCATTCGCCGGAACGCTTCCCTGCCTTCCCATGCGACCCAGATCAAAGGTCACGACCGTATAAGACTCCATCAGTGAGCGAACCTGCGCCCCCCAGATTGTCTAATCGCAACACCATCCATGAATCAATAAGACGGTTTTTGAAGCATCTCCATAAACACGATAGGGAATTTCAATACCGTCATAAGATAAAACGGAAGATGTTTTTTTAGGTTTTGCTTGTTCAATGTGCATCACAATAAAATCCTTTTATTACTGATAAAACTTCTACACTGTTCAAACTTTATGCTTGTTGCCGTATTGTTACTCTGACAGACGCTAAATGAGCTTGATACAGCGCCTACATACTTAAGAAATAATGCAAATATTCGCTTTCTAGCTTGTACCCCAGTGATCTGTATAAAGCTTGAGCACTCTCGTTATCTGGAGCCGTTTCTAGGGCAATGCCATTAGCATTGGTTTCTAGTGCAAGTTTATTCGCAGCTTGCATTAATTGCCTAGCTACTCCAAGCCCTCTTGCGTGCTGATTTACATATAGATCATTTAATATCCAAGAACGCTTAGCGGACAAGGAAGAAAATGTTGGATATAACTGAACAAAACCAATAAATTCATGATTGTCAGTTACCGCATAATAAATCGTGGACTCGTTATTCTTCAAACGAGATGCAATAAAGTCTGTAGCTAAGGCAATATCACTCTCTTTTTTATAAAACACCCTATATGCATCGAATAACGGTCCAATCAATTCAGCATCTTTGAATTCTGCTTTTTTAACTTGAAACTTCACTGATTCTCCTAAGCTTTGAACTGCAAGGGGCGGCAGCAGCTGCCCTAGTAAACCCACAAGTGATTTTTATCTGTCTATTTTGTTGACGTATTCGGTAGCTGTCTGAATTTAACCTAAGAACCTAACAATTTTCTTATTTGAGTCTAAGGAATCTACTTAAACAATACGATATCAGCAACTACTATACATTGCCTTCCCTTTTTTATAGACTCCACAATAGGTCTTATCCGGCGACTGACAACCCAGCGACTGATGTAAAAAGAACAACGTAATCGCCTGTAATTATAGTCTCAAAAGTAGATCTCTGAGTGACTTGTGGAGGTTCTTTGAAATGCTTTACATCGACTCATTTTCAGCGCAATCAATTTATAAAAAATCGTAACTACTCAGGCTGTGAAAGTAGAGAATGAGGCTTTCCAGAGAATAGAGTGA
>CALDSK010000323.1 GCA_937911865.1 uncultured Synechococcus sp.
AACCTTACCATCTGACGAAATACTGAATACAGCAGTATAAAAAGATATCCTAATCCTACAAAACAGATGCCCAAACTGACCTTAAATATGTGCCAATTTGCAAAGCTCTTAGCCCAGTATTGAACGAACTCTCGCACAGTCAATACCGCTAAACTTTTGACAAATTTGAACACTCGCCTATGACTAACTTTCCCTGAAATCGTAGACACATCATATCCCCGGAAGACTTTATACCCGAAGAATTTGAGCTAGCCGCCAAACGGTTGCTGATACGCTCAACTTTTCGCCTGGCAGCTCGTCGCTAACCAAAGGCGAAACCATCCTCTATACCGCCAAAACCTATTTGGCGATGGGGACTGATCTGATGGTAATCCGTCACAAAGGATCGGGTGTACCTGCAACCATTGCTCAAGAAATAGATCGACTGGGATCAGGAGTACGACTCTAAGAAAAGTGGAAAGAACCGGATTGGATTTTGTCTCGATTACGACCTACGTTTAAGCCGGACGCTATTACATCTGTCGTATTAGTTAGGCACTATTACTGGCTAGAACCTTTGTATGGCCGCAGCTAACACGACTAGCAAAATATTACGCCAGAGAATCACGGTCTTATCCTACTTCTGTGCTTGAAGCGATGTGCGCTGAAGAACCCTTAATTTTCTTGTTCGAGTTCTAAGAAGCTGTTGGGTCGCTTATGCCATCGACTGCGATAAGGACGCTTATGCTCTCCCAAATTAAAGCGATTGCATTGACCAGAATCAGCAGTGTAACGAGTAGGCTAGCAGCTACATCTGCCCAGAGCCAGTGTAGAAATTAGAGGTTGACTAGGTTATCAGCCCTAGAGTGCCTTTTCTCTCCACTTTGCAAACACGCCCTAATCCCAGGAGAAAAATAGGGCCTTCGGTATAACGTCTGCCGAAGGCCCTATTCATAAGCTTAAGTTTGAGCAGTGGCGTAAGTTGAAGCACGGTGGCAGGAAGGGGAAGAAATCGAGACCTTCACGAACTCCAGTACTCGTATAGACTTCACTCGCCACATTGCAGGTGAAGAATACCAGGCTTAAAGGATTAGCTCTTTACCGCTATCCGTAAATTTCACAGCATCTACATTCCAATCTGCGTTGTCGAGCAAGGTCTTTTCTACGCTGCCAAAGAGGGCACGCTGCTCACAACTCGATAGGGAAACAAACTGACGCTCTGAACCAGGCGCGAGCTTCATATCTACAATCGCTGTGCTGCCTGAGATATTCACCTGATAGCTATCTAGCTTAAAGGCGTTATACTCCACTGCCCCCATTGCTTTACCAATGGCTTCATTCATGGCCTGATCGCTCGGCACCTGCACAGACTGTTCAACAAAGTCGTTGCACTGGTCATCAATGGTATATACGGAGACCGTCACCATCTCACCAGAACCGTTTTCAGGCTGCTTGATGTCACCCTGAACATCAGGCTGAGCAGTCACTGGATCTTTTTTAGTAGGGTCTTCTACCGCAGGTGGTGTTGCTGCCTTAGGCGTCTCCACAGCACTTGGATTAGTCGTTGGTGCCGGTTCCTCGACCACCGTCGTAGAGGAAGGCACACAACCCGAGACAATCAAACTCAACGCTAGCGTAAAACCGGCCACACTCGCTCGCATTGGTCGAGAGAGATGCTTCTGGAGGCGTGTGAGTGGAGTCATCTCTGAAACATTCTCCGAGGTATAAGCTGGCAACCGAACCATCTGACGAAATACTGAATACAGCAGTATAAAAAGATATCCTAATCCTACAAAACAGATGCCCAAACTGACCTTAAATATGTGCCAATTTGCAAAGCTCTTAGCCCAGTATTGAACGAACTCTCGCACAGTCAATACCGCTAAACTTTTGACAAATTTGAACACTCGCCTATGACTAACTTTCCCTGAAATCGTAGACACATCATATCCCCGGAAGACTTTATACCCGAAGAATTTGAGCTAGCCGCCAAACGGTTGCTGATACGCTCAACTTTTCGCCTGGCAGCTCGTCGCTAACCAAAGGCGAAACCATCCTCTATACCGCCAAAACCTATTTGGCGATGGGGACTGATCTGATGGTAATCCGTCACAAAGGATCGGGTGTACCTGCAACCATTGCTCAAGAAATAGATCGACTGGGATCAGGAGTACGACTCTAAGAAAAGTGGAAAGAACCGGATTGGATTTTGTCTCGATTACGACCTACGTTTAAGCCGGACGCTATTACATCTGTCGTATTAGTTAGGCACTATTACTGGCTAGAACCTTTGTATGGCCGCAGCTAACACGACTAGCAATCGACGAATGCATCCGTCGATTGCTATACCAGCAAAACATTACGCCAGAGAATCACCGTCTTATCCTACTTTTGTGCCTGAAGTGATGTGGCGCTAAAGAACCCTTAATTCTCTTTTTCGAGTTCTAAGAAGCTGTTGGGTCGCTTATGCTATCGACTGCGATAAGGACGCTTGTGCTCTCCCAGATTAAAGCAATTGCATTGACCAGAATCAGCAGTGTAACGAGTAGGCTAGCAGCTACATCTGCCCAGAGCCAGTGTAGAAAGAAGATAGCAGCCGCCGCTAACAGCAGACTAATAGAGTTGGCCGCGTCGGAGATCGCGTGCAGAAACACCCCACGTATGTTCAAGCTGTGCTGACTTTCCCCATACAGCAAGGTTGCGTTCGTAGCCTTGACCAGGAAGCCCAGCACTGCGATCGCCATCATCGGCAAACCAGCTTCTGCTTCGAGTCCTGTATTTGTTTGCTGAAGCGCACCCCAACAAATAAATACGGCAACTCCTATTAGGAGAAACCCATAGCCCAGTGCTGCCCAAGCCTCTATACGTTTGTCCGAAGTGCGCTCCGCCAGCCCAACGCTAACTAGGGCAATGGCGATCGCCAATACATCTACCATCATGTGACCTGCAACTGCCAGCAAAGACAGGCTATGAATCCACAGTCCTACGCCAATCTCTGCCAGGAACAGGCCCACTCGTAACCCCAAAACAATCCACAGCAATTTGAGGGAGCTTTGGCTGCTCTCGCGATGAGAGTCAGACAAAGCAGCTTCACCTCTAGAAAGAGACTCTGCCATACAAAAACCGGCCCCTGCCGAGATAAATTGCAGATATCTGAAAGACTATTCAGGTATTCATCATATGGTGTGCTTTAATATTCTGCAAGTCAAATTTGCCGGTAGCAATAGTGCCGCGAGCTGTCTCTATTTTGAGGATTTATACGCACTTTGCTGATAGCGCTAACTAGCGAAATGAATGTATGAGGGTATATTCAAGTAAATTTGATTTGGCTGTTTATTTTTGAGCTGATCCTGTGCATAAATAGCCTGATAGCGTTTCGGCCTACTATCAACCTCCGTAGAATCTGTATAAGTTATGAGTGCTATGAAGAAACCAAGCCGTATGAGCCGCCGCTGGTCTCGTTTCGTCTCGTGGATAGTTGCGTTTGTTACAGGGATAGGGCTTGTTCTAGCCGCGAGCGGATCGGGTTCATCCGTTGCGTTTGCCCTGGACGACGATCTATTTTTTTGGCAACAAGCCTCATTCCCGGTTGAAAACTTTCAGGTTTATACTTCTGCCTTTGGCTATCGTTCTTCAGGGTTTCACTATGGCTTGGATAT
>CALDSK010000324.1 GCA_937911865.1 uncultured Synechococcus sp.
GAATCTGGCTTTTGAGATACAGCTGCTTAAGAATCTCTAGCTTCTGCTTTTGCCCTGCTGCTAGCTCAGCAACCGGCCTATCGAGCTCAATTTTGAAAGGAGAGTTTTCAATAAAGGTTTGTAGCGCCTGAAGTTCTTTTTTCCAGTTGATGATCTGCTGCGTGTCAGGACGAGAGAGAACCAGATTTTCGGCAACTGTCATCGCGGGCACAGAGGTGAAATGCTGATACACCATGCCAATGCCGTATGCGTGAGCATCTTTGGGACTTTTGATGGTACAAGCCGTTTGATTAATCAGCACTTTGCCCGCAGTCGGCTGATAAAAGCCCATGACGCACTTTACAAGCGTGCTTTTGCCCGCGCCGTTTTCGCCTAGCAGTGCATGCACGCTACCGGGGCGGAGCCTCATTGAAACACTATCGAGCGCGGTGAAGCGACCAAACCGCTTGGTGATATCAACCACGTCAAGCTGAGGGGACGATGGGCTGACGCTAGCCGATGACGCCGTTAGGAGGGCAGAATCCATGCGCAATAGAAGAACAGCTTACAGAATGTGGCTTTCAAAGGATATGGCCTGAGCAAAGAATATGGCCTGGGAGACTGTGACTTGAGAGACTGTGGCCTGAGAGAATATGGCTTAAGAGAACATGAGCAAACGATTTGAGGCTTATCATACTGCTCAAGTGAACGTGACATAGTTTATCTGTTACTTTTTGAGAATTAGATAACGATAAGTCCGCTGTGTATCAGTAATTCAGGCCTATGGAGTTTCTTCGAAGGAAAGTAGAAGCTTGCTGAGCAGTTGAGCAAGTGCCTCTTTTTCTGAGTCGTCTAAGGCTTCTAGTATGCGGTGTTCGTTGGCAACGTGGGCGGTGACGGCCGCATCAATTAGCTCAAAGCCTTTATCGGTCAGACAAATGAGTGTGCCTCTGCGATCGCCTGGATCTGGAATCCGTCTGACCAATGCAGAACTCTCTAGTCGATCAATCCGGTTCGTCATCGTGCCTGAAGAGACCATCATTGATTTGAACAACTCAGTTGGTGAGAGCTGGTATGGCGATCCTGAACGGCGTAAGGTGGCCAGAACATCAAATTCGCCCGGAAGCAGGCCAAACTCTGCAAAAGTCTGACCGATTGCTTTACGCAGATAGTTTGCCAGTCTTGTTGTTCGCCCAATCAATCCCATGGGCGAGACGTCTAAGTCAGGGCGTTCTCTGGCCCACTGCGCCAAAATTTTGTCGACCGGATCGTTCGGGCGTGAAACCATTGCAGCCAAATAGCCAAATACTTGAGGGCCTCGGTGGAAGCTATCTTATCATCAAGACATTTTGAAGTGCCTTGATGATAAGTATCTCGACGTTGAGATATATGTGCTAAGCTTCTCAGTGTCAAGTATCTTGAAGTCGAGATAAATTATGGCCAAATCGACATCTCGTTTGTTCGATGTCTGTCTGACCGCGCTAGCGCCTATCAGCTGGGGAACTACGTACATCGTCGCTACTGAGTTTTTGCCCGCCGGGCATCCATTGCTAGTAGCCGTTATGCGCGCGCTGCCTATTGGGCTTTTGCTGACTATTGGCCTTAGAAAGCTGCCGCAGGGTATTTGGTGGATACGAATGCTCATTCTAGGCGGGCTGAACATTGGCATTTTTCAGGCGCTGTTATTTGTCGCGGCGTATCGGCTCCCGGGTGGCGTAGCGGCGACTACAGGCGCGATTCAGCCGCTGCTAGTCATGCTGTTTTCCTGGTCAATATTGAATGACAAGCCCGCTAAGCTGTCTTTTGTCGCTGCGATCGCTGGTTTTATTGGTGTTGGCTTACTCGTGCTGGGCCCTGGCGCACAGCTCGATACCATTGGCATCATTGCTGCTCTAGCGGGTGCGGGTGCGATGGGGCTAGGAACAGTGCTCGTTAAGCGGTGGCATCCGCCGGTTTCTCTGATTGTGTTTACGGCCTGGCAACTGGCGATTGGTGGACTGATGCTGTTACCGATTGCTCTTATTACCGAAGGCCCTTTTACTGAAATTACTAGAACAAATCTTTGGGGATTTATTTATCTGGGGCTAATTGGTACTGGGTTAGCTTACGCGCTTTGGTTTCGCGGTATCGACAAGCTGAATCCCTCAGCTGTTTCGTATTTAGGATTGCTCAGTCCGGTGGTGGCAACGCTGATTGGCTATGTCTTTTTGCAAGAGACACTTTCCGTAGTGCAGCTTGTGGGTGTGGTGACTGTTTTAGCGAGTGTTTTGGTGGGTCAGCAAGCTAACGTGTCCGGTCAGCGAGAGTCTTGTCATCAGTCTCCGTGTAAGTAAAGGTGAATTCCGGTACCACGACTAGCGGGTGATGACATGCTGTTCGAGATAGACGCTGTTGCTGCTGTCTGATCATTTGAGCCAAGACGTTGTAGGAATGCATTTCTATGGATAACTTCATTTGTGTGACCTGTGGAACGCAGTTTGCGCAGACTGCAGAAGTGCCTGAACATTGCCCTATCTGCACGGACGAGCGGCAGTATGTTGGGTATGACGGTCAGCAGTGGACGACTCTCTTGGATCTTAAAAAAGATCGTCGTAACCGGATTGAGCAACAGGAAAACAATCTTTACGGTATCGGCACAGAGCCTAAGTTTGCCATTGGTCAGCGGGCTTTATTGGTCTGCTCGGCTCAGGGAAATGTGCTTTGGGATTGCATTAGTTTGATCGATGATGCAACCATTGGGCGGGTTAAAGCGCTGGGAGGTTTGAGTGCGATCGCAATTTCACATCCTCACTACTACGCTTCTGCTGTCGAGTGGGCGCACGCCTTTGATGTCAAAGTTTATCTCCATGCGGCAGATCGCATGTGGATGATGCGCCCCGATTCAAGCATTGAGTTCTGGGAAGGAGAAACGCTCACGCTTAGCGAAGATCTAACGCTGATTAAAGCGGGTGGTCACTTCGACGGAGGTACAGTCTGCCACTGGCGCTCGGGCGCAGCCGAAGCAGGCGTGCTGCTGACTGGCGATGTGATTCAGGTCGTCGCAGACAAGTGCTGGGTGAGCTTTATGTACAGCTACCCTAACTACATTCCGCTTTCTGCAGCTAAGGTCGGTGATATTGAGTCTGCTGTAGAACCCTATGCCTTTGACCGGCTTTACGGTGCTTGGTGGCCAGCGATTGTTGTCTCTAATGCAAAAGAGCGCGTGAACCTCTCTGCTGCGCGATATATTAAAGCGCTGCAATGCTGAATTCAGCTGTTTCAAGAGCGCTCTATTACGCTTTTATCGTATATCTATAACCTCTAGTGCCGTAAGACGATGGTCATAAAACAGTCCTGACTTCGCGAGCAACCGTACGCTAAAGCGCGTAAATTAGAAAGAAGCAGCCTATGTAGATAAGGCCATAGAGCACTGCGAAAACGAGAAATAAGCCAAAGAGAAGTTGGCCTATTTCTAAAATCTTTTCAAGGATCGTAGAGGCTCGAAGCTGTTTCTCCATATAGACACATGGAAGATTTCCAGAGGTGGACGTCTTACCCAGCGGCTCAAAATCTAGTGCCTGGTAGAAACCAACGGCAGATAGTGAAGAGAAAACGGAGAGCTTTTTGATATTGCGCAAATTGGCTTTTCTTTCTAGCTCAGCGACTAGCGCCCTACCAATTCCCTGATGCACAAACTGGTGGTGTGTAAAGACGACTTCGATCGATTGCGTTCCCCAAAAGCTGAATCCCGCCTTGGCAACGCCAACAATTTGAGAACGGTGCTCTGCTACTAAGACGGTGCCATTCTCTAAAATTGAACGACGATGGATACGGATAATTTTCTCTATTTGTCGAGAGGTATAGTCTCTACAGTTGATAGCTCTAATGGTTTGATGAATGAGTTGCAAAACACCATGCAGTTCCTCGCGGTACATCGGTCGTACCCTAAGTAGAATCTGCTGTGTTGGCATGGACTGTTTTGCTTGCAAACGTCAGTACCCTTAGCTTTCCCAGTGTATTTGCTCGGCCGTTTACGTATTGTTGCTGCTATTAAAACAGAAAGCCTATAAGCTGAAAATGAAGATAATCTGAGGCAACTGTGTAGCAATTGCCAGATGCATTTTGCGATTGTTGACCACTTCGCTCTATAGGCATCAACAGTTTTACCTATTAGCGATGTGTAGAGCTAAGTGACGAACGCTATAGAGAAATTTATTATGCCAAAAACCAGTCCCTATCAGCCGCTGATTTTTCGTTTACTGCATGCTGCCAATGGTCTTTTGGTATTGGGTTCTATGGTCACTGGCTTTTGGCTGTATAACACCTGGGACTATCGCTTTGGTCGCTTGCCTCTACCGGAGGCCGATTCAAAGTGGCTTAGCATTCACCATCAGATTGGAGAAATTGTCAGCGTCTGTTTTGCAGCTTTCTTGCTCTACAGTCTATTTGCCGGACGTAGGCGACTGATTCAGCTGAAATCTATGAAGCAGCTACCCTATTTGAATCAGCCCTCGGGTCAGTCTGCGTTGCATCGACTGATCAATACTGGATTGTTGGGCACGCTTCTGCTGTCGATGGTATCTGCTAGACAGTTTGGCGGTGCCAAAGCGTTGATGAACAGTGAGTGGGATAACGTGTGGTACAACCTGCACGTATTTGCTTGGGTCTCGATGGTTGTTTTGGTTGTCGCGCATGTGGCGCTAGGACTAAGGGTGGGAGGCTTGCCGCTATTGCAATCGATGGTTAATTTGCAGGTACGATCAAAGGATAGTCCTTCGCAGTGGCCTCGACGGTTAGCCAACTGGTTTCATGGCTTGGTTGAGAGATGAGAGCTTGCTGGTTAGTACGCGCGGCTGATTCCGTAACATTCTCAACCCTTTCAAGATGAACCGTTTGCTAACGCCTCAAAACAAGCGATACCCTCGTAAAGTAGCCCAATTTCTTACAAGCTAGATAGAGAACAGTACTCTTTGAGTTTGTCTACTCGGTCTTTTGGGTGTCGGTCTTTGAGTCTTTGCCTTTGGAGAAAGCCCTCTAATCTATTTACTTGTGTCGAATATGCTCGTATACACCCACATACTGGTCGCCAGGGTGCTTCCAAGAGTAGTCACAGTCCATTCCACGCTTTGCCAATATGGCAAAGTCTTCCGGTTTTTGATGATATAGCCGTAAAGCTCTACCCAGCGCTGACTCTAGTGCAAAGCTATCATTCTCAAAGAACACAAATCCGTTACGCTCTGCTGGCTGTTTGTTTGTGTCATAGTTCACATCAAAAATAGTGTTTACCAGTCCGCCTACGCCGCGTACCACTGGCACCGTGCCGTACTTTAGGCTGATGATTTGAGTGAGTCCGCAAGGCTCGTAGTTACTAGGTACGATCATGATGTCTGCTGCCGCATAGATAAGATGCGCCAGTTCCTCGTTGTACCCAATCTCTAAATGGCAGTCTGGGTTTTCATTGAGATGCGTTTTCTCGTGCCAGAACCAGTCATTCAGACCCGGTTCGGACGCTGAGCCGAGCAGTACAAACTGAGCGTCGTTTGCCAGGCTGTAGTACAGACCGTGATGCACCTGATGTACACCTTTTTGTTGATCCAATCGGCCAATGAAAGCGACGATGGGCTTGTCGTTTGCTTCTAGCAACAGGCGCTCTCGCAGGGCCTTTTTGTTGCGCTCTTTGTTTTCAAAGTCTGCGATGCCGTAATTTGCCGGTAGCTGACTGTCTGTTTCTGGATTCCACACGTCGTAGCTCAGGCCGTTGAGGATGCCGCCAAATTTGTCCTGGTGGACTTCTAGAGTGGGCTGTAAGCCGCAGCCGATGTCGCTAAACCTGGCTTCCCACGCATGGTGTGGTGAGACGGTGTTGACGTAGTTGGCGTATACGATGCCACCCTTCATAAAGTTGATAGAGCCTGCATTGTTGTTGTCGCCCAAGCGATCGGGGCTGCTGTAATAAGACTCGCGGTTGAGTCCTACTTGACTTAAAACATCCGCGCTCCATACACCCTGATGCTTAAAGTTGTGGATGGTGTAGCACACGCGCTGAGTGGTCATGCCGTGATACTTGTAAATTTCGAACAGCATCACTGGCACTAGGCCGGTCTGCCAGTCGTGGCAGTGAATGACATCGGGGCGTTTGCCACTTTTAAGCAAAAATTCTAAGGCTGCTTTGCTGAAGAAGGCGAATCGAATTTGGTCGTCCCACTCACCGTAGTACTTGCCCCGGTTAAAGAAGCTTTCTGCTGAGTGAGGTTCAATAAAAAAGCACAGCTGACCATGAACCCAGCCACAGTCTACAGAGCAGTGAACTGCGCCACCATTCCACGGCACATACAAATTCTCGTACGCTTTGTGCATGCCCCATACGTGATCGTAACGCATGCAGTCGTACTTTGGCAGAACCACTTCTACGGTGTGGTCTCTGGTATCAATTTCTCGACTGAGGCCGTACACCACATCGCCTAGGCCACCCGCTTTAATAACGGGCGCACACTCGGAAGCAATTTGAACGATGTACATAGTGGCTCCAAAGAAGTTTGTAATGAAAGTTTATGTTTATATCGTTTATTCAAGCAGATATGGGACCGAATTTCGACCCATCAGTTTTAATTTGTTTGTCAAGCCCCTTGTGTTGCAGTTTGTGCCACAGCCACTTGTTAAAGAGTGTAAAACGCCTTGATTTTACTTATTACTGACTTTTAGTCGCTTTCGCTACGCTTATGAGCGTGACTAAATTCTTCAGGACTTCTTCTACAGGATTTCTTTTTTATGATTGCAAGCGCACCTAGCAAATATCCCAACCTTGACGATACCCGCTCAGGTTTGCCGAACATCTGTGGCTGGGAAGACACGATTACTGAAATTACCAATCACGACGAGCCAATTTTTCTACCGCGCACTAATTTAGACATTGCCAAAATTACGGCTGGTTTTGCCTGTGCCCTACATATGCATCAGCCCAGTGTGCCAGCGGGCCACGATGGCAGCACTATTAGTAACTTGCAGCGCATGTTCGAAAATCAGGGCGAAGGCGATAATCACAACGCATCCGTTTTTGCCTGGTGCTACAAGCGCATGGGTGAGTGGATTCCAGACCTGGTGAGTAAAGGTGAAAATCCACGCATTATGCTCGACTATTCGGGCAATTTGTTCTGGGCCTTTCGGCAAATGGGCCGCGAAGATATTATCAATGATCTGAAGCGGCTGTGTGAGCCGCAGTATGAGCCCTATGTAGAGTGGATGGGGACGATGTGGAGCCATGCGGTGGTGCCCTCTACGCCAATCCCTGATATTAAGCTGCACATTCAGGCCTGGCAGCATCATTTCGCTGCGATGTTTGGTTACGATGCGCTGAAGCGAGTGAAGGGCTTTTCGCCGCCGGAGATGCATTTGCCGAATCATCCAGATACGCTGTTTGAATACATTAAGGCACTAAAAGACTGTGGCTATCGCTGGTTGCTAGTGCAGGAAGATTCGGTTGAACGGCCGGGCGGTGAGCGGTTGCACCACGATGATAAGTATGTGCCGAATAAGCTGGTGGCTCGGAACTCTCGGGGTGAGGCGGTGAGCATTACTGCGCTGATTAAGACGCAGGGATCAGATACTAAGCTAGTGGCGCAGATGCAGCCTTTTCATGAGGCGAAGAGCCGGGGGCGTCAGCAGATTGGCGGGGTGACGGTGCCCTGCTGCGTGTCACAGATTGCTGATGGCGAAAACGGCGGTGTGATGATGAATGAGTATGGTCGTGATTTTGTGCCGTTTTGGGCGGGTATTAAGGAGAATGGCCGCAGCACAGAAGGGGTGGTCGGGCTCAATGGCACTGAGTACATTGAGATGATTGAGGCGGCTGGGGTGAACCCGGACGACTATCCCCAGTGTCAGGCGGTGGGTCAGCATAAGATTTGGAATAGAGTGAGCCCTGAAAGTGCTACGCCGGAAGCGGTGGCTGAGGCGATCGCAGCTCTAAAAGAGACCGATCATCAGTTCCATATGGACGGTGCCTCTTGGACCAATGATCTGAGCTGGGTGAACGGTTACGAAAACGTTCTAGGGCCTATGAATCAGCTGAGTGCCAGCTTTCACCAGAAGTACGACCGACAGGTGCAGTCGGACCCCACGGTGACGCAGCGACCTGACTATCAGGTGGCGCTGCTGTACTTGTTGCTGGTAGAATCGAGCTGTTTCCGCTACTGGGGGCAGGGTTCTTGGACAGACTATGCCCAAGAGCTGTATCGCCGAGGTGAGGCCGCGCTAGCAAAGGGATAGCGATTGAGTCGGATAGGCTGAGTCGGATAGGCGAACTAGGTTAGCGGTAGGCCAGTGACGTGTTACTAATGCGTCACCTAGCTCTTGACTTAGGGGAACTTAAGGGAAAGCTTCGTATAGAAGGCAGCTCATCCCGCGCACTTCTCATGAGCAACTCAACGGACGCTAGAGAAAAGTTCCACTAAGATGTAGGCATGGCCTACCGCTATGAAATTTCCCATGCCCGATTCTTATCGCGAGACCACTTCACCGGCTAGACAGGATTCTGAACGTGATACGGCGGACTACAGCCCGTATCGCCGTCAGTCGCGCCAGCCGCAGAAAACGTCTATTGTCAAGCTGCTTCAACTGCTGGCGATCGCAACCACAGGGGCCCCGGTCATGCTAGGTAGCCAGGCGCTACTTGCGTTTCTGCGCTCGGGGGGACAATTTTTCTCTGAGGTGAAAGATGCCTTGACGATTAAGCCGCCCGAAGAGACGGTTGACGTACGTACTGTGGTTGTAGAGCAGGTGCAGGAAGTGAGCGAGCTGACGACCGCTGTTTTTACGATGGAAGCGGTGGTGCCTGCGCAGAGCGATCGCAAATTCGGCGAACTCACAATCGGTAAAACAAATCTGCTTTATGTTGCCTATGGTGAAGTTCAAGCAGGTGTGGATCTCGAAGAGCTTTCTACAGCCGATGTGGTTGCCTCTCAAACGGGTAACTCCATTCGGCTTGTGCTACCTCCACCCAAACTTCTAGACACCAAAATAGATGTTGAACGCTCCAATGTCTATGACTATGACCGCGGCTTTTTTAATCTGGGCCCAGATCGAGCCCCTCAGCTACAAGACTTAGCCGAGAAAGAAGCACTGGTAAAAATAGAGCGCGCTGCCTGTGAACAAGGCATCTTAGATCAGGCGAATGACAGAGCCTCTCTGGTGATTACTCAACTGCTTCAAGTAGCTGGCTTTACCGAAGTGACTATCGAAACGACGCCTAGTGCCAATACTGCTTGTCGTGCGCTGAGCTAGCTGTAATATCTCAGTCACCACGTATTTGTCGCATATTTCAATAAGAAGCCTCAATAAGAAACCCCTCAGGCCACACAGCTTGAGGGGTATTTTTTAAGACAATCGTGAGAACGTAATTACACAAGCGTTTTATCGAAGTTGAGCCACCGCTAGGCGCATATCAGATGCACCCTGACTGTGCCTAGCGGTGGACCTCGGCTAACAGCTGGCACAAGCTGCTAGCATACTGTTGTCCTACACCTTCTCGAAAGTTAGGTCTCGAAAGTGGGGTTCGCCGATAAAAGTAGCTGGTAAACCCCAAGGACAAACCATCAAACCTATTCAGCAGAAGTTGCTTCCTCTGTCTCAACGCTACCAGCGTCTGCTTCAGGAGAAGGTGGGATGATGACGCGGTCGATGATGTGAATGACGCCATTGCTAGCTTCAACGTCAGCGACTACAACGTTGGCGTTGTTGACCGTTACTGTATCAGCAACATCAAGCGCTACTTCGCTACCTTCTACAGTTTCAACGCTGCCTGTCTCTAGGTCAGTAGAGAGCAACGCACCAGGAACCACGTGGTAGGTCAGCACTTGAACCAGCACGTCCTTGTTCTCAGGGAGTAGCAGCTGTTCTACAGCGCCTTCAGGCAAGGCTGCAAAAGCGTCGTCGGTAGGTGCGAATACAGTGAAAGGACCTTCGCCGCCAAGAATTTCCGTTAGGTCAGCAGCTGCAAGCGCTTCTGCCAAAATCTCGAAGGAGTCGCTGTTATCTGTAAGCTCAGCAATCGTGAACTCACCAGTATCGAGCTCTTCTCCGGCAACAGGTTCTTCTTCAACTGATTCGGCATCTTCGACAACGGTCTCATCAGTCATCTCAGACTCTTCGACAACGGTCTCGTCAGT
>CALDSK010000325.1 GCA_937911865.1 uncultured Synechococcus sp.
TTGTCGCAGACGTTGCTTTGAGCGCTTCGCTATCTAGCCAGTCAGTTCCCACTACTTTGTTGACCGCGAGTCCTAGCATGGTGCCTTGGTCTTCTACCGCAATGACTGGAATCTCAGCGCGATCGGTGTTCATAGGTTTGGCACAGCCTAAAAACTGCCCTAAATCAGCGACCCAAATCACCCTTCCCTGCTGATTTAGCGTGCCAAGTAATAGCGGTGAAACATTAGGAACGGGCGTAATATGGTCGGGCGCATGTTCAACAATGCGGCGAATGCCCGTAGCTGGCAGTGCAAATTCGTCTTCTTCTGTAATAAAGAAACGGAGATGCAATTCACCTTCTGGGGTCTCAATTTCTTGCAGTTCAGGTGCCTGGTCCTGTCCCGATATTGTTTGAAAGTCAGGGTTTCCTACCATGGTGTTCTCAAGAAAAAATTAATACCCTTGTAGCAATTGTTTGACAGTCCCAACCAGTTCAGTTGGCTGAAAGGGTTTAGCAATATAAGCATCTGCTCCTTGCTTCATGCCCCAGTAGCGATCAAATTCTTCCCCCTTCGCAGAACACATCACCACCGGTACATTTTGCGTCGCTAAGTTCGCCTTGATGCGGCGGCAGACTTCATACCCGTTCATTTTGGGCATGACAATATCGAGAAGCACTAAATCGGGGGGATGTCCCTGAATGTGCTTTAGAGCTTCCATTCCATCGCTTGCAACCGTGACATCCAATCCGCTCCCTTCGAGTAAATCTTTCATCATTGCTCGCTGGGCGACGCTGTCTTCAACGACCAAAATTGTGCTCATAATTCTTTCTCAACCTAGGGGCCCTTCGACCTACTGGCATTAAAATTTCATCTATAACCTGTTGGCATTGTGATGTCAGCTGGCTCAAGCATTCCCTGAGAAATAGAGAATAGCGCATTAGCTACAGGCGATAAACCATGGGCAGCTATTGAAGATGCACCTATACAAATACCTTTGATACACAAGAGCTATGTCCTCAAAGTACCCTTACAGGTTTTATTTGTTAAACCTTAGTTGATAATGACGTCAACAATCGAAAGATTTTTGACGGGCTCAGCCCTAGATAGGTCACAGTGAGTTTGACCGCAAGCGTGAGGTTTTGCCTAAAATCGGGAACTTATAAAGCACAAGAGATACGTCTGCAGAAGGCGACTCGAAATAGATGCAACTTGCGAACTATACCCAAGCTCAAAAAGGGTGATTGCAGTGTCATCGAAGCTGTGTGTCGTGGGCATAATGAAAGCCCACCCGGCCTGTGTATATATAGAGGGATTGCCAGCGTGCTTTATCTAGCCGAAACACAAAAGAAGAGCGGGTTTATGGGTAGTGGTAAGGCAGAATTTAAGCTGCTTGCTGCTCAGCGCTCTGAACATGACTGGAGCGGCGTCCCTGGTGAAGAGTTAGTTGCAGCGCCCGATGATGCGCCTTACGCCAGCGGCGTTTTAGTCTTGATTGAGCTGACGAATAATCGTCAGGTAAAAAGGCATCAGGAGGCCGGTAAAACTCTTGTCAGCGTACTTCAAAACTTCTCTGGGCTGAGCAAAAAGTTCAAGTCTCAAGGCGAGGAGATTGAGCAGTGGAAGGAGTCTTTGACATATCAAAGCCAGGCGCTCAATCGTCGGGAAATGGAAATAGAGTCTCGCCAGGAGCAAATAGAGCAGTCAGAGGCGGCCCTAGAAAAAATTGAAACGCAGCGGCAAGAGCTAGAGTCACAAAAAGCTGAAGTTGAAGAACTCCAAGAAACGCTTAACCGAAAAAATGCTGAGCTAGAAGGCGCTTGGGCCCATCTTAACGGTGAGATTCAGCGGTTCGAAGAACGGCAAGAAACGGCCGCGGGTAATGACAACGTTGGTATGAGCGATGAGCAGGTCGGTCAGCTCCAGTCAGCTTTAGCTCAGCTGGCGTACGAGGCCGATGATGCGGCTGCGGTAGGAGAATCGATTGCTGAAGCTCTTGCTAAGACTGCTTGCTATCAAAACGATTTAGGCGAAGAACGGCAGCAACTACAGCAAAAGAAGGATGAGCTGGCGGGTTCTGAGGACTCAATATCGGATGCCTTAGAAGCTGTCACTTCGGCTAAGCGATCGCTGACCGAAGCCGAAGCGGGTTTGCACTCAACTCAGATTCACCTTCAACAGCAGCAAGCCCTGCTCGGTGCAAAGCAGGAAAAAAATCAACTTCTAACCGATCAGCTCAAAAATCAAACTGACTTACATCAGCAGGTATATGAACTTTTAAACGCGACCGACAAAGTCCGCTTAAGCAAGAAAGTAGATGTTTCTGCTCTAGAGGCGATGCCTGAAGGCGACTTGCAGGCGCTGGTTTCCAGCTTAGAGAAAGACCTCGATAAGATGGTTCGATTTGTGAACGATCAGGAAGAGGAGTTGAAGCTACAGCAAGACGATATCGATTCGCTTGTCGCCAAGCTAGAGAGTGTCAGTGAGTATGACCGGCTCCAGCTGGAAACAGAAATTGCGGAAGAAAAAGACCGTCACGTCATGCTTAATCGGACTTTAGTTGGTCAGCGCCGCAACTTGTTAGAACGAGAGGAAGTTCTAAGTCAGCACCGAGCTGTTCTATTACGCCGACAAGGATTAGCGGCTGGGGGTACTGGCGCGGCCGCTGATTTGGAACCTGTCTTAGACGAAATCGATAAGCTACGCGCTGTTCTAGATGAACAAATTCAGCAGGTAGAAGTTGAAATCGCTCAGATTCAAACAGAGATCGATACGCTAAAGCAAACTCGACAACAGCAGCAGCAGCAGCAAGAGGCTCAACAACACTCTGTCAGTGAAGCGGAGGCGGCCTACGTGGCACAGCAGCAGCAAGTTGGTATTGGTAAAGGCGAGGTGCAGCTTTACGAGCGACTATTGCCTTCGATAGAAAATTATTTAGATAGCTTTAATCAACAGCTATTGTCAATGTCTGAGCGCGTAGCTGCGGTGCAGTCAGCTGAAGCTCAGCAGCAGTCAGCACTGGCCAATGCTCAGCAGGTACTGCATGTATTGGCTGAAGCGCCTGAGCCAGCTTTGGTGTAACACCTATCTTGTAGTCCTGTGTCTTAGAAAGCTTCTCCTTGCTTTGCTATATGTCTCCTTGCCTTGCTATATGATTGTGCTCAAATCGCTAAAACTTTTGAAGCGCTAACTCTTTGCGGCAGCTTTTGCTATGACGACAGACTTTATTAAGCTCGATCAATTTTTGAAAGTAACTGACGTTGCCAGCTCAGGTGGCGACGCTAAGATGATGATTCGCAGCGGTGAGGTGAGCGTCAATGGCGAAATGGAAATACGTCGAGGTAGAAAGCTATACGATAAAGACGTCGTGACGGTTGACGACGTTTCGCTTACGGTGCATTTGTCTGATGGATCTGAAAGAATAGATACACACTAGGGCTTAGAGCCTTCTACACTGTAAAAGCTAAGAGATAAAAGCTGGGAAAAATTGATTGAGATAGAGAAGACTGCTCTGCCTTGATAATTTCAATAAGGTGAAGCGCCTTTGATATTTGGGTCAATCTCAGCTGTATTGGTTTTTGCCTGAGGAAAGGAAATGCAGCCTAACATCGAAATTTATACCTGGAGCCGCTGTCCGTTTTGTATTCGTGCTAAAGCCTTGCTAGATCGCAAAGGCGTTGAGTATACGGAATACTGCATTGATGGCGATGAAGCCGCACGAAGTAAAATGGCTGAGCGGGCGGGCCGACGATCTTTGCCACAGATTTTTATTGATGACAAGCACATCGGCGGCTGTGATGATATTCATGCACTTGACCGTAAAGGTAAGTTGGATGGCCTACTAGCAGTAGTCTAGAAAATAGCTACTTTTTCCACTGTAGAAAGCAATGACTAGAAAGAAGTAATAAAGAGCAAGTAGTAACAGACCTTGCCTTGCCTTCTCCGGTTGCTGCCGAGAACCTTGGTTTGTAACAGGTATGTTCTCAACGGAAAGGAGCTGTAGCGCGCTATGCTGACAGCCCCTTTTCGTTAGTAGATGCAGTTGCTTTTCGTTGGTTCACTCTTTCTAGAGCAGCTAAAGCCTTAGAAGGCTTAGGAAGCTGCCTGCGATAGAGGCGTTACGTTAGTAACAGTTTTGCTAATATGTCCGTTCTGACTTACTTTGCCACTATTCTGACGGGGTTGTAGCAGACCGTATCCCTTATGGTTCCGCTCGTAGATGACGTTGATTTCGCCAGTTTCAACGTTGCGGAACATGTAAAAATCATGTCCTACCAGCTCTAAATTTTCTAAGGCGGCTTGAACGGTCATTGGGGGCATAGCAAAGTACTTGCTCCGCACAACCGTATCAGGTAGCTTAGGCTGGTTGTTAAGAACTTCACTAATGTCAGGATTGCCTTCAGGGGTAATGTCTGGGGCGTTAATGGCAGCGTCTATATCTAGCGGGCGAACCGAGTCATGGCTCTGGTCGCGGCGTTTTTCCTTATACTTGCGCAGCTGACGAGTGATTTTGTCGGTCACCATGTCGATGGTCGCGTACATGTTCTCACTGCTTTCTTCTGCGCGAACAACCGTATTGTTTAGGTATATGGTAACTTCGGTAGATTGCTTGGGAGCGATCCTGGGGTTATTTTCAACGGATAAATTGACGTCTACTTTGTTAATCAGCGTATGAAAGTGTGCTGTGGCCTTTTCAATTTTTTGATTGACGTGGCTTCGAATAGCGTCTGTGATCTCAATGTTTTTACCCTGGATTACTAGCTTCATAAAGCAGCCTCCCCGTGGCGAGTAGGTTTTTACTCTTTAAACGTAACACTCACGATTTTGGCTGATTGCAAACCGACAAGAATGTAATTATCCGTTGATAATTCTTGACTTAAGACAGGTCGCGAATAGTTGTACCCACAGTGAATGGACCCATTAGAAAGCCAGTCTGATGAAAGCCAGTTTAATAAGGGCAAGGTTTATTCGCTAGATAAGCTAGTACCCTATCAGGTTGCTTGGCAATGGCAGCGTCAGCTGGTGAACTTGTACAAGGCTTCGATAGCGGCAGCGCCGGGCCCGGAGTTATGCCAGGAGCCTGTGACGGATGTTTTGATGCTGCTACAGCATCCGTCGGTTTATACCCTGGGCCAGGGCGCTGACACAAAATTTCTACGATTTGACCCAGACAATACGGACAACGCGATTCATCGTGTAGAGCGGGGGGGAGAGGTTACTTACCACTGTCCCGGGCAGCTAGTTGGTTATCCTATCTTGAACCTAAAGAACTATCGGCCTGATTTGCACTGGTATTTGAGACAGTTAGAGGAGGTTTTGATTCGGACGCTATCGGTATACGGACTAACGGCTGAACGTGTGCCAGGGCTAACTGGGGTTTGGTGTGAAGGTTATAAAGTTGCAGCTATCGGAATCAAAGTGAGCCGATGGATTACAATGCATGGCTTTGCGCTTAATGTCTGCCCAGATTTGAGCGGGTTTGAGGACATTGTTCCTTGTGGTATTGAAGGGAAACCGGTTGGCTCTATGGCCCAGTTTTTACCAGATGTTGAGTTTGATTTGGTTAGACAGGTTGTGATTAAACAGTTTGAGCAGGTTTTCGGTTTAGAACTGCGCGTGTCTCCGAATTCAGATTTGATGAGTTTATCGCCGGAGTAAAGGCACGAGAGAACAAGGCCTTTATTCCTAGAAGCTTATCTATATCTGGAAGTCTACTTCTAAAAGAGAGAGATCATCTTCAAACTGATTGCCCCCAAACGCGCTGACTTCGTCAATTAAAGTGTCAAGGGTAAGATTTTGCTGTGCCTCTAAGGCGGTTAGTAGATCTGTGAACCCATCTAGCCCCAGTAGATTTTGATGGGCCTGCTGTTTGAGCGCGGTTGAACTAGCAGGACAAATTTCGTAGATGCCGTCGCTAAAGATGTATAGACGGCTGTTGCGTGAGACGCTGCATCTCTGCCATTGATAAATGCTGTCAGGCATCATGCCGATGGGCATTCCGGGGGTGCGAAGCTGCTCTAGTGCGATGTTTTCTTTTTTGAGCTTTTGCCTACGGCTTTGAGGGGTAATGAGGAGGGCTGGCGGATGGCCAGCACTAGCATATGAAAGCTGGTTGTTAGTGCGATTGTAAACGCCGTACCAAATAGTGAAGTACTTATCGTTTTGATCGTTCATTTGGAAGGCCTCGTTAAGCCCTTTTAGAACGCTTTCAGGGCGGTAGAAATTAACGCCAGGCAGAGACTGCGACCTGAGCAAATTTAGTACAGACGTGGATAAGAGTGCCGCTCCTAAACCATGTCCAGATACGTCTAATAAGTAGACGACTAGGTAATCAGGGTCGAGCCAGTAGTGATCAAAACAGTCGCCGCCAAGTTCTTGCGAAGAGATAAATCGAGAGGTAATCGAGACGCAATTGCTGGCGTCTTCTGGCGTGTCTCTTGGCAGTAGAGAGGTGACGTAGGTGGCTGCTTCAGCAAGCTCACTTTCTAGCCGGCTGGTTTGTGCCATGAGCGCTTGTGTCAACTGGTGCAGTCGCAGCCCAGATTTGACCCGGGCGGTCAGCTCGTCGGTATCTACAGGTTTGAATAGAAGGTCGTCTGCGCCAGCTTCTAGCGCGTCTACCCGACTGGCGATGTCCGTGTGGCCTGTCATGATCAAAAAGGCAATGGTCGACAGTTGGGTGTTTTGCTTGATTTGCCGACACATATCTAGGCCGCTAGGTCCTCCGGGCAGCAACAGGTCACAAATGATAACGGATGGATTGAGGTCGACGGCTTTTTGGTAGCCCTTGTTGGCGTCGTAGGCGACAGCTATCTGGTAGCCACGCTTTTTGAGTAGCCGCTGCAAGCTTTCAACCACGAGTGGATCGTCATCGATAACCAGAATATCTGTGGTATGAGTACTTGGACGCTTTACAAGAGATGACAGCCTATCTGAGCGTCGTTGGGTTGTTTCAGATAGCCGAGAGATAGGGGTGTTAAAAGTCATAGGTTGCTTTAACCGGCACGTTCTCTTCTGGCGCTGTCGGTGCATCTGAAATCAAACGGCTAGAGATCGCGTGATTCCAAAGGTCAATGAAGTCGACAAGGTAGTAGGGATAGGTCTCTGAAGCGTTTTCTTTGTGATTGAGAGGGGCGTTGGCGATTCTTTCTTCGCTCGGTAGGGCGTAGTCTTCTACATCGAACAGATGTAGTCGCTCCATTGTCTGAATTTCTGAGGGTTCTAGGATGTTAGCGCGGTACGCGCCGGATTCATCAATAGCGCTGAAGCAGCACACCTGGTAGTAGTTCTCTCCAGAAAGTTCGCGGTACTGCACCAGTGTATAAACATCTGCGGGCTGAACAGGAAAAGGAAGAGAAAGAACGATCTTTTGCTGGGTAGGTAGCAGTGAGAGTCTCACCGCGTTGCGAACACCGTAATAGCCGACTTTGTCGGACTGTAGAGGATATTTTCGGTGACGAGGCTGTACATGTGTGCGCATAAAAGTGGCGATACCGAGGGCTTCTTCGGTGTAGGCTCCGATGATGCTGACGTGGACATCGTAAGCAGGAACGTTACTAATGTTAAAGACTTCTAGGGTTAGGTTGCTAGGTTTGGAGTCCGAATTGATTGATGAATTAGTGGGTTGACTGGTTGGCTGCAGATCCCAGTAAAGGTGCGGGAGTGCTGTCAATCGCAGCTGCTTTTCGACGACGCTGCGATAGTAACTGCTTTCTTGCTGTAGCTGTTTGATGTTTTTGTTGGCTAACCAAGCGTAGGTGCCGGTTAGACCCACTAACATCAGGTTGCTAATGATTAAAATGGGTTCCATTCGCTGACCCTTTTTCCCGCAATTAGTTGCCAATACTCAAAACCATACCCCAAACTATGCTTTCTGTTCAGGCTCGGCAAACCTATTCTATGCGCACGCGTGATGGGGTGCGCTTAGACGCGGATGTCTATTTCCCGGTTCCAGTAGCCGGTGGTGCGGAACGCTTTCCGGTACTGTTGATGCGCCAGCCGTATGGAAGAGCGATCGCCTCAACTATTGTCTACGCTCATCCTCGCTGGTACGCGGCCCATGGCTATATCGTCGTGATTCAGGATGTGCGTGGTCGTGGTACCTCTGAAGGGGAGTTCGACCTATTTATGCATGAGGTTGCCGACGGGAAAGATACTGTCGACTGGGCGGCGGGGCTGCCTGGGTGTGATGGCCAAGTGGCAATGTATGGCTTTTCTTACCAAGGAATGACCCAGCTCCATGCGGCGCAAGCACGGCCCGCTGCGCTCAAAACGATTGCACCGGCTATGACGGGCTACCACGTCTATGAAGATTGGGCAACGGAAAACGGTGCACTGTGCTTTCAATTAGGGCTGATGTGGGCTTTACAGCTAGCTGCGGAAACAGCTCGAATCAAGGGCGATGTTGCAGAGTTTCAAAGGCTAAGAAAAGCTGCTGATTGTTTACCTCTGACGGATGCTGTTCCAGCTTGCCCAAGCGTACTAGAAGGCGTAGATTCTTTCTTTCATCAGTGGGTGAGCTGCGCTTCTGGACATGAGTACTGGCAGAAAGTAACGCCGCAGCTAGGCAAAGTCGATTTACCCATGCTACATATTGGTGGCTGTTTTGACCCTTATCTACGCGGTGACCTGCGCCTGTACCAGGAGATGGCAGCCCGTAGTCGTCACTGCCATCACTTCTGGGTGGGGCCCTGGGCTCATATTCCCTGGAGCCGCAAAGTGGGCCAGGTAGATTTTGGCCTAGAGGCTATTAGCATGGTAGACCAGCTACAGATTCAGTGGTTTGACGCGGTTTTGAAGGCTAAAGGTGCGGCGACGATGATGGCACAAAAGCCGATCAATTTGTTTGAAATGGGCCGTAACCAGTGGCGTAAGCTGTCTACCTGGCCTGATAGTAATGAGTTAACTTACCACTTGCAGAGCGAGGGGCTAAGCCATATTCGTGAGAATAGTGGCGTGCTGGTGTCATTATCTGAAGCTTCTGGCGATTCTACCTCTGAAGCATCTGTCCCTAAAGCATCTGTCCCTGAATTATCTATCTCTGAAGTGCCTGCCGTGACAGACACCATCGTGCATGATCCCTGGAATCCTGCGCCTGCGTTGGGGGGACATAGCGCTATACCTGCTGGGTCGTTTGAGCGCTCAGCGGTAGATGCCCGCGGGGACGTGCTGACCTACACTACTGAACCTTTAGCGGGTCCCTTGCAAGTCGTTGGGGTGCCAAAAGTGGTGGTTGCGATCGCGTCTTCTCATCCTAGCTATGACCTGTGTGCGGTGCTCTCTCGCGTTGACGTTCAAGGCAAGGTTTACAACCTTACCCAAGGCTATCGACGGGTCAATGCTGAAATAGACCAGAGCCAGCTACTCACGCTTCCGTTACATCCCACCTGTTTTAGGTTGACGCCTGGCGAACGACTGCGGCTAAGCTTGAGCGCCGCTTGTTTCCCGGCGTATCCGATTAATCCGGGTACTGGCATTCCTTTAACAGAGAGCCAGCTGATAGATGCGCAAATTATCACGCTGACGTTAGCGCTGGGCGAAAACTCTGGGTCAGTGGTTAAGCTTCCACAGGCTTGGGATTAGTGGCTGCGATTAAACACTTCAAAGACCTGACGGCAGCAATTACGCAGCGATTCTCTGCACTTTTTTTCAGGAGTCGTGTCTCCCTCGAACCGCCAGTTGTCGATGGTAGAAAGTCGCCACTGTTGACCTCGATGATCGAAACCAGCGACTTCCAATCCAATCGCTCGTCGCTGCTGACTCTCACTATCTTCGTGCATCCGAATCTGAATTAGCAAACTGCGGCATTGAAACATCCGACTGACCCCTGGAAAATGAAATCCGATATCTACAGAATCGGGATCAATCAGGTTCTTAACCGTTGGATCGTTGGCCCAAGGTTTCAGGTCAGCTCTTAAGTCAGGTAGCTCTGCTTTGAAGAGCCCGACAGTTGCTGCAATTTTGCTAGCTAATTCGATGGTTGATGCTTGTTCGGCTGCGTTCACATCACCTCATATGAATTATGGTTAATTTATTGTAGCGGCCAAATATTCATGAGTGCGATTTTTATGGCGGTCTCCTAACGTTTTTCTGACGTGTCTATCTGCACTTAGCTTACAGCATCGTTGAAGGCTGCAACCCTTGCTAGTTCATCGCTTTCGGTTCTTGCTAGATAGCTTGGCAGGTCGCGAGGAGCGCGCGATCGCTCGCTTGAACAGGCAGTGGATAAAACCCATCAATGCTCGGCGGTGCAGTTACTGTCCCTCGCTGACTTGCAACAGCGACTTGCGAACTGTCCAGTCTAAGCGCGTAAGCATACGTTTCCTGTGAATAGCTATCTGTAACGTTGAGCGCTATTCGCTGATTGTTCATTTGGCCGCGGACACAGTCAAATGAAGATGAAGGCATATACAGCGCGCCAACAATGTCTGCCCCTTTTGACTCGAATACGAAATAAGTGGTTTCTGGCTGGTTAGCGACGGGCTGCTGTCCGTATAGATAGGTTTCGCTGACTGGCGCTGCTGTCTCCACGATTGGGGACGCCACGATTGGGGGTGCCTCCACGGTTGGGGCTGGCGAGGAGCGCAGCAGGGCGCTTAGCTGGGCGAAGCGATCTTGCCTCTGAGCGATTGCGATTTGCTCTAACTGTTGCTGCTGTTCTTCCAATCTTTCCAGTCTTTGCTGTTCAAAATGGACTTGCTCAAAGCGCAGCATAGATTTGTCGGTCGGATCTGGTTTTGTGGTCTCTCGTCGTAGGGGAATGCGGATGCGAGCTGTAGAAGGGCGTGCAGTATGAGTCGCACCGTAGAGTTCAGTGTCGTAATTTACAGATGTAGCTTCTTGAGCTCTTACCGATGTATCAACTAAGAGTATCCCTAGCAGGCTAATGCTGCCTACCAAGTGAGCCGCTAGCTTTCTACGAGTGCCAGCCAGTCTTTTTCCTTTTACTACGACCATTCCCAACTGAACTCCTCTTACGTTGATCTGGCAATTCTTTCGACCTTCCCTGGTACCCTGCTCTCTCAGTACTGAAGGTCTTAATTGACACTAGACAAAAACACGTGCCAATACACAAACTCAGATCACAATTAAATTAAATTTTTTGTGTAAGAGAAGCGGAGAATATTCTGAAATTGCGACCGTCTAGGCGCGAATAGAGTAGTGTGATCAACCAGGGGGTGCTTAATTAGAGTGCGATCGCTCATCGGCAGGGCAGCTTCTAAGTCCAACTAGCAAGGACGATTTCAGTCCGTATGGGGCCGTATGATAGATAGACACGCTCACGCTTGGAATCTTCCCTTTCTACCTCTACCTTCGCCCTTGCAGGTTACAAACTTGTAGATTAGATTTGTCAAAAGGTATAGTGAGTGACACCTGACTTGAAACTGTCTGATAGGAGGCTAAATGGAGGCTCATGCTCCAGTTTTGCCCGAGGCCAGCGGGCCTTTCAAGCTTTTACTGTTCATTGATAAAAGGCCAAACTCCACGGAACAAGTGCGTCGAGTTAGGAAACAGCTCAAAACACTGATCGAATCTCACCCAGATGCTGAGCCGATTGGCTTAGAGATCGTTGATGTAACTAACCAACCCTACTTGGCTGAGCATTTCAAGCTAGTGGCGACACCTGCTTTGATCAAGGTCGCGGCCGATACCCATCAGGTGATAGCAGGCAGCGACATTGCCTCTCAGCTAGCTCACTGGTGGCCTCGCTGGCAAAAAGAGCTGGCTGATACCCGAGCTACTAGTGAAGATACATCGGCTGAAGCGGATGCTGAAAGCATTACGGTGGACGCGGTTGCTCAGTCGGTTGAGATTCTACGGCTATCGGATGAAATCTTTCGCCTTAATCAAGATAAAGAGACCTTAAGTGCGCAGCTTGCCTTTAAGGACCGCATTATTTCGATGATGGCTCACGATTTGAGAAATCCGCTCACGGCAGCTTCTATTGCTATAGAAACTTTAGAACTGGCTTATGAGCCAGGCGAGAAAGCTAAGAAATTCACCCCAGCGCTAATTGTCCACTTGCTAAGGAATACAAAGGTCCAGATTCGTACGATTAACAGTATGATCACTGAGATTTTGCAAACGGCTAGGGGATCGAGTGCCAATTTACAGGTATCGCCTCAGCGACTGAACCTACAAAAACTCTGTGCGGATGTCATGGCGTCTTTTGAGTCAAAATTGACTGCTAAGCACCAACATCTCGATGTCGATATTCCCCAAGATCTACCCTACGTCTATGCTGATTGTGATCAGGTACAGCGCGTTCTTAGCAATCTGATTGACAATGCGATTAAGTACACGCCTATCAATGGCAAAATAGGCGTGGCCGCTCTGCATCGTACAACTGAAAAAGTACAGATAAGCATTCGCGATAACGGTCCGGGGATTCCTCGTGACAATCAGAAGAGCATTTTTGAAGAAAACTTTCGACTGCAGCGAGATCACTCGAAAGATGGGTACGGCTTAGGACTAGCTCTGTGCCAGCGTGTAATTAGAGCCCATTACGGACAAATCTGGGTTGATTCTAAGCAGGGAGAGGGCAGTTGCTTCCACTTTACGCTGCCTGTCTACAGAGGATGAGGTGAGCCTAATTGTTTGGGGGATGATGGTTGGCGCGTTGCTGCTACGTGGGTTCTCCTTCAATCATCTTTGCTTTTAGTTCGCTCAGCTGGCTATCAATATTGCCCTCACTTTCTAACTGCGAAAACTGATGTTCTATTGAGTCTGTTCCTAGCTCAGCAGTGGCTTGAGCCTGCGCTTCTAAATCGAGAACGCGCGCCTCCATTTTCTCGAAAGCACCCAGGCCGCCCGGTGCATTGTTCATCATCATTTCGTTAAGCCGTACGCTAGACTGGGCAGCTCTAGCTCTGGCGATGTACATATCCTTTTGTGTACGGGCATCAGCGATTTTACGTTCTAGGTGCCCCATGTTGGCTTTGAGCTGCTGGACGATTTCTCTTTGCTGAGGAAGCTGTGCCTTTAGAGACTGCTCTGTTTGGACATAGGTTTGGCGACGAGTGAGCGCATCTCTAGCGATGTCTTCTTCGCCTTTTTTCAGCGCTAGCTGAGCGCGGTCGTACCATTGCGCAGCGGTACGTTCAGCTTGCTGGCACTGACGCTCTGTACGTTTTTGAGTGGCAATTGCTTGTGCTACTGCCTGCCGCATCGAGACCAAATCGCTCTGCATGTCTAGAACGGTTTGCTGCAAAATCTTTTCAGGATCTTCCGCGCCATTGACAAGCTGGCTGATATTGGCCCTGACGACGCGAGAAAGGCGGTCTAGAAGTCCCATAGTCACCCGAATCCAGTAGTCTTGCTTTGTATCAGTTATAGCAAGTAGTCAGAGGCCTCTGCACCCAGCTGTATCAGTGCTCACTGGCTTCATTGGCTGCTGGCAGGCTACCGGTCGGCTTATTTACTCTGTAGTGGGACCGTATATTTGTGCGGTGATTCCCTTATTTTTAAGCTCGGCTATGAGCGCTTGAGCGGCCTGGGGGTTGTCGAAGGCGGCTATTTGGATTTGGGTTCCGTTCGCGAACTGGCGAACGAAGGCCTCACTAACCGTTTCTCGAATAGTGGTCAGTCCCTGGTCTGTCGTGAAAGGTGTGGTGACGTAGTAAGTCAGGCCTACAGGTACGACGACGGCTTGTGTGGCAACAGGTGGTGGCGCTGTTGAACGTGTTGAATGGCCTGTTCCGCTAGCCGCTGCGTTAGGTTCGATAGGTGGAAGGGCGGGGGCTGCAGTCGGGTTTTCTAGACCTGATTCTAGGGTGTTTGTAGGGGCGATCGCCTCTCCTGTTTCAGATGATATTGCACTGCCTGGATCGATTGCGACGTGTGGCATTTTGAGTGAACTGAGATTATCAAGTTCTAAGTCAATAAACTCGTTTGCCGATAGGTCGGGGCCAGGTGGATCAAACGCTTGGACGGGTTCTAACGACGTTTGCGACTCGCTGCCAAATCCGCTTGCTAAGCGCTGAGTAACCAGTGGATTTGCCATCAAGTAGCTAGCGCCTAGCCCGGCAACTAATCCAAAAAATCCCAAGCTAGCGCCTGCAAGTAACGAAACAGTTTTGCGTTTAGGCTTCCTATTTGCATCCACTGGTTCTGGAATAGACGGCCCATCTGCCAAGCTTTCAATGAGCTGCTCTGAAGAGGTTAGGTAGCCGGTTGATGGCATACCAGTTGATGTAATGCCAGTTGCCTCAACTTTTTCACGGGCCGAAGGCTGAACCATAAGCCCAGATGCTGCGCTTGGAGAATGCTCTAACTTTGGCCACGCCTGGTCGGATTGGTCAGCAAGCGCTAAAGAGGATGTAGCCGAGGCTGGGAGCGCTAAGGAATCCGTCGCTGCTCCTGTTTTCGGCTGGGCGAGAAGTTTCTTGTTTTGAGGGAGAGGCGGTGGCGTAATCGGTTTTACTGCGGCAACGGTTGCGGCAATGGAGGCCTCTACAGCGCTGCCGACAGTATCTAAATCGAAGGCGGGATCGTCTAGGTCGGCGAATAATAGATCGGCTTCTGCCACGCTGCTGTAGCGGCGATTGCGACGGTAGCGGTTGAGCTCAGCTTCTAGATTGACACTAAGACCGCTCAGTACTTTACTAAGCTGAGGCGATAGATCTGAAGAAATTTGCTGAACGACCATGACAGATTCCCTAATTTTAAGGATGATTTCGCTAGGCTGGTAAGCCCATCAACTTATATTGATAAGAACTGAGGAGCAAGGTGGAATACACGGAGCCTTGCGCAACCTGTCGCGTTAAATCGCCCCGTATTGAATCGCCGCTACAGGGGACAAGATCGACAGGATAAAACAACCGATTCGGCAGGTCATATTGAGCTGTAATGTTCCCAAATGTCCCCGACTACGTAACATCTTAGTTTGATGTAATTGACGAGCTCGACAAGGATGGCACTAGAAGACCTAGAAGGCTTAATTAAAGGCTTAGAGAGTCAGGAAAGCTGGCAGGCGCAAAGACAGTTTCGTCTCGTTGTGCAGTACTGGCCTAAAACCGTAGGGTTTGCGGTTGCTCGGCAGACGCGTCCAGTTAGCATTCAGCGAGCAACCCTCTATGTAGCTACCTCTACTCCAGTGTGGGCACAGACGCTGTTTTACGAGCGCATCAAAATTTTAAAAAAGCTCAATCGCCACCAGCGACAGCCGATTAAAAATATTCGATTTTCTACTGCTCAATGGGGCCAGTTACCTCGACCGACACGTCCTGCCACATCGCTCAAACAGCATCCTAGTTATATAGAACCTGCGATCGCTCCACAGGTGTTCAAAGACCCTCCTCAAACACCTTTAGAAGCTTTTAATCGTTGGGCACAGGCGATTCAGCAGAATCTGGCTGTTCAAGCTTTTTGTCCGCAGTGTCGCTGCCACTGCCCACAGGGAGAACTCGATCGCTGGGATATTTGCGCCATGTGTGCTGCAAAATCTATGCGCAGCGTTAGATAGAAATGAAAAAGCGACTGGATAGCAAAGCTAAAAAAAGCGTCTTTCTAAGGATATAACTGGGTAACGCAAATCTATAGTTATAGAAGGTTTAAATGATATCCTTCGACCCCGTAATTCTCGTGACATATAGAGGGAAACCGTATACAAAAAATGATGCCGAACCAGTATATTTCAGGTCATTTTTTGGTGAGTTATATCTATCATGAAGAAAAGTTACAGGTTTACTCATATTGCCTTCTTGTGTGTGGACTGATTTTTGATCCCCAAGAACGATCCCCGCACTCATCGATAATTCCTAAAACGCTGTAATCCCTACTGCTAAAGATGTTTCGCTTCTTTAACAGAACATAAAGAAAGTCTGAAGTGCGTAGCGGCAGTTCTACTGTCTATTCACTTTGCTTACCAACAGATACAGCTTCTTTGCGGTTTGAAATAGATTTTTTAAGTTAAGTCATGATGAAGACTCAGACTCTCACTTAAGAAACTTGATTATGACTGCTGGAAAGTGTGAAACAACTCGCTGTGGCCTCTGTCGTTTTTATAGTCATGAGGGACGACGTGGTGGTCTGTGTACCCAGCTAAATGTAAATGTAAATGCACAGTGGGCCGCCTGCTGTCTAGCCGCCTCACCTTTTTCTTCGGCGGCGGAAGAAGATGCTGGGATCGCCGTATGGGAGGCACCGCTGCAAAAGGAAAAGCCTGTTTTACCTGCACTTGCCAAGTCAAAGATGAGCGTTTTATCGACTGCTTCTATGTAGTGACAGGCAAACATTTACATAGATGCTCCCGACAGCGGTTGATAACAGTTACTTCATTAAAGATGAGGCGATGAAGGAACAATCATTCTGGCAGTTCTTTAAGGAAATTTTAAGTGTCATCAGCTTGCGCTGCGTATCTAGAAATTTCGCAAAGACGATTTGATTAGATCCCCAACCAGTTAGTCACGCATTAATTTGTAGCGCCTTAGTTCCGTGCTTTATACGGCTGGTGTCTACTAGCTGTTTATTGTTGGAGCTATCTACGCTAGCTAGCTATCACCTAAGGAAAGAGACCTGATATAGGTACTCCCTAGGTGATTTTTTATGGGAATCCGCTGGTTTAGGGCAGCCAGGGATATTGGCTAAAATCAGGCGGACGCTTCTCTAGAAAGGCCTGTTTTCCTTCTGCGCCTTCTTCACTCAGGTAATAAAGTAGCGTCGCGTTCCCTGCGAGTTCTTGTAGGCCAGCTTGTCCATCGCAGTCTGCGTTGAAAGCGGACTTTAAGCAGCGAATGGCGATCGGGCTCTTTTGTAAGATTTCCTGAGCCCATTGAATCCCTTCTGCTTCAAGCTGATCAATGGGGACGACTGTGTTTACCAAACCCATAGACAGTGCCTGCTGTGCGTCATACTGGCGACAGAGGAACCATATCTCACGAGCTTTTTTTTGCCCAACAACGCGAGCAAGGTAGCTAGCGCCAAATCCGCCATCAAAGCTGCCAACTTTCGGTCCCGTTTGACCAAAAATGGCATTGTCAGCCGCGATGCTCAAGTCGCAGATGAGGTGTAGAACGTGTCCGCCGCCGATGGCATATCCAGCGACCAGCGCAATCACCACCTTGGGCATAGAGCGGATAAGACGTTGCAGGTCTAGAACGTTTAGCCGGGGCACACCGTCCTCGCCAACGTATCCAGCCGCTCCACGGACGCTTTGATCGCCGCCAGAACAAAAGGCATATTTGCCATCTGTATGAGGCCCCATCCCCATCAGCAAGATTACGCCGATACGATTATCTTCTCTGGCATCGCAGAAGGCGTCGTACATTTCGAATACTGTTTTGGGCCGAAAGGCGTTGCGCTTGTGGGGACGATTGATGGTGATTTTTGCGATGCCATCAGCTTTGTGATAGAGAATGTCTTCGTAGGTTTTGGTGGACTGCCAGGAGATGGGCATAAGTATTTCCTGTAACGTTAAGAACCTATGAGTTAGGCGATCAAAATATTAGGCGCTAGCGGAAAATAAGATAAATCTCTTCCCTAGAAAGTTATTAAGAGAAGGTCATTTTAGTCCCCACTCAGCTCCTTATTGCGGCAATTCGTTTTCATGGCTTATTACTGGTTTAAATCGTTTCATATCATCGGTGTCGTGGTCTGGTTTGCAGGCCTGTTTTATCTGGTGCGCCTGTTTATTTACCACGTGGAAGCAGAGCAAGAACCAGAACCTGCTCGCAGTGTTTTGAAGAAGCAGTACGCCATCATGGAAACGCGCCTGCTGAAAATTATTACGACGCCAGGGATGATCATGACGCTGATAATGGCAGGCGGTCTGCTGTGGCAGCGGCCGGATGTGCTTCATGAGACCTGGATGCACGCCAAACTAGGGTTCGTCGCGTTGCTGATGGCTTACCACATGTATTGTGCAAAACTGCGTAAGCAGCTGGCTGTAGGTGAGTGTAAATGGAGTCCAAAACAGCTGCGAGCGTTGAATGAAGGGCCTACGCTGTTGCTGGTGACTATTGTGATGCTGGTGATCTTTCAGAACAGCTTTCCGACCGGTGTTACGACGTGGCTTATTGCAGGGCTAGTGTTGTCTTTTCTGATCACGATTCAGCTATATGCGCGTAAGCGACGCTTGGATAAAGAGCGTGAGGCCGCCGAACAGATTGAGGCCTCAGTAGGCGAGCAAGTATTGCAAAATTCTTAAGCTTCGCTTACTCGCTTTTGGTGACTGTGCAAATATATCGAAAGATACAGTTGACTTTGGAAATATTCGTTAACATATGTTTACGCCGCTGACTTCTGGGGCCGAAAAGGCTTAGGAGTCAGCTGTCGAAGCGATAACCAAAGAGATAACCGAGGAAAATCAACATGGAAAACAACGTAGAAAGCAAAGTTGGATTCACTAAGTTTGCTGAGACCTGGAATGGTCGTTTGGCAATGATTGGGTTTGTATCTGCGCTCGCAGTCGAGTTTGCGACTGGAAACGGCATTTTGGCTCAGCTAGGCCTGATGTAGTTCTGCGATGTAGTTCTGCGATGCCGTGTTTGCTGCTTAGTAGCAATAGGCAATCAAGAAAGGCTCAGCGATTTCGCTGAGCCTTTTTCCGTATCTTTAGTTTTGGTTTGGTCTAGCTGATTAAAGATTATGAATTGTACGGCCAGCAGGTTTCTTCTTCTAGATCATCTTCTGTCCCTTGTTCGGCTGGGGCTTGCCAAGTTGCCATTGGCCTCAGCTCGGATGGAATCTCATCGTCTGGGTCGAACTCCAGCTGGGTTTCGCGCAGGCCTAAGTATCCAGATTCTGCGAAAGAAGTCAGCATTCTTGTCAAAGCAATCCAGACACGTTCTTCAAATTCCCATTCCTTACTGAACGGCGCGCGATCAGCGATAGATTTTAGCGCCCAAAAATAGCTGTTGCGAACGATAGGGCCGTTCTTTTTGTAGGGAGGAACGTCGTCGTTGTGCACAAAGAGGACGCCATTGTCGATTCTAGCTCGCATGGTGAGATTGATTGCTATAGGCTGGTTATGGGCACGGTGTCTGGGATAAATCTGGTTGGAATAGCGTTATGGTTGCGGCAGTTTCTCTTCAAAACGTTCACAAAGTCTATAACAATACCTGCGTTGTAAACGACTTGTCGTTAGCGATTGAACCTGGTGAAATTTTTGGGCTGCTAGGTCCAAACGGCGCGGGAAAGTCAACAACGATTCGAATGTTGACGACGTTAGCTAGGCAAACCCAAGGAGATATCGTGGTAGCTGGCTATGATGTGAGCCGTCAGCCTGCGCAAGTCCGCCAGCAGATTGGTGTGGTGCTTCAGCAGGTGAGCGTAGATATGGATATGACGGTATGGGAGAACATGGAATTTCATGGTCGCATGCATCATATTCCAGCGGCTCAGCGACAGAAAGATATTGAGCGATGGTTGGGCTATGTGGGACTGAGCGATCGCACCACAGATAAAGTCAAAACGCTCTCAGGCGGCATGAAGCGCCGACTCCAAATCGCTAGAGCCCTACTCCATAAACCCAGCATTTTATTTCTTGATGAACCGACCGTAGGCCTCGACCCGCAAACGCGCAGACGGCTATGGGAAATTATTCGAGAGCTAAACCGCGAGCATAAGATGACGATGCTGCTCACAACTCACTACATGGAAGAAGTGGAGTATTTGTGCGATCGCATTGGCATCATGGACCAGGGACAGCTTATTGAAAGTGGCACTCTGTCTGAGCTGCGACAGAAGCACGGTGAAGGCATTGTGATGAAGCAGCAAGGCGACCGCTGGGAGTATGTGTTTTTCCCGACGCTTGTAGAAGCTAACCGATACCTTGACGCACAGTCAGACAAAACGGGTATGATGACGCGACCTGCCAATTTGGAAGATATTTTTGTTGAGCTGACAGGGCGTAATCTGGACTAAGTCAGTTGCAACGCTGGTAAATCGTTAGCAGCAGTAGGTTAGCAGTAGTATATGTAGTATATTAGGAGCGCAGATATGTCTCGGCTGGCCAACAAAATCGAAGCGATTCTTTACCTTAAAGCTCAGCCTTTAAAGATTGCTCAGATTGCAGAGTTTGCCCAGTGCGATAAAGAGAGTGCTGAAGAAGGTCTGATTGCCCTAATGGGCGAATATGCTCACCGCGAAGGTGCATTAGAAATTGCTGAAACCGAAGAGGGCTATGCGCTACAGCTGCGAGAGATTTACAAGCCGCTGGTAGATACGATTGTGCCTTTGGACATTGGACTAGGCGCACTACGGACATTGGCTGCTATCGCGCTGCGAGGGCCGATAGCGCAGAGCGAACTGGTGGAGGTACGCGGTTCAAGCGTGTATCAGCATGTCCCTGACCTGGTAGAGCAAGGCTTTGTCAAAAAGCGTCGGCAGGCCGATGGACGCTCTTCCTGGCTCCAGGTAACTGAGAAGTTCTATCAGCATTTTGAAATTGATAAGCTACCAGAAATCGATAGCCTTAGGCTGCCCAAGCAAAAAGATCTGCCGCTGGATACACCCTCCGGTGCGGATCTTACTGCTGGTGAGCAGCGACTGGAAGCAGAACCTCTAGCTAGCGATGAGGTCGTTGATGAAATCTTGAAGGCTGAAGACAAGCCTGCTCTAGAAAAAGAGCTAGCGTCAGAAGATGCGGCGATAAAAGATCTGGCATCAGAAGATGCGGCACCAGAGACCGCTGAGACAGAAGCTGCTAGTGTTGCCACGGCGTCACCAGCTGAAGATTCTGAAAATTCGTCGATGGCTGAGTAGAGATATCTATATTGAAGATCCTATGAAAAGCCTATTACCCCTCTCCTCCCTAGGCGCGAACTTCCTGCCTAAGATTTATTGCTAGTCACTTAAAAATATTTGCAATGACAGTTGGCTGAGTGTCTTGACCTGCCGAAGCTTAAGAAAATGTCTATAGTGTGCATTATTAGCTAAGCTATAACTAGCAGCTGGCTTTGAACCATAGATTTTTTTAAGTGTTTGTTTACGCTTCTTTATGGAGATCTACCGGTCCTAGTTTTTGTTTCAGCGGCTAAGCTAAGGTCAGTTATTTAGCATTTATATGGTTTTCAATCCTGAAAGTGCAGACTTCATCAGCCTGAGTCCTGAGGACGCGAAGGCGAACGAACTTCTGAATTACCTGCAACATCAACCGCCTGAGGTCCTTTCGCGGGTCGCACAGTCAGTCAGCGGTGAGATTAAACAGATTATCTCTCACAATGTTCAGGGGCTAGTTGGTGTCTTGCCTTCGGATGGTTTTAATGTTCAAGTCAGCACCGACCGAGAAAACCTGTCGGGTCTGCTCGCCTCGGCCATGATGACCGGTTACTTTTTGCGGCAAATGGAGCAACGTATGGAGCTAGAGACTCATCTGTCTGGTTCGTTAGATCTTGACTCGATGGGGCTCAACAAAGATGATTCAGACTTCGACGTAGAGCCCTAGCTCGGTTACTCAAATGAGTGCCTAGGATCTATTCGCGTCTATTCGAGAGCGATAAAACAAAAGAGTGAGATTGACAATAAATCAATCTCACTCTTTTGTTTTGAGCCGTGCTTAATAATGTACCTAGTAGTACAGTAGTACTCAATGACTGACAAACATCACTGAAGCTCTTGAGGCAAGGCGGTTGGCCGAACGCTGATGCTTTCAGGCTTACCATTACGAATGACTTTAACCTTAAGGTCTGCTTCGAGCCCACCATTCTCTACTTGAGACTGTACATCAGTCACATCAAGGATAGTTTCGCCGTTGATTTCTTTAATCACGTCGCCACGCTTTAGTCCTGCGGTCTCTGCTGGCGTTCCTGGCATCACGCGTACGATAACGACGCCTCGTTCTTCCTTGATAGTGACATTTGCTTCGCCGTCGCTATTAATGCGATCGCGCATTTCCTCATCCAGATTAACCATCTGGATGCCAAGATAAGGGTGCTGAACCTCTCCGGTTTCAAATAGCTGATCTGAAATCCGCTTCGCCGTTTCGATCGGAATAGCAAAACCCAACCCCTGCGCATTTGCTCTAATTGCAGTGTTCATGCCGATAACTTCGCCATTGGCATTAAGTAGGGGACCACCCGAGTTGCCAGGGTTGATAGCCGCATCAGTTTGAATGAACTGCACGCGCTTATCAGCAATACCGACTTGAGTGCTCGTCCGATCTAGCGCGCTGATAATACCCGCTGTCACGGTGTTGTCTAATCCAAGCGGGTTGCCGATGGCGATCGCCCACTGTCCAGGGGATAAATCATTGGTGTTCCCCAGCGGTGCGACGGGTAAATCTGTCGCTTCAATTTTGATGACAGCAACATCGGTGACAGGGTCTGTTCCCCTCACTTCACCTGTAAAAGTCCGACCGTCTTTCAGCGTTACGCTGACAGTGTCTGCGCCTTCAATCACATGCGCATTAGTGAGTAGTTTGCCGTCCGCGCTCAGAATAAAGCCTGAGCCTGTTCCTTGCTCTACCCGTTCAGGGAGCTGTGGTGCTTGGGGTGCTTCTTGGGGGAGCTGGCTAGGGGCTTCATTCCCAAAAAAACGCTTAAACAGTCGGCGATCTAAAGGATCGGACGGATCGCTGACAGATCGCGAAGCGTCAATTCTGACAACGCTGGGTCCAACTCGGTCGGCCGCACTGGCAATAAAGTTCGAATCTACAGGTAGTGGTGTAGCCGTCGATGGCTGTGCGATCGCCTCTTGCGCTGTCTGTATGACTGATGGCAAACGCTGTTCTGCCGTTTGATCTGTATCGCGGCTACCGATATGACTCCCAAAATAAGTATGGCCGACCCAGCCCGCGCTAGTGCCAAGTAATAGTAGGGTCCCACCGAGCCCGAGGTGTTTAGGAGAAACCCCCATTTTTGCTATCCCCATTCTGTAGTCAGTGCCAAAAGTATAGAGTCGTTCTCCCCACTTTAGCGATCCTTTAACCTTTCTTGTGCCCTTTACAATGAACTTACATTGAAGAACCCGCCGTGGACTTACTGTCAGCTTGGACGAGGATGCCTATGTCCATACTTTCCTCACCTTTTACTAACTAGCAGGCTAAAGTACCCACATTGTAATATTTCTAGCTTCTGCGGCACGTGTCTTCAAAATACATCCTGAAACGACGTCAGCTGGAATGAAAGAGCCAATACTTCTTTGCTGCACCGATACGCTAGCATCAACCATAAGTAGTGACGTTATTTCTATGTCTTGGTTCCGCTTCTACTCTGTTGTCTTTAATAAAAGCCGCCTGAATGAAAACTACCTAAAGAAAAGGTTTTCCTTCGTTGGCTTATCTTTGGCAACCTTATCTTTGGCAACTGCAATCAGCAGTTTGGCTGTTGGGCTACTTCCTTCGGGCCACTCTCAAATGGCGATCGCAAGTGAAGGTTGCCCTGCTGCCTTAGAAAGTTTTCGCCGACACACCACAACCGATAGCGAGACTTTGACTAGCATTGCAGCTAATTATGGTTTGTTTCCAGAAACGCTTGCTCGTTTCAACCCTGACGTAGCTGACTCAACTTCTACAGCTCTTTCAGCAGGCACGGAGTTGATAGTGCCGCCTTTCAATGGTCGGGTAATGACAGTAGCGCAAGGTGAGAGCTGGCCGTCGCTAGCTGAGCGGTATGGCAGCCGCCCAGATGTGCTGTTTGAAGTGAATGGTTGCGTGAGCGAAGTCCCCGACCGTATTTTTATCCCAGGTGCTATGCCGATTGCGCCCACGGCTAGTGGTCCTAGCAGCCGTCAGCTGGACGGCTACCCGTTGTCGCAAACAGCAGATATTGCACTGAGCTACGGCTGGCAGCCTCACCCCAGCAAAGACGAACTGGTTTTTTATAGTGGATTGACCTTCTCGGTTCCAACCCCGATGGATGTGCAGTCGGTAGGGGCCGGAACAGTCGCCTTTGTCGGTGATCGTGAGGGCTATGGTCAGCTGCTAGTTATTAACCATGAGCAGGGT
This sequence comes from uncultured Synechococcus sp., assembly GCA_937911865.1. Taxonomy (GTDB): domain Bacteria; phylum Cyanobacteriota; class Cyanobacteriia; order Phormidesmidales; family Phormidesmidaceae; genus Phormidesmis. The sequence continues at coordinate 23,864 of CALDSK010000325.1, forward strand.
TTACAAACCCGTTATGCGAACTTAAGTGATATTTCGGTTTCAGTTGGGCAGTCTGTATCAGAGTCGATGGTGGTAGGTGCTGTTGGTGCGTCTACAGAGGAGTCTGAAGAGACTGCGTCCACTTTCTTGTATTTTGAAGTGCGTACCAACTCAGCTTCTGGTTGGGTTGCGCAAGATCCAGGTAAGTATTTGCCTGCTTTGGAGCTTCGATAGCCTTGAGATATCTACCCTGATGTCTACCCTGTAGAACATTTACGATAAATGTTTACTTTTGTAGGGTGTTTAGGTACAGCTACGGATACGGCTCGGTGAAAGGAGGTGATAGGTTTTCATCTCTTTTAAAGCAGAAAAGCTAGCTTTAAGCTAGCCAATCGTTCGATATGCCTCTACAATTCCGATAACTTTCGGAAAAGAGGTTCTCCAAAGGAACCCTTTGCATATGACTAGGCCGCCTGAGAGATTGAATAATATGAAGCTTCCTATTAACAAAATTCCTGCCAAATTCCAGGATATGAAGCTTCCGAGTATTAAGCCTGGTGTTATGCCCATAAATCGCCTGTCTCAAAAGCTGCTAAAAAGTCGTTTGCTCAAGCCGGTTGCAAAGTCATTATCCGTTAGTGATTCTGGCAAGCCTGCGCAGTCCATTGCGGAGATGGAAGCCTCTAAAGGTACAAAGTTATTTCTTAATCTGCTGTTGGTCAGGCCCTGGGTTCTGGTGTTGGGCTTTTGGCTTTTGGCTATGGCGATTGGCAGCGTTGCCCTTGATGGCATGCTCAGCCCTCGTAAGCTGAAGATGGCGCTACCGGAACCAGCCGCGCCAGAAACGTTGGTTCCTAAAACAAGCTCTCTGATTAGTGTTGCTCAAAGTGCTGAAGAGCTGGCTGCTGACGGAGCCGCTGCCGACGAGGCAGAGAGTGACGCGCCGGGTGAATCGGCTAGCGAACTCGGTGACGACGCGACGAGCGTAGAGTCAGGTCGTGACTCAGGTCTGCCACTGCTCCCATTGGCAGTTTTAGTCGGGACTTGTGCAGCGGGCTCTCTGGCAATTTCAAGGCGGCGAGCTGTGATGCGAATGGCGGTTGCCAGAGCTCAAGGGCGATCGCATCAAAGCCGCCTTAAAGTTAGCGCCAATGGCAGACCCAAAGTCAGTGCCAAAAGTGTCAAAGGAAAGACCCCAAAAGTGACAGTGGCAGGTGCTTCCATGCGTTCAGCTCAGCCTGCTCAGCGTAAAGCGGGTCGCCTGGCTAACAATGGAAAAACTGTTCCGTTCAATGTCATGGCAAAGCGTTCATCGGCTTCGAGACTGAAGCTGAAAAAGCAGCGGCAGCGGGTGAAGCAGAGTGAAACTGCTGCTGCCAGACAAAATGGCCACAGCAGCCGAGTGCTGGCTTCTAGAACGAACGCTCAAAAGACTGCTGCTTCGGCTCCGGCTCAATCTTCTCCTCAGTCTACTCGGTCTCTACGGGGTGGACGGCCTTCTAGGCGTCAGGTTAGACGCGCTTCTGTACGTGCGGCCAGCCGTCGTCAGCCTATGGTGAGTGTGGTGCCAGCAAATGAATCTCACGCTCTAGATTGGAATAGAGGAAGTCTGGCTCATCAGCTAGATGTTCGCCCTCAGCGCTCAGCGATGTAATTTTTTCGATGTCAGTTTTACTGAAGGTGGGTTGGGTGTCTTGAGGACTTATTCTCGACCCAGCGTATGTCGCAGCCAGCGGAGAGCTTCGTCTCTTGTGCTAATTTGACCTTCGGCCTGAGCCTGTTCAACGGCTTTGAGCAGTTTGCCTAGTTCGGGGCCTGGTTTGATGTCTAGCTGCTTCATGATATCAATGCCGGTAATGAGTCCGGTCGCATGCGCAATAGCATCTGTAGGATCTAAAAACCTGTTGATCAGGCGCTTAATTCGGCTGGCATCAATACCTTGCGATAGTGCAAGGAGTGAGACGGCTGGAAACTTTTCTCCGGCTAGCTTAAAAAGAAAAAACTGCTCTGCCCGGCTTAGCTCTCTATGCTGCATTTTATTGAGAGCTGGTTGCACCTGTAGCAGGCAAAGCATCACCTGGATTTCAGCGCGGCTGTAGGATAGGGTCGTCAGCTCGGTTTGGGCCGTTTTTATTTTAGCTGGGAGTAAGCGACTCACTTTTGCTGCTTTGATCCAGCTGCGATGAAACCCGGCAGGAACTGGCTTTAGCCATTGTTTCAGACGCTCTACGTATCTTGGCTGAGTCGTTTGGAGTTGAGACAATGCATTATCAATTTCGGCAATTTGTTCAATACTCTGCGCTGTGAAGTGCGGCAGACAGTAGTGTAAAAGTCGGTGTGCGAGAATAGCTGGAAGCTGCGTTGTTCCAGCCTGTGTGCTTAGCAAAGCATCTAGCTCGCTGCGGACTCTTTCAATTGAGGCTTTCTGTAGTTGAGGCGCCAGTTTATGGATAGCTGCCCGCGTTTTCTCTTCTATTGTGAAGTTGAGCTGTGCGGCTTGGCGGTAGCCTCGCATCAGGCGCAAAGGATCAGCCGCTAAGTTCTCTGGGCTGATCATACGGACTGTCTTAGTGGCTATATCGGCTTTGCCGCCGAGCGGATCGATGAAGGTTTCACTGAAGGGGTGATAGGCGATCGCATTAATCGTAAAATCTCGCCTGCGCAAATCCGCTTCTAAACTCTCACCCTGCTGCTGTGCAAAGTCCACAGTGACTTGCTCAAATACAACCCTAGCTATTTTTCTATCGGCGTCTAAAACGACGAAACCAGCGCCATAGCGCTTTGCCAGACTAGAGGCTGTTTCTATGGCGTTGTTGGGTAGTACAAAATCTAAGTCTAAATAATTAGACTGACGTTGGATCAGCCGATCTCGAACGCTGCCGCCCACTAAACAAGCATTTTGGGGCAAAAGCTCAAGTTTGAAGGGCCAAGTTTCAGGGCGAAAAGGGGAACACACTTAAAAATCTTACGCTACAGTGAAACAAAGCTACCGCAGAGGTTTGAACCGATGTGTATTTGCGTTAACTGTGACTATGTGGACAAATGCGTGACCTATCACGCTGTGGAAACGAATCATCAGCAGCCTCACCTTAGCGAAACCCCTAGCTTTGAGCCTAATAATCCGACGATTAATGCCAATATCATGCTGCCTAAGGTGGAGGTACAGGGTGATCAGATTTTGCAAGAATCGGAATTCGGCTTCGAGTACGATGTGGTGGGCTGCGACAGCTTTAAGAAATCGATGGGCAAGTGGGCCAGTCTGAGACCCGGTGAAGCTATTCCAACTTAGCTGTTCCGACTTTACCTGTTCCGACTTTAGCTGTCTCGAACCTCAACTTGCCTTGGTTTAGCTCGTACAAAGCCAGTTGAGATAAGTTCAGCCCTAAATTTGTGGGATGCTGAAGCCATGGTCTACTGTCCAAATTCTGAGTGTCCTCAGCCGCAAAATGCGTCAACAGCAAAATTTTGTCAGACCTGTGGAACACCATTAATTCTACACGGTCGATATCGATTGCTTTCCCTGCTGGGTCAGGGGGGATTTGGTCGAACGCTTCTGGCTGAACAGGTAGGGGCTGAACAGGTAGGAGCTGAACAAGTAGGATCCGAACAAGAAAGAGCTGTTCGTTCAGCGCCTTCCGCTGACAGACGCTGTGTGGTTAAGCAGCTGCATCGCAAGGCGGTGACCGATTCCTTAGATTTTATTGATGAGGCTGAGCGACTACGTAAGCTAGGCGAACATCCGCAGATTCCCAGGCTGATAGACGATTTTGAGAATAATTTGGGTCAGTTCTTGGTGCAAGAGTTCGCACCCGGGAGAAATTTGCAGCAGCAGGTTGAGCAGAAGGGACCCTGGGATGAAGCGGAGGTGCGATCGCTTCTAAAGTCTCTGAGTATCGTTCTTCAGTACGTTCACAGCTTTCAAATCATTCACCGTGATATTAAGCCCGCTAATATCGTTGCGGCCAATCCCCCTGCCCAATCACCGCAACGTTCTCGCTCTCCTATGCTGGTAGACTTTGGGTCTGCTAAATGGGTGCGCCAAGCGCCCGCCCAAACAGTTATCGGCAGCGCCGGTTATGCCTCTCCTGAGCAGTCGATGGGGCAGGCGACCTATGCTAGCGATATTTATAGTTTGGGTTTGACCTGTTTGTATCTGCTGACGGGGATTCATCCGTTTCAGCTTTACTCAGCTGTGGAAGACCGCTGGGTTTGGCAAGACTACTTAAGCTCGCCGTTGGAGCCCAGGCTGGTGCAGGTGCTCAATCAAATGGTGGCCCGCTCTTTGCAGCAGCGCTATGAGTCTGCCGATCAGGTGTTGTTGGACTTACAGTTTTCTCAAAATTTACGGTTGAACGCACCTCAACAGCTGATTGCAGAAGCCAAAAAGACAGCTGAAAAGACAGTGTTACCCGGACTGAAAAACCTGCAGAAAACGGAAGGCAGTGCGGTTTTGTCTCGACTAAAGCTAGGTAGCGGCGCTCGGTCTAGTAAGGTTTCGAGATCGCTTTTGACAGGTAAGGCTCATCCGCTAACGCCTGCTCAAGTTTGGCTGCGAAAGCATCGGCTAGCAGTGGATACAGGGTTGATTAAATCGCTAGCTGTCAGTGCTGATGCGAAAATGCTGGCGAGCGGTAGCAGCGATGGTTCGGTGCGGCTGTGGCAATTGTCAAGCGCTAAGCTGATCCATACGTTTGAGCGACGACGCTTTGTCGGTTCTGGGCACAGCAGCGCTGTGACCGCACTGGCTTTTCATCCTGACAATCGGGCGCTTTATAGCGCTAGTGAAGATGGCACCATAAAAGAGTGGGACGCTGATGGCCAGCAGCTGCTCAATACGCTGCCAGTAGCTGGCTGGACGCCGACAGATTTGGTAGTGACGCCCGACGGCGGGCAGCTAATGAGTGCGAATCGTGACGGCAAGATTGTGGTTTGGGAAATTGCTTCACTATTGCCTGTGGCTCAGCTGACACAGCACCAGCGAAGTGTAAATGCGCTAGCACTCGCCAGCCGCTGGTCTAACTCAGGGACTTACCTGGGCGATCTGCTGGCGAGTGCTAGCGATGATGGCACGGTGAAACTCTGGCGGCCGACCCATGATGCAGGCCAAACATTACAGCTAGCAAAAACGCTAAATCTCCGTCATGAATTGGCTAGTGAAAAAAGCAGCATTTCAAAAGAGGTGAGAGCTGTGGCGATCGCTCTTCAGCCTGTAACACACCAGACGTACCAGCTTGCTGTCGCGGCTAGTACAGGTGCATTGCTGACATGCCAAATAAATGAATACCTGGAGCTTTCTGAGCCGGCTTGTTTGCATCGGTTCTCTGCTCCTATCAGGGCAATTGCCCTGGGAATAGACCCGCAGAGTAATCAGCAAGGCCAGCGCCATGACGGCTGCTTAGCGGTGGCCACTGAAGATAGCGTGCTGACTTTGTGGCAGTTGAATAGTGGGTCGTTAAATAGTAGTGAGCCGTCAAATACTGGTGAGTGTGTGGCTCAGTTAGCGCATGATTGGGGCTTGAGTGCGATCGCATTTACACCGGATGGGCGATCGCTAATTGCCGCTAGCGACGACGAAACAATTTCCTTTTGGCAGCGTGAGTCCTGACTTTATTTTAATGTCCAGATTTCAGTGTTCAGCTTTCTAACGACCTAGCTTTTCTCGAATACGGTTGGCCAGCAGTCCAGCTTCTGGAATTCTTAGCACAAAGGCCAGCAGTGCAAAGGTGGCCATACCCATAGCACCTGCTATGCATAGCTGAATCAGGTTGACGACAAAGCCATCGGTGCCGATGATGCTGGCTAAACCACCTTGCGTGAGCCAGCAAGAGAGACCTGCGAGAAAGCTGGCTACGGTAATAGTTGCCAGCGTTTTGGTCCATTCAAAAATCGGCAGTCCGTCGATCTTGCGGGCCAGAAAAAAGGTCATGGCTATTAGGGAAACAATGTTGACGCCAATTGTCGCAAAGACCAATCCAGGCGCACCCAATCCTAAGACTCTGAAAAATATCCAGTCGAATAGAGCGTTGAAGCCGATATTGACAAGGCTGATATTGAAGGGCGTTTTGCCATCACCGAGCGCGTAGAAAACGCGAACCATAACGTCGCGGGCGAGATAGACAAACATTCCTAACCCATAGGCAAAAAGAATGCTAGTGACGATGCGAACATCTTCTTCGCCAAAATTACCGCGTTCATAGGCGACTCGGACAATAGGCCGAGCCAGCGTCATAACCAATGCACTCATCGGCAACATAGTGAGGCCGACTAGGACCAAGCTTTGGCGAATGCGCTGCTTGAGCTCGGGCCATTGAGCCGGTTCGGTAAGGCGAGAGAAGATAGGTAGAAACGGCACTAGCACAATGTTTGAGACAATGCCTAGCGGTGCTTGAACCAGTAGATTGGCAAACCCTAAAGAGGCAGCAGCGCCGTCAATAGCCGTCGCGAAATATAAGTCGGTGGCAACGTTAATTTGAAAGGTGCCAGAGGCAAAAGTTGCTGGAGCCAAAACTTTCATCACATCTCGAACGCCACGGTCTTTGAAGTTGAAGCCAGGTCGGGGTCGCCCTAACCCAGCTTTCCACAGAGCCGGTACCTGAATTAGCCACTGCAAAATAGCGCCCACCAGCGTGCCCGCTGCGAGGACCATTCCACCGGTAATAGCCACCTGAGGATCGCTGATATCGCCACCTGAAAAGAGCCAAAAGGCACCGAGTGCAACGATGACCGCGCTACTGGAGAGCAGTGGACTGCCTGAGGGCGGCCAGTATTGGTCTGCCGCATTTAGCGTGCCAAATCCGATGACAATGAAGGCGGCGAATACGGTGATTGGTGCCATGATGCGCAGCTGTGCAACTGCGATCGCCTGCGTTGCCGGATTTGCATCTTGACCAAAGATAGTAATAATTTGTGGGGCAAATATTCCGATAAGCAGCGTCACTACAATCAGTACAACCCCAATCAGGGTAGTGACAGTTTCCACCAAAGAGGCAATGTCTTCTTTCTTGCGTTTGGCAACAACGCTGACAATTGCACTATGGAAGGGGCCATTAATACCGCCCAATAAGACGAGCAGAAAGCCTGGAATGACATAGGCGATCGCATAGGCATCGGTAATGGGTCCTACACCGAATGAGGCGGCAATAACCGCTTCTCTAAGCAGTCCAAATACCTTACTGAGCAGCGTGGCAGCGGCCACAATTCCTGCAATTCCTGCCAGCGATCGCTTACCCAAAATATCTCCTTTGCATCTCTTTTATGCTGTGCCATCTGCAAAAGACGGCCTGTCGTAAAAATTGATTAAAAATGATCAAACCCCATTTAATCACTTCACCGGTTTGACACCGCTTTTCTTATCGAACGGCCTGTCTCATCCAACCGCTGACGAAGTCCACTCCTATCGTCAGCAAAATAAACACCGTTATCGTGGCCGCGAGTCCGCTGTAGTCGAAGCTGCTGAGCTGCTCTGTCATCAGCCGTCCAAGCCCCCCCGCGCCGACTAGCCCGACAATCACAGTCTCGCGCAAGCACACCTCCCAGCGGTAAAGACCGTAGGCCAAAAAGCGCGATAGATTCGCCGGTAAAATGCCGTAGAAGATAAGGCTAGTACTAGAAGCGCCAAGCGATCGCAATGCTCGAACAGGCCCATCGGGCAAATTCTCATTCACTTCTGCCATCAGCCGGCCTAAGATCCCAAAGTTATGAATCGCTAACGCTACCGCACCTGGCCAGATCCCTGGAAACATCCCGTACAGAATCACCAGCGCCAGAATCGGTGCTGGAATTGCTCTAGCAGCTAGCAAAACAAGCCGCGCGACAATCATCAGCCCGTGGCCTATGCTCCATCGTCTCGCTTCGCCGGACGCCCTGAGTAGCCCCCCAGGCAAGAAGAAATTCTGAGCCGCAGGAAACGAAAATAAAACGCCGCCAAGGCCTGCAAGCGTTATGGCAATTACAGACATCGCCACTGTCTGTACAGCTAGAGGAAATAGAGCCCAAGAGAATTCTGGCAGGACCTGCGTGGGACTTACCTGTTTAGCCAAGTCTTGAAGCAGTATCCACGCTCTGTCTAACCGGCTCCAGTCGAGACCGAGATAGGCAAAACAAAGGGGAATGGAGAGGGCGATCGCGACAAGAGACCCTCTAATAAATGTTTGCTTGGGTAAACGGATTTTCAGCCAAGCCGGATGCCTGCTGAGGTTACTTCGATTTGCATCAATAGCGATCGGCTCGGCATCTATATGTGGTTGCTCTGCATATGGTTGTTTTGCGGTCCTCTGCGACTGCTTTGCGGCGTTTTGCGGCTGCTTTACAGTGTTACGCCTCTGTCGTCCTATATCCATACGACTAACGAAGCCCATCTGCCTACGTAGCTGCGCGCTCCAGAGGTCTACGGCACCGTTGAGCAAAATTAGCGCATAAAAGCCTGTCCAAAGCTGTTCGTACCGCAAAGACTGCAAGCTCAGAAAAATTTGATAGCCCAGTCCACCAGCGCCAATTACACCCAGCACTGCGGCTGCTCGTAGCGAGCATTCAAAACGATAAAAGCTGTAGGAAATAAGATTTGGCAGTGCTTGTGGCAAATGTCCATATAAAAAAGCTGCATCCGGTCGCACGCCGCTGTTCACCAATGCCTTCAAAGGCGCGGTCGGCGTTTCGTCTAAAATTTCAGCAAAGACTTTTGCCGTAATAGCACCGAACGGAATGGCGATCGCTAGGACCCCCACTAAAGGATCAAGGCCTAATATGTTGAGTAGTAACAGACCCCAAATCAGCTCGTGAATGGCGCGAGGGATCGCTAGAGCGCCCCGACCGCTTCGCCAAATACTTCTTCCAATCAGCCCAGGACAGCAAGTCTGCCACCATACTTCAGAGCTGAGAATCCCAGCTAGCAGGCCTATTATTAGGCTAAATGCGGTTCCACAGATCGCAAAAGCCAGCGTTGTGAGGGTGGCTTTTGCAATGATGCTAATAAATACGCTATCTGTTGCTGGATGAACGATAGCAAGCAAAAACTGACCAATCAGGGAAAAGCCGTTCCAGTTAAAAATGGGCCTTTGCTCTAGGCCCAATAGGCCTAAGCCGAAAACCCTCAAGCCTGCTATCCAGAGCGATCCTGCCAGGAGCCCTAGCCACAATCCTAGTGCTAAAGGTTTAGGCGGTGGTTTCACAGAGGTTATAGAGTTCAGTGAGCTGTTGATCGTCAATAGAGGCGGCGGGCACGTCAAAGACGATGTGTCCGCGTCTAAGGCCGACAATGCGATCGCAATACGCCTTCGCTAGTCTGACAGTATGCAGACTGACGAGAAGCGTTCGGCGTCTTTGCGTCAGCGCACACAGCTGTTGCATCATATCGTCTGCGCGCGCCGGGTCAACGCTTGCAACCGGCTCATCTGCCAACACAACTTTTGGGTTTTGCACCATTACCCGTGCCAAAGCGACTCGCTGCTGCTGTCCACCCGATAGTCGCTCAGTTCGAGCGTGCAGCTTGTCTGCTAAGCCTAGCTGCTCAAGCACCTGCCTTGCGACATCCACCTGCTGCGGCCAAACCAGCGACCACAGTGCTTTCCACAGTGGCCATCGACCTAAATGTCCGGCGTTAACGTTATGAATGACGCTTAAATTGCTCACCAGCTGATGCTGCTGGTACACCATGCCAATCTGCCGCTGCAGCTGACGCCGCCGTCTACCGCTAAGCCTGTAGAGCGATTGACCCAGCACGCTGACCTGTCCTGACGAGGGGCTGATTGAACCATTGAACAATTTGAGCAGCGTGCTTTTGCCGGCCCCGCTTGGCCCAACAAGTGCCACTCGCTCTCCGGGTGCGATCGCCAAGCTTACACAATCTAGAGCAACTACTGAGCCAAATCGACAGGTCACATTTTCGAGTGCTAACGCCTCAGCTGCTGCGTCAGTCGCTGATTTTGCCAATCTCTCGACCTACCGCTTCAATCTGAGCATAGTTGTCGTTCTCCGTTTCAATGAACGCCTGTGCTCCAAACAGATCTAAAATCTCAGCTTCTTCAGGATCGCTCGCATCTAATTCCAGCAAAGCTGCCTGAATTTGCTCGGTAAAGCCGTCGCCTAGCTTCTCGTCGACTGCCTCCGTGTTGGCAACCCAGTGGTAGTCGTAATAGGCGGGGGTTTGCCAGATAGCTTCAACTTTGCTTTGATCGATCTCACCTTCAGCCATCCGGTCTAGCCAGACTTGCTCATTGAGCGCACCGACTTCATAGCTGCCAGCTTCTACGAGCTTAATCGTCGCGTCATGCGATCCCGAAAATCCTGGTTCACCGTTGAAGTCCGAGAGCGCAACGTCCGCTTCAGCCAAAAAGTGCTGAGGCATTAAGCGACCAGATGTAGATGACTCTGAGCCGAAAGTGATAGTTTTTCCCTCAAGTGCTGATAGCTCTTCTATGTCGCTGATAGGGTCTAAGTCTGCGTTGGCATTGGCTATAAAGACGCTATGGAACTCGGCGTCGATGTCTCTTTGTGCGATCGCTTCTGCTTCAGGAACCTGAAGTCTAGCCTGTACCCCGGTAAGTCCCCCAAACCAAACGAGATCTAGATCCCCAACCTTAAATGCGGTAACTGCTGCGGTGTAGTCTGTCACCGGCTGGTACGTCACAGGAACACCGAGTTCAGCACTGAGATAGTCAGTCAATATGCCATAGAGGCGCTGAAGCTTTTCGGGATCTTGGTCAGGAATTGCGCCAACGGTCAGGGTCGCATCCTCTATTGCTGTCTCAGTATTTGCCTGTGTACTTGCTTGTGTATTCGGCTGTTCAGCATTCTGGGACGTGCAGCCCCAGCTCAGCGCTGCTGCAAACACCAGCCCGCACAGGGGGTGAAGCACCGAGTTTTTGAAGCGTTTCGTCGCTAAGGCCATACTAGAATCTACCGAATTTTTTGGCGGCACATCAGCATATCAAGTTTTGAAAGAGGCCTCAACCGCATTCCATCTTCACCCCCACATTTACTCGGATAGTCGGTTACTTGAGCAGTCGGTTACTTGAGTAGCAGGCGTAAAAAATGCGACGTGGGCAATTGGTCTCATCATGCTTTGCTCCAGATACTGCAATAATTCGCGTCCGGAAGCACTTTTGTCGGTTCATATCGCTGAGACTCAGAGGGCGTACCCTCATGGTCAACGCCTAGACGATGGCGTTGACAGGAAGTTTTCCCCAGGCGACGCATCTGAATGGTTCACTCAGGTAGCCCTTATATGAACCGGCTCAAAAGCCATCGAAGTTATTCTCTTATCGCTTTGAGATATCTCCTGAGTTTGTTACCCATAAGAGAGCTGCTGAGATATATCCAGTACTTCAATCGCTTGGAATCCTTAACTAGTAAGGAATCAGCAGATCTTCTCTAATAGGTAATGCCCATAAGCGCAAGTATTCTTTTTCTTTGGCTGTCTACTTTGAAAAAAGATATTTTTTAATTTTGAAAACGCTCTTTCCACAGGTTATCCACTGATTCCCCAAAAGTTTTCCACAGATTGAAGAAAGTTTTCCACAGGTTTTTACGGCAAATCAGTGGCTTCACGGATTTCTTTGGAATATGGCAACAGGCAGATCTGAAAATGAGAGATTTAGTGCTGCAGATAAACTTGTGTAAATAAAAAGGCTTAAAAAGCCTATGTCTTCGTGAGAAAGTCGAAAAGAAAGAACTTGTCAGCCCCTTTTTCTATCATTGACAAACCCTACCCCTCGTACCGCAGAATAGGTCCACTCCTGCGGCAGCGCAGTCACTATCCCCGAGGTCTTCATGCAAGCAACCGTCAGTGTCTTGGCAGAAATTCCTGAAGCGCTACACGACTCTCTCAAAGATTTTCTTGACACCCATCCCGCCTGGGATCAAGACCGTGTTTATGCTGCCGCGCTTTCGCTGTTTTTACTACAGAACGGACAAAAGGAAGGTGACCGTACTCCCTCACGTATCTATTTAGATACGTTGTTTGATTACGCGCGATAATCCGGCTGAAATCTGGTTGAAGAGGCGATTTGGCCTCAAAGCGGCACATAAAACGTCATTACTGCATAACTGTCAAGTCAAATTCCCCCCAACTGTCGGTCGTTTGGGTATAGTAAGTTAAGTCGTAAGATAAGTGCTCCACAGCCATGTCTGCCAGTCCTGCTGATCGCGCCTCTGCGAAAGAGGTGGCCAATCGGACAGCGACGCAGGATTCTTTGCTACTCCGAGAAGTATTACAGAGTATTAGTGCGCAAAGCTGCCCGAAGACCTATAACTTTCATATGCATACCCACTGTTCTGATGGGAAGCTTTCTCCTTCAGAACTGATGACTCAGGCTGTCGAAATTGGCTTGAGCGGAATGGCCATCACAGACCATCACAATGTGAAAGGCTACCGGCAGGCGTGCAAATGGATGGAAGACTGGCGCTGGCGTAATCCTTCTAGCTGGAGCCGTCACCGAAAAAAGGGTGCAAAGTCACTGCCCAAACTTTGGTGTGGCGTCGAGATTACATCTTCTTTGGCCAATACAGACGTTCATATTCTGGGCTATGCCTTTCGGCCTAGTGACGAAGGCATGCAGCGATATCTGAAAGGCGCTTCCCCTAGAGGAGAAGACAGGCAGGCAATCAATGTGATCAAGGCGATTCAGTTCGCTGGTGGGATCGCAGTACTTGCTCACCCTGTTCGTTATCGCACAGATGAGGCGACCTTAATTCGCGCTGCTGCGCAGCTCGGCATTGACGGCGTTGAGACCTACTACGCCTACGACAATCCTAAAGTTTGGCGTCCTAGTCCTGGTAAGACTGAGCGAGTTCAGGCTTTAGCCGCAGAATATAGTCTGCTGAGTAGCTGTGGTACTGACACCCACGGAAAAGTGCTGACCAAACGCTTATAGCCCTTCTGATCCTTTGACAGAGTCTTGCTAATACCAAGCAAAAGCAGCGCCCTAAATTAGTTTAGGGCACTGCTTTTGCTTGGTATCTTCTCAGTCGCGTTTGTCCTTTTGATGAGTGCGATACGCATGAGTATGAGAGCAGCAATGATGTCAAGCAACGCTTATGACTTGCATCTATCTTCAGCGATTTTATTTCTGGTGCTCTTTTTGTCTCTGGTGCTCTTTTTTGTCTCTAGTGCTCTTTTTGTTTCTAGTGCTCTTTTTGTTTCTAGTGCTTTATGGAAGGCTAGTCATAAAGGTCATTATTCCTGCGCATCCTGCGATTAGCAAAAGTCCTAAACCTACTGACTGTCCCAGGCCTGCTTTTCTGGAGGTTTTCATAATGTCTAAAAGGCTATTGAACCTTAACAACGGTATAAGTAAAGCTTAACCTATTGATAAGTTATTTGGCTTTTTGATGAACACTGCGCAAATAAAAGTTACGTTGCTTAAACATTATGAGTGATACTAGCCACAGCTACACAAAGAGGGAGAGACCAACAACTCGGTCTCTCCCTCTTTGTTTTTACGCCTATTACATGCTGCTGAGAATGTTCTGGCCCGTCAAGGCGTGTACATACAGTGCGGTTTACAGAGGCTGTGTTAATAGTTCCACCCTGTTTCTTTGACAGTTGAATAGTTGCAGTACTCTATTCAGTTTCTGCCTCGTCGGTTTCTGTCTCAGGTAGCTCATCAACGCACCCTTCTGGTTCATAAATGACATCAACTGTAACGGTGTATTGCGTTGATACTTCAGAGGGCTCAAATTCTTGATACTCGATGGCTGTGAGCGCCTGGCGATTAAGCAAAGTGTAGCCCGTACTTTTGAGCACTTCCGCAGATTCCTGGCTGCCGTCGGGGTTGACCACAACTCCAATTAGCCCGTCTTGGGGAGCTTGTGGCTTACAAACTCTGAACTGTGAGTCAATCGTCACTTCGGCTTCGCTTTCGATAACGTTTGCTTTGCTTTCGGCAATGCTCTCTTTCCATTCTTTTAGGTTTGTTGCTACGGTCTCTTCGTCGGTGTTTTCGGGGCTGTACTCAAATCCGTTAAGTAGCCGAGACGCATTCCCCTGCGCAGGCGCACTAGGTACTTCTTGAACGTCAACAGGTGTTCTGGATATTTCTTCTTGAGGTTCAATGCCTGCTAGCAGTCGCTCTCGGGCACTTGTAGGCGTTTCAGCACTTTCAGTATCTTCTGTCTGTGAAGCCTCGTTTTGCCTGGCTAAAACTTCTCCGAGATAGTCAGCCGAGTCGCCGGGATCTAAATCGCTGGCAGTGCCGCCTAAATTTGGTAAGTTGCTGTTGCCGTTACCTGACGTCTGTCCATCTGTCGGACTGCTAGGACCTGCCGCGTCTTCAAGGCTACGCTCTAGCTCTATTCGTGCCTGTTCTTGCGAGAAAAAATCGACAGCGGGAGGGGTTCTAGGAACATCACGGGTGGTGATACTGCTAGGGTCAAAGCTGGGGGATCTAAGTGGTGCTCTGGTTATGGTTTGTGGTAAGCGCTGTCTGGTTCGTGTTTGAGGCGTTGGTGATGGAATCCTTCTAGCGGGGCTCGGCCTTCTCTGCTGTGGAATGGGACTAACTACGCTGGGCAATCCTGGCGGCAGGGCTAGACTGTTAAGCCCTGTGGGCGTAGGCGGCGTACGACGAGGCTGCGCAAAGCTAGGTAGACGGTTTCGTTCGGCATCTGTCAGTTCAACGACAGGCACAATAGTTTCTTCAGCATCTTGTTGCTGTGCTGCTTCGCTAAGCGCGGCGAAGGAAAAGTTGGCCCGCGGCGCATAAAGAATAATGAGTGCGTGAGCCCCAATCGATAAGAAAACGCCTACTAGCGTAGGATTGATCCCTCTATCTGGTTTCTTGAAAGGACGAGCGGCTGGTTTGATGAAGCGAGAGGGAATAGCCATGGCGGTTCAGAAACGGAGGCGACGTGCGTTAGATGCGAATCGATGGTAATGCTGACTACTCTAAGCGTAGGCGATTTGTGTAGCTATGCTAACTAGAGAGTAGGACAGTTATTGCGGCTGCTATTTTACCGATTGCGGTGTGTATTAGCTTAGCTGCCACAAGTGTCTGTGGAACTATATACCCTGGTTGCACTTCACAATCATGATAGAAAAATACGGTAGTTTTAGGTTGGGGTGATGGTCTAGTCCTGTATAGGTTGTTTGGTTTTTTCTGGTCGCGTTCTCTACTACGTAGCTATGTGCTAGTAGTTGACGCTTCGCCAATATCTTCCAGACTTGGTCGTAAACGCTGCTAACTTTCATAAGAACAACCACCTCTGCCCAGTCTAAAATGGCTTCTAGCTGATGAGTGGCGTATAGTGCTGGCAATATGACTAGCTTTTCTGCCTGACAGGTTAAGGGGATGCCTAGTGCGGCGGCGGCGGCCATCGGCGAGGAAATACCTGCGATCGCTTCTACCTCTATCTCTGGGTGTTGCCGTTGTAAATGCTGCGATAAGTAAGTGAACGTACTGTAAAAGCTGATATCGCCTTCACAGGCAAAAACCACATCTCCCTGCTGTAGATAAGCCCAGGTTTCCTTAGCTGCCTGTTCCCAGGCTTTCTCTAGCTGCGTGGGATCTTGTACGTAGGGAAACGTCAGCGGTAGCCGCTGTTGCCGACTAGATAACCAGCCCGATATCGTTCTTTCAGCAACACCAGGCTGATTGTTTACGCCAGCTGGAAAAGCAACGACAGGCGCTGAACGCAGGCATTTGAGCGCTTTGAGCGTAATCAGTTCCGGGTCTCCGGGGCCAACGCCAATTCCGTAAAGCTTGCCAGTTTTAGCAGACGTTTTCTGGTCATTTGTCAGGTCAATGTCCGTGATGCTGGATTTGAGTGGGATTGGAGGTGATTTCTTCAAAGCGTTCTGCCGTCTAGGGTATAAGCTAATACTAGGCTCCAAAAAAGAAAAGAAAGGTGCTAGAAAGTAGGCAAATGTTCTTCCGTTGTGGCTTTCGATTGATCTTCTGACTGATTCCTATGGCTTTACCCACGGTAATTTTACCGGGATACCTCGCGGGTGCTCAGCCCTATCAAGAGATGGAAGACGCGCTGATTGAGGCTGGTTTTCCCGCGGTGACTGTTCCTTTGCATCGCTATGACTGGCTGCCGACGGTTGGCGGTCGCTCTGTAACCAACATCATAAAAGCGCTAGATGCAACCGCGCAGAGAGCGATGATAGACCATGACTGTCACGAGATCAATTTGGTAGGTCACTCTGCGGGGGGCTGGATTGCTCGAATTTATTTAGGGGAGTCGCCCTACGATGTGCATCCTAGCGATCGTCAGCGCACCTTGCCGCGCCCTGCTAGAGGGCATGTCAATACTCTAGTTACGCTAGGAACACCTCATACAAGTCAAGAGCGCTGGACGCGTAAAAATCTAGATTTTGTGAACCAAACTTACCCCGGTGCGTTTTACAAAGACATCAATTACGTTTGCGTTGTGGGCAAAGCTGTTGAAGGCCGCAAGACAGATTGGTTTACCTACAACAGTTACAAGATGACTGCTGGTCAGGGGAACGTTTGGGGTGACGGGGTGGTTCCGCTCTCTGTTGCTCATTTAGAGGGTGCTCGTAACATCACGCTAGATGATGTTCTCCATTCACCCCGAAGAAATGCGCTCTGGTATGGTTCTGAGACTGTCGTCAAAGAGTGGAGCCAATGCCTAGCTTAGAAGAGGTTCAGTTAGCCTGTTGACTGGGCTGCTTGACTGGGCTGTGATCGCTACGACTAGGCTAGCTAGGATAAGGGCTACCAAATGCTCAACTTCTTCTATATGCTGGATTTTTGAGTGCCCGTTTTCTTGACATCAGAGGTTTCCACATCCGGTTTTGGAGCATCGTTTTTTTTGCTGTTAGGCGTTTGAGTTTCAGATTTTTGTGGCACCTGAGATTTTTCTGATCGTTTGGGAATCGCTTCTTCAGGGCGATCTGCACCGCCTGAAACTTTTGCCGCTGCTTCCTTTGTGGGCTTCACAATTTGCCTGGAAGGCTTACGTGCACCCGAGAGCCGCTTGATTAGCTGAGGTGTAGGATCGTGCAGCATATACGTGAGCTGACTTCCTGCTTGCCACTCAATCTGACCGAGCGCAACTTCTACTTTGCCTGCCTGCTCTGTAATCAGAGGAATTAAATCGCCTCCTTGAATCAGCTTGTTGACCTGCTCTCGTTCGAGTTCTATGGCGTCTGCGGTGAAGTCGTAGGTGAGCGTTTGTACCGCATCGTCTCGAATAAAGGTGTTCCACTGCTTGACCGATAGCCTCGGTATGCGCAGTTCGCCGCGGCTTTTGGCATTAGCTTCTCCTTCGTCTTGACGAGGAAGCACTGCAAAAACCCTAGGCGGTTGAAATTCTTCTTGCGCTCGTTCGGCAATCACAGAGTTAACTTCACCATTGCTAGTAATGGCTAAGAACGTGCCGATTGAGCTGAGCCCGGCTTCTTCTAAAATCTCTTCGTTCATGGCTGAGCCAACGTAAACCTCAAAGCCTTCGGCGGCGGCTTGGTCGCAGGCGGCTTGATCGGTGTCGATTACAACGACAGATTCTCCCCGGTCTTTAAACAGGCGTCCAATGGTTAGGCCTAATGGATTGCAGCCTACAATCACTACCCCAGTAGCGCTCCCAGAGGTAACACCTAATACCTGCGCTAAGCTCCGAGCGGTCAAGCCTTGGGCGAAAACTGTCATGATAATCGTTAGAAAGACGAGAGCCTTAATCGAATCACCACCGTTAATGCCGCGTTCGGTCAATAAAATTGCGAAGAGAGAAGCTACGGAGGCTGAAACAATACCCCGAGGGGAAATCCAGCTCATAAAAGCCTTTTGACGCCAGCTGAGACCGCTGTTTAGCGTGCAGGCCCATACATTGACTGGCCGTACGATAAACATTAAGACCAGAACGGTAAGAACTGAGCCAGAACCCAACTCGAATACGCTGGCAATCGATAAGTCAGCGGCTAGTAAGATAAATAAAACAGAAACAGAAAAGATTGTGAGCTGACCTTTGAATCGTCTGAGTAGACGTTCTTCTGGAATGGAGATAGCTCGAACGACGATCCCGGCTGTGACTGCTGCCATCAGCCCAGATTCTCCACGTATGCTCTGGGCGAGTCCATAAAGGCCCCAGATGCCTGCGAGCACGACCAGATTTCTCAGCTCCTCGGATAAAAAATTAGCGGTTCTTAAGAAGAAGGCCATTAACGCGCCTCCGAATCCACCGATAACCGCGCCAATCCCTAACCGAGCTAGTAGTCCGCCTAAAACAGAGACGGGATCGGCATCTCCATTCAAAATGATGTCGAGTACGACGACGGCTAGGATGGCACCCACTGGATCGATCAGGACCCCTTCACCTTCTAAGATAGTGGCGATTTTTCGCTCCACGCCGACTTGTTTGAGGAGTGGGGTGACAACGGTTGGGCCAGTGACCACGACCAGTGAGGCGTATAAAAAGGCGATAGACCAAGGAAACTCACCCAACCAATGAGCGGCCATGCCGCCGCCGACCAGTGTAATGAAGGTGCCAATGGTAATCAGGTTGCGCAGACTGCCAGAAACTTTGCCAATTTCTTTAAGTTCTAAGCTAAGTCCGCCTTCGAAGAGAATGAGTGCAACGCAAAGCGCGACGATGACTTCTAATCCAGTTCCCAGGGTCTGCGGGGCAATCCAGCCGAGTCCGTCAGTACCCAGTGCGATCCCGAAAATGAGTAGCAGAATGATGCTGGGGAGCTTCAGGTAGGCGGCGACAACTTGGGCCGATATTCCTGCGAGGACGGTAAGGACAATTTGCAGGGTGATTTCAAAAGGTGCTTCCATAGGTGACCAGACCGGTAGCAGGAGCGAGAAGTCATAAAACCGTAGGGACAGAGCACAAGCATAGCGCTTTAGGCGTCTTGTCAGACTGTTTGGACGAGGTTATAGAGGAATTTCTGGAACGTTATCGACGGTAATCTGTTGAGCGGTTTTAAGGAGCTGGCTGGGCGATGGGTTGAGCTGCTCAGTGGAATTGCGCTCAAGGTGGTGAGGATGATGTTCATGAGAAGATATGCGATCGCACCGAACGTTAAAAAGACAGCGATCGCACCGTCCTTTTTCAATGGCCACCTGAGGAAAATACGACGATAGGCGCATCTCATTGAGCGCATCGGTCAATCGCTGTAGGTCTTTTCTGGTCTGGTCGTGCTGCGCGAGCCCATATTGAAAGGTGTAAAAGCTAGGCTGAGATGACGCTGCTTTGCCCGCTCTGACAAACCAATAGGTCATTGAAATGTCCTGGGGATCAAGCTGGCTGGTTTCACAGAGCAGATAAGGATAAAGCCGAGTCTGCCAATCCTGCGCTAAGCGTTCTTTGTGAGGCGGTTGTTGGTGAGTCTTCCAATCGAAAATTTGACCTTTCGGCTTACCTTGCCCTTTCGGCTTATTAGGTGCTCCCTTAGCGATGACAAGCAGGTCATAAACTGCCGTGAGTAAATAGCCATTAAAGGAGAGCGTACGACGGTGTTCACTTTGGCTGAAAGTATGACTAACAGTGTCGAGCTCATCCTTAAGATTGCTGACTATCTCAGGCATCGCAGTCGATTCTGGCAAATAGGCAAACACCTCTGGCGCGGCTTCCTTCAGCGCAGCTAGACTTGCTGACATCTCGTCATCGGCTGCTGCAAGGATATCTACGGGAAGATCTAGCGCCTGCTGCTGCATGAGCAGGTGAAACTGAGAGCCCCACTGTGTAGTTGTTTGTTGCTCATAGCTAGCAGGCCCAGAAAGCGCATCGTAGAAGATGTGCTGATACTTTCTTGGGCAGGTGTCCAGGCTAGTAAGATGGCTTTGAGAAAGAGGAATCATGGCTTTGGCGACGCCGTTTGCCGCGAAGCAGAATAGATCTGTAGTGAAGAATTTGTGATGAAGAATTTGTAGTGAAGCAGTGGTAGAGACTTTTAGAGTGTGTCTTTGGTGAGTACAAATAGACTGCCTTGATTACCTCTGCCTATGCGCAAGTCTTTGTCTAGGTAAGTGACTTCTAGCCAGCCTTGCTGACGCTCTGCGTTAATAGCAAAATCGATGCCCTGTAGCAAATTAAATTTATCTGTGGTTTCGATCTTCTCAATGTATTGACTCGGCGATTGATATCCCAATACGCGCTGTAATCCTAAAATGGCTCGATTAAATCTGACGTCAACTCGGTTTTTAGACAATGCGATCGCTGCTGTGCCTGCTGTATCTGATGTGTTAGCTAATGGGTAATCTGAGGCGGCAGGTGCAAAGCTGGCCACAACCGAGACGATACTTTCGAAGTAAGGAACGCTGTTGAGTTCAGCGATGTTGTAAATACGTGAGCTGTCAGGGCGAACGCACTGATAAATATTCCCAAGCGTCGCCAGTGGAAAACGATCTATGCCTAGCAGCCCCTGACTGGTGGTGTAGAGTAATCGCCAGTCACCTGCCAAAAGGTCTGTTGCTGAGAGTGGTTCAGGGGTTGGGTTGAGATCTTCAACCCGGGCAATGATGCTGGCGATAACCTGACGATCTGTCTCAGTCGCGTCAATGCCTCTATTTTTGGAAGCGATCGCATTTCTTAAATCAGTTTTGCTCAGCATAGTTGCGCTGTGGGTGGCACCAGTTTTTAGCAGGGTTGTCTAGCAAATGTCGTTTGAGTCCCTTTTTGAGTTCCTTTAAAGCTATTCCTTTCTATGAAAAGAAACATCCGCTAGAGATTGACACTAATTACGCTTCGATGTAATCAATTTAGATGTAATCAATGTGATGGTACTTTAGAACAACGCTTTACGAATCAGCTCATCGGATGGCTTTGAGTTCAGATTCGTCAATTACTAGGAGCGAAATTTTGGCAGAAGGGCAAACCCCCTAAGTAAAAAACTGCTCGATTGTATAATTTGTTGCTCTAGATATAATCTGCGTAAGAGGAATATACGGATAAGCTGACCCAAGGTATGTACTACTTAACGGGCACTCTTCTTTGCTTCCTTAGACCTGTCCTGTTTCCATTTCTCAAGTAGAAGCGAGTAGTCTTTGCTCGTATTTATACGCCCAACAAAAGGACTTTTAGCTTAAAGAGCGTCTAGTCAACGTTACGATCACCATTTACCCGCCTGTTTGGACCCATTTCACTTTATGAGTAATTACAATCCATCCGTTCGCCAAATTCCCCGAGAAGACCCTGCTGATGTGATCCCACTTCAGCGCGACTCCTCTATTTTGAACTGGCTAGAAGGTACTGGTCGTCTGATTCCCCGAGAACCTGTAGACAGTATCGGCGATGAGCCTGAGCCTGAAGAGCTCGCTGACCTGATGGCCAACGAAGATAAGGACGACGATGTCGAAGATAATACCGACGACGATGACGACGACATGTCTTTAGAAGACTAACGCTTCGTTTGGCTCTTTCCGTCGAGTGTAGTAGCTCATTTAATCTGACAGAATATATGCCTTGTAATCACTAGTAGAGTCAGTTCTTTGAGGCCTTCGCCAGAAATGTGATGACAGCTAAGTGGTGAAGGTTATTGCATATCCTTTGAGATGTCGTTTGCTGAGGTTTAGTCACTAGGCGCATCTTCATCTATATAGGTTTGCATTTAGCCAACTCTACGGCTCTGACGCCTAGTTTGAGTGTCTTAATGGCTAAAACTCAGATTCAGATAGTAAAGAGCGACAGATCTGACTGAAAATGAAAGATTTGTGGGAAATCGCAACATAACGTCGTAAAATCTCAGCGAGTGTTCTTTTGCGTATGCATACGCAAAAGAACACTCGCTGAGGTAAGAGCGAACTGTGGTAATCGCTAAGTGGCGATCGCTAAGTAATGCTTACAGAAGGGCTTCTCAACTTTCTGTAATGGTTGTAAACACTGGAATAGCGTTGTTAGTCGGGCGAAGGCTTCTCTAATTGGTGTGAACTTTCAGTGAATATTGGGAAAGGTGTGTGGTAAGTGAAGGGATGATGCTGTGGATGCAAGGTTTTCGTCGAAGTCGGCTGGTTTGTCAGGAGTAAAGCTTTCTGTCATGTTGGGCGTCTGTCTTTTGATTGCAGCGGTTGGGCTAGATTCAGCCGCAGGACGTTCTTTTGGGGTAGGCGTTAACTTGGCTGGGCCCTTTGTGCTGGGCGCGGCGCTTTCTGCGCTGGCGGGCTATGGTGCATTACCCATACTAAGGCAGCTGAAAGCCGCTCAATTTATTCGTGAAGATGGCCCTCGAGCACATCTTAAAAAAGCAGGTACCCCCACGATGGGCGGTATCTTTTTTATCCCTACTGCAGTGTTAGTCGCGCTGATATGGACTGGGTTTTCTCAGGCGACTGTCGCAGTTGGCCTAATGACATTGGCCTATGGTCTCGTAGGCTGGCTTGATGACTGGCAGGTAATGCGGCGCCGGTCTAACAAGGGAATTTCCCCAAAAATGAAGCTAACGCTTCAAGTTGGCTTTGCGGTTGCTTTCTGTGCCTGGGCCGTCGCCACTCAAGGTATAGAAATCACCTCTGTAGCGCTTCCGTTCGGTTTGACACTGCCGCTGGGTATGCTGTTTTGGCCTTTGGCTGGCTTTGTTCTGGTGGCCGAAAGCAATGCCACCAATCTGACAGACGGCGTGGATGGTTTGATGGGCGGAGCAGGTGCGATCTCACTCTTTGGCCTTGGGGTTCTTATTGCGCCGACCCACCCCGATCTTATGGTGTTTTGTGCGGCGCTTAGCGGCGGCTGTCTGGGCTTTCTGGTTCACAACCGCAACCCAGCTAAAGTCTTTATGGGAGATACCGGTTCTCTTGCGCTAGGTGGTGCTTTGGCCGCTGTCGGTATTCTGAGCGGTAACCTTTTCGGTCTGCTGGTTGTTACCCTGCTTTTCTTTGCAGAAACTCTGTCTGTGATTTTGCAGGTTGTCTACTACAAGGCAACAAAGGGGCCAGATGGTAAAGGCAAGCGCCTGTTTAAGATGGCACCTTTGCACCATCACTTTGAGCTATCTGGCTGGTCAGAACTTCAGGTGGTTGGCGTTTTCTACGTCATCAGTGCCATGCTCGTGACCATTGCTATTAGCACGCTGGGTTAGGTGACAAGATGGGCTAGATAACGAACCCTTGGCCTTAAAACTGCCTGCCACAAGATTTACTTACCGCGAGCGTTACACACTTACACATACCTACAAGAAAGGCTCAACCTAAACAGGTTGAGCCTTTCTTCGTTGATCGATCTTTGGCTTTCTACCGATCGCTTTTGATGGAGCTGACGGGAGTCGAACCCGTGTCCGCCCTAAGTAATCGCGCATCGCTCATTCACAGGTATAGCCTTTCTAACCCTCAAGGCGGGAGTTTTCCATTGTCCCGGAAACAGGATGCTTCAGTGAAAATCTTAGCTGGCGCACCCACTGAAGAAAGTTTGCCAGAGCACCCGTTGGGGGTTTAGTCTTTACTGCTTAACGGAGTCACAGTTCAGACGCTCGAACCTGTAAGAGGTGTTTAGGCAGCAGCTACAAGAGCGCGCTTACGAGCAAAAGGTACGATGTTGTTTGCATGTATCTTTAAGTTTGAGCCTTTATTTACAAGAGTGGACTCACTCTTGACCTGAATCACAATACGACTTTCGTTAAAACGTCGAAACCGTTACAGCCCCATGTGAGTAATCATTATAGCGCTCACAATGTATCGGTGTGTACAACACTAATCATTTTTATCGGTGTCATTACCTTTCGTAAACTGAATCAGTCGTGTTTTCATCTATAATATTTTCTTAAGTTTAGTGAATAACCGCGCCCGTTTATTCATCTCCAGAGCCTCCCCCTAAAGGACTGAAAACGTCCTAAAGCCGCTGGGCTCAGCAGGTTTCCCCTTGATAATAAGAAAATAAGGTCAACGCTATGAGCACCCCAAACGAGAACGGTACTAGCAAGAGTGCCTCCAGCAGCCGCACTCGTAAGAAAGTAACGGCTACATCCGATGCGAAAGCTGATACTGCCAAGAGTGATACAGCAGGCGATAGTGCCAAAAGTGACGCTACCCAAAAAGGTGGTCTGGTCAAAGCCCCCAAGAATGAAATTATGGAGTTAGCAGATCATACGCGTATCGTTGAATCGGAATCTTTGCCTAATCACCGGCCTATTGCGCTTAGTGAAGTAGAGGTCGTTGATTCTCTTTCTTCTGCGGGCGTTCGTCCTGTGATGGCTGACTCGTTTGAGATTGCTACAACAGAATCTTTGCCTGGCCATCGTCCTGTAGCTGTGAGCACGCTAGATATTTCTGATCTGGATACGTTGCCTGGTCATCGTCCAATCGCTAGTAATGACATTGATGAAGACCCCAGTACGCTGATGGGCTACCTGGACTAGGCGGTTTCTCTCCTCTCTTAGACCTTAATTCTGGGTGTGAACGTCGCTAGCCGGTTTGTTTAAGCACTGTTTGCTTAAACCTTATTCGCTTAAGCATTATTGAGAAGTCGCAATGAGAAAAGAGGACACAGGTCCTCTTTTTTTGTGCGCAGCTTTTATCAGTGATGGTGCGATTATCAGTGGTGGTGCGATCGCCTTCAATACAAGCCGCAAACCCGTAGCTCAGATGACTGTAGACCTGCTGTGGTAAGAGGCCTCAATAGAAAGCTAGACTAGGTGAGCTTGATTTGTCGCATGGGTAAACGCTGTCTATGTTTTTGGGTTCGTTCAGTATCTTTTGGCTGTTGGGCGGCGCGTTTTGGCTATGGATGCTATACGAATGCGTTCAGTCTGGGCGTGAAGGGCAGCGATGGATTTGGCTGCTAATCTTCCTGAACGTAATCGGCGCAGCCTTGTATTTCGTAACGCAGTGGTTACCAGCGCATCCGCAGTTCGTTAGCCGCGTGGGCGGTAGTTTTGGATTTGTGAGCCGGAAGGATCGCGATCGCCTTTGGCAAGCCGAAGCGGATGCTAAAAACATCGGTAAGCCTACCCAGTTCATCACGCTTGGCAATCTACTGTTCGACGCTAGAAAAACAGAAAAGGCCTACGAAGCCTACCAGCAGGCGCTAGACCAAGAGCCCAGAAACGAAAAAGCGCTCTGGGGCGCCGCTCAAGCGACTCGGGAGCTAAAAGACTACTCAGCTGCAAAGAATTATCTGGCTCAGCTGCTAGAAATAAATCCTGAATTTTCTTACGGTGATGCGTCGCTTGCCTACGGTGAGATGCTGTACCAGACAGAAGATACCGCGGGTGCGTTTGAGCACTTAAAGCAGCATGTTAAAAGCTGGAGTAATCCGGAAGCTTACCTGATGCTGGCAGATTTGCACTCAAAACAGAAGGATGCCGCAGCGGCTCGTGAAACCCTGGAGACGTTGATTATTAAAGTTAAGGGGTTCGTTCCTTTTCAATACCGAAAAAATCAGCACTTTATCCGTCAGGCCGAACGTATGCTGAGAGCCTTGCCTAAGACCTAAAACATAAGCCTTCATACGAGTGCTGTTTCTGCCTCCTGCCTGGCTGCCTGGTAAAGCCCGTACTCTATACCGGCTGCGACTGCTTGATACGAGGCTTCTAAAATATTGACCGATACCCCAATAGTCGACCACCGCTGTTCACCGTTCCCAGATTCCACCAGGACTCGAATTTTTGCGGCTGTTCCAGCTTCACTGTTGAGAATGCGAACCTTGTAATCGGTTAAATAAAAGGTATCGATGATGGGAAAGAATCGAACCAAAGCCTTACGGAGTGCTTTATCAAGCGCTGAGACGGGACCCATGCATTCTGCGACTTCAAGAACGTCTTCTCCTTTTACTGTCGCTTTGATGGTAGCTCTTGCGCCGATGTTGCACTGGACGTCTGATTGCAGCACGTCGTAAGTGACTTCGAATCCCCTTAGCTGAAACAATGGATTGTGCTGTCCTAACGCCTTGAGCATTAGCATTTCAAAACTGGCTTCCGCTGCTTCAAACTGATAGCCCTGACTTTCTAACTCTTTGACCGTATTGATAATCTCGCGTACAGCGGGATCGCCTTTTTTTAGCTCAATGCCGTAATTCTTCGCTTTTGCGAGAACTGTACTTGCGCCGGATGAGCTAGACACAACGATACGACGATCGTTGCCGATAGCGGTTGGCTTGATGTGTTCGTAGGTTTTTGGATTGCGTTCGACTGCGCTGATGTGAATGCCGCCTTTATGTGCGAAGGCGGAGCGACCTACGTAAGGGGCATGATCGTCCGCGGCCAGATTAACGATTTCGCTGATGAAGCGGCTGGTTTCGGTAAGGCTTTGAAGCTGCTGCGGCTCAAGGCAGCTGTAGTCCATCTTTAGCTGAAGGTCGGGGATGACGCTGCACAGATCAGCGTTACCACAGCGCTCGCCATAGCCATTGATGGTGCCATGAACCATGCTAGCGCCAGCCTCAACGGCAGCGAGTGAGCTGGCGACGGCGGTACCACTGTCGTTGTGGGTATGGATGCCGAGATGAGGTAAGTCGATAAGGTCGGCGTGGTTGGTTGCCAGCCAGGTTTGAATGTCGGTGACGATGGTTTCGATTTCTCTGGGGAGGGTGCCACCGTTGGTGTCGCAGAGAACCAGCCATTCGGCACCGCCAAGAATAGCGGCGTTTAGCGTTTGCAGAGCATAGTCACGGTTGGCCTTGTAGCCGTCGAACCAGTGCTCGGCGTCGTAGATGACGTGCCTGCCGTTGGCGCGAAGGAATTCGACGGAATCTTGAATCATTGCCAGGTTTTCGCCGAGGCTCACCTTCAGAGCGTCGGTGACGTGAAGATCCCAGGATTTGCCAAAGATAGTCAGCCACTGGGTATTAGCGTTGAGCAGGGCGCGTAGGGTTGGATTTTCTGAAGCGGCCTGATGGGGACGACGGGTAGAGCCGAAGGCAACAACCTGAGCGTTTTTGAGGGGATTGTTTTTCAGGTAATCGAAGAGCTGAGTATCAACGGTATTAGCGCCAGGCCAGCCGCCTTCTATAAAGGGGATGCCTAGATGGGCAAGGCGTTCGAGAATTTTAATTTTGTCTTGAAGCGTGCAGGATATACCGTGACGTTGAATGCCGTCTCTGAGAGTGGTGTCGTAGATCAGCACTTTGCGATTGAGCCCTTTGCGATTTAGAACTGTGGGAGACGTGTTCATGTGCAACGTTTGCCGCCAGGAGGATCTTTGGAGGAGAACCTGTAGGATACGTGGTGATTCGGCAAGTTGTAGTTGCTTTTCATAAGATTTAAGAGCCTGAAAGAAGACGTAAGAAACAAGCGATGGAATGGCAAGAGATCAGGCTTGAATGAGTTGGCTGGGCAGAAGGGAGCACTGGTATTGGACTTGGCGATCTTCCTGCGGCAGGGCTTCGCCGTCGCACGCTTCGATAAGAATGCTTGGGCTGAGATCTTCGTAGGGGATAATCGACTGAAATGCTCTATCTATGCTCAGCAAGTTGGAGCACAACAGCTACGCTCTGTCGCATCGTTTTTTGATTTAGCCGCTGAATCAAGGTTGAATTCGGGCGCGGTATCTGCAATGTGAACGACGAAAATCTCCCAGCGATTACCGTCGGGATCGCTTACCCAGAGCTTGTCTTGAAGCGCGTAGCAGCAATCAGTGTTGAGCTCTTCGAGCGGTGTGAGGCCCGCGGTTTTTAGTCGGGCGATCGCAGCTATCACTGTTTCTGTGCTGTCTACTTGAATTCCCAGATGCGACAGATTCCCGCGTTGTAAAGGTGTATCACCGGTATTTAGCGTCAAGTTTAGTGCAGGATTTTCAATATCAAACTTGGCGTAATCTGCTTTGTACTTAACGGGCTGTGCTTCAAATAAATGTTGATAGAACGCAACTGAACGATCCAAATCAGAAACTGTCAAAGCGATATGTGTTTTGAATGTCGTCATGGATCTCTCCTTAGATATTTCTAGATATATCGAAATGAAAGTCGCAGTAAATAAGCGTTAAAGAAAGGCGGCGAGTCGAAAGTAGCTATTCACAAAAGTAGCTATTCACAGCAGTCAAGACTGGATGCTTGATGAGCAATGGTTTTGCCTATGTGCTCAATGTCTACTACGCGATTGCGTGTACAGCATTCTTCAAATAAGAAGTCGAGTAAGCGTGCGAGTGACTTTTCTTCAACGCTGTACCAAATCCACTGGCGATCTTTCTCGGAAGTGACGATTCCCACCTGACGCAGCTTGTCGAGATGGTGAGATAGGGTCGCGCCTGCGATATTCAGCTCTTTTTGAATTTCTCCAGCGGGTAGCCCTTGGAGATAAGCAGACAGTAGCAAACGAAAAAAACTCAGTCGCGAAGGAAGACACAGCGCGGCAAACGAGTAGGCCATGCTGTAGAGAGCTAGTTTATCTGCATCGCTTGTTTCCATATTTCTATAATTGTCGAAATAAAAGAGTGCGTCAAGCAAAACTATGGTTGATTGGAAGTGCCTATTGTGATTGTGTAGAGTTCGAAGTTTGTCAGTCGGGAGTAAATTTTAGTTCAAATGATCAGTGAATCTCACAATGGAGCTCAATCTGCTTAGAGATTCCTGTAGAAGACGGTAACACTAGTCATGGCTAGTAACCCAGCGTTAACAAGACAATTTCTTCTATCTGCGTGATGGTTCCATTTTTTAGCTGGCCTAGCCTTTTAATCAGTCGAGTTTTATCAAGCGATCGCATCTGAAAGCACAAAGCTACAGATTCTCTACTCAATCCGCCGTCACCTTTCTCGATCGCTAGACAGATAGGCAGCGAAGCGCGACGCATGTTTGTGGTTAATGGAATCGCAATAACCGTCGTAGAAAATCTAGACACCACATCATTTTGAAAAACAATGACTGGTCGAGTCCCCGCTTGTTCAGAGCCTTTCGTTGGATTTAGGGTAGCCAGCCAAACTTCGCCCCGTTTGAGTGTGGTCTTCACGGCTCATCTTCTTGCTTAAGTAGATCCGCGTATTCATCCATTCCCTCTTCTGCAAAGGCACGGTCTTCTTCGGCGAATTCAGTGGCTAGCGGTGCTAGTTGCTCAGGATCGAGGTTCATTCGACGACGCTTGTCTCGAAACCTCAGAAAAGCAATAAAATCAGCGATCTGCTGGAGTTGCTCACTATTTAGTAAGTCGAGATCTTGCTTAATGGTTTCTGTGCTGACAGCCATGGCGGAGTTTTTTGACAACCAGTGGATGAGTCTATTTTCTCGCTGAGGTATTGCTGAGGGTAGTGGCTAAGGGTAATCACTGCCCTCAGCCACTACTCCTAAATAGAAGTGTAACCGTTAGAACAAGTCCCGATCAGTTACTGCGCCTTTGCTGCTGGAAGAGACTAGCGTGGCGTACTTCGCTAATACTCCACGCTTGTAACGCGGCTCTGGGGCACTCCACTGAGTTTTTCGCTGTGCCAGCTCCTCGTCTGAGACATTGACCTGTAGCAGTAGCTTATCGGCATCAATCGTGATGGAGTCGCCTTCTTTGACAAGGCCGATAGTGCCACCGACTGCGGCTTCTGGCGCAACATGGCCCACCACCATGCCGTAAGTTCCGCCGGAGAATCGGCCATCTGTAATTAGGCCAACAGAATCACCCAAGCCAGCGCCAATAATAGCTGAAGTTGGCGCAAGCATTTCACGCATACCAGGGCCACCCTTCGGTCCCTCGTATCTCACAACGATCACGTCGCCTGCTTTGATTTTGTTGGCCAAAATGGCGTCCAAGCAGTCTTCTTCAGATTCAAATACGCGCGCAGGGCCAGTGATGCTGCGGTTTTTAATGCCAGTTAGCTTAGAGACAGAGCCCTCGGGCGCAAGGTTGCCTTTTAGGATGCCGAGGTGACCTTGCTTATACATTGGATTGTTGAAGGGCCGGATGACATCTTGGTCGGCAGCAGGCTGATCAGGAATATCTGCTAGGGTTTCAGCGATTGTTTTACCAGAAACTGTAAGGGCATCGCCGTGAAGTAAGCCTTCGTTGAGCAGCATTTTCATTACTTGGGGAATGCCGCCTACTTTGTGCAGATCGGTGGCGACGTAGCGGCCTGAAGGTTTGAGGTCGCAGAAGACGGGGACTTTTTGACGGATGGTTTCGAAGTCGTCGATGGAGAGATCGACGCCGATGGTGTGGGCGATCGCAAGTAAATGCAATACCGAATTCGTCGAGCCACCCACGGCCATAATGACCGACATCGCATTCTCGAAGGCTTTGCGCGTCAAGATATCCTTTGGCAAAATCTGCTGACGAATCGCTTCTACTAGCGTAAAGGCAGACTTCTCTGCGCTGATGGCTTTTTCTTCGTCTTCAGCGGCCATCGTAGATGAGCCTGGTAGGCTTAGACCCATCGCTTCAATCGCAGAAGACATAGTGTTTGCGGTAAACATGCCGCCGCAAGAACCTGCGCCGGGACAGGCGTGGCGCTCTACCGCGTCGAGACGCTCTTTAGAAATTTTGCCTGCGCTGTACTGACCGACGGCTTCAAAAGCACTGACGACAGTGAGATCTTCGCCGTCGAGGTGGCCAGGTTTAATCGTGCCGCCGTAGACAAAGATCGCAGGGATGTTCATGCGGGCGATCGCAATGATAGCGCCCGGCATATTCTTATCGCAGCCGCCCATGGCGAGCACTCCGTCCATACTTTGGCCCGTGCAAGCTGTCTCAATCGAGTCGGCAATCACATCCCGAGACACCAAGGAATATTTCATCCCTTCTGTGCCCATCGAAATGCCATCGCTAATCGTAATAGTGCCAAACATCGCGGGCATCGCGCCTGCCTCTCTAAGGGCTGCTTCACCGCGAACCGCGAGGGTATTGATGCCCATATTGCAGGGCGTGATAGTGCTATAGCCGTTGGCTAGTCCAACGATTGGCTTTTGAAAGTCGTCATCTTGAAAACCGACAGCTCTGAGCATCGCTCGGTTAGGAGCCCGCTGTACGCCTTGGGTGACTACCTGACTTTTGCGATTATCCGGCATTCGATCCTCTCTCCAGTGGAATGATTGTGACCTGAAAAATTAGATGAACTGAAACATTAAACTTTTCAGTCTTCCATTTTGGCAGAACAAATGACGCTAAGACGCAAAAGAAATCAAATGAAATTCAAGTTTCTTTGAAAAAGATTTTTCTAAAGAGAAGGGCGTATCCACTTCCGATATTTGCCATTGGGTTTACCAGCGCGTTTGCTATTGGGTTTACCAGTGAGCAATGAAGGGAACGGGCGATCGCAAGACGCTGACAATTTGACTGGCTTGCAGATGAACCGCTACGGCCATGTGCCACTGCTGACGTTGGGTAATCGCGCTCAAGTAGCCCAGTGCAAGTAGCCTGTGGTTCAGTCTGGGCGAGGTTGAACTGTGCGAGACCCGAGCGGTGAACGCCAGCCAGTTTCGCACACTTTCGGGTAAGGTCTCGACCATTCTGAGTGGCAGTGTTGATGTAGAGAGCGACTGTACATAGGCCGAACTCAGAAAAGGCCTGTAGGTCTCAGCTTCGGAGGTCTGCTGCGAGACAAAACTAAGCGATACGCCCTTAATCAGCTGTCGTAGGTTTTCAGTTTCTTCGACCCGCAGTTCGGCCATAAAGGGTAGTTCAGTCAGGGCCGGGTTTACGTTGCCCGGATCGCCAACGCTGAGATGAGTGCCACCAATCACCGCAAGCAGGTACTTTTCACCAGAAAGCTGAGTGAATGCGCCTAGCTGCTGGTCGAGCGTGGGTGTGACACTGTCCTGGGTGCCTGTGAGTAAGATAGTCGGGACCGTAATGTCGGAGAGCCCCGCTTCGCCAAAGAGCTCACCTGTGAGCGTATTCATTGCAATGACTTGCTGAATACGCTCGTCGCTCAAATCAGCCTGCTGCTCTTCTAAATCTACGGCGGCGCACTGTAGCCAGTCGGCAGGCGATACGCCCAGTGGCTGAATGTCTTGGCAAAAGGTTCCTAGCGATCGCAGATCTAGCTTGGCACCTGCCAAAGCCAAGCCGGTGTATCCACCTAGCGAATGGCCAATAATGGTCACTTCTTCGGTGTTGAACAGGCCACCGTAGAGAGATTGGCTCTGATTGAGCTGCTCTATGCGATCGAGTACGAAAGTGACATCGCGAGGTCGATCTAAAAATTCGGCAGCCGGCAAAATTCGACTGGGCTCGTCCGCAATTTCAGGATCGACAGGTAAATTGACCAACGCCTGCAAGTTACTGCCAGGGTGTTCAACAGAGACAACCGTCAAACCATGAGAGGCCAGATGCTTACCTAAATAATCTAAGAAATAGCGGTCTGCGCCAAAGCCATGAGAGAGCACAACGAGCGGGCCTTGCGATGACTCACTCCAGTACATTTCAACTGGAATCACCCGCTGGCGCTCTAAGTCGCGAAAGCTGACTGCTCGCTGCGAGACCTCTTCCGGACCGGGCGCTGCTGGATCTATCCCACCCGGTAAAGGACTAAGGCTATCGATCCGCAGCTCTTGCTCCAGCATGCCGCTAAGCGAGCGGCTTTCTAGATTAGAAAAATTCAGCTGCGACATCAGGGCAATGGCCGCACTGATGTCTACTTCTAGCGTTTCTTGCGGAATTGCTCTCAAAATGCCTAGAACACTCAGTCCATCTGCCTGCATTGAGGCTAAGCGAATTGCTGCCTGTAGCTGGGGGATGGTCATATTAGGTGCGACCCGCGAGAGCGTGTTGAGCAACAGCTCTCCATTGGCCGAGCGCATAACGTCTTCTATGATCCGATCGCCCATGTGCGGATCGAGCGCCAGCTGCTGCTGAAGCGTTTGCTGCAGTGACGGTGATAAAAACTGCTCGTAGAGCCGCAATCCGTCTGGAACTTCACCGGTTTGGGCAAACGTTTCTAGATCCGTCAGCTCGATTGATTGGCTGAGCGGACCTACTTTGATGACGACTCTCTCGGCAGCTGGTGCCGGTGTTGCTGTTAAAGCTGTAATTGCGAAGCTAAGACAGCTGCTTGTAAGGCCAATGATTGTTCTTGAAAAGGCACCCGAAAGGGCATCTGAAAACGTCATAGATCTAAGCGATGAGGAGATCCAAAAAAGGCGATGTTCGCGGGCGATCGCGTACTCTTAGATACACACATAAGAATTGATATTAGTATCTTACCCATTCGCCTTCTTCTTATCTGATTCCGGGCAGTTGATTTTATGGACGTTTGGTGTAGCCATATTTCTTTGAATCAAGCTATGTTATTGCTTCTCACTTAGCGTCAGATTTAGTGCCGAGATTCCCTGGTGATTTACAGTCTCCGTGCGTCACTGATGCAGTTACTGAGCTCGATATCATGCTTGTGAGAGAGCTTGCCGCGTCGTCTCTGCGCCCGTAAGCCAGGATGAATAGCTTAGAATTAAGCCATTAGCTTTGGTATTTCTTCAATATGATGGCTTCGGATAATAGTTTAGATAACTTTATATAAGAGCTTTTTTCTTCTGTTTAAGGGTAATTCTTCTGACCAATCTCTTAACTTTTTAGTCCTGTTAGTCAGCTTTGGGAGCTTACAAAATGTCTACCAATAATGGAGAGACCAATAACTCAGATAGAGACAATCCAGACATCGGTAACCCGGAGCAGCAGCTCGAAGAATTTTTGATGCCGCGCAATCGCTATCACGGAGAATTTACGCCGCAAAATTTGGCCTTTAACGCCAACTTACAAGAGTTTGCGCAGCGCGTATCGTTGATTTGTGGTCTAGAAACAGGTGGCAAAGTAAGTAACGTGGAAGCTTACGATGACATCAAAAAGCTTTGGAAAGAGCTGAAGGCTTCTAAAAAGAGCTTGCTTAAGAAGAAAAAGAAGGGAGAGGAGTAGGGGAAATTGCGATCACACACGTCTTCATCGCAATCAACTGTGGATTCCGCTTCCTTTGCTGGCATAAAAAGGTTGCTCAGCTAAGGTCGCTCGGCTAAAGAGACTCAATCAGCTCTAGAAAATTAGGCAAAGTAGTCGCTCACAAAGCTTGCAATGCGTTCGGATGCATGGCCGTCGCCGAAGGGGTTAACTGCCCTTGCCATTTTGGTGTAGGCGCTTTCATTTCCTAGCAGCTCAGCCGCTGCGTCTACGATAGTTTTAACGTCTGTGCCGACAAGCTTTGCGGTGCCTGCGCTCACAGCTTCAGGGCGCTCGGTCGTCTCTCTTAGCACTAAAACCGGTTTGCCCAGTCCGGGAGCTTCCTCTTGTAGACCGCCAGAATCTGTCAGTAAAAGGTGCGATCGCTTCATTGCACCTACTAGCTGCGCATAGTCTAGCGGTTCAACTAAAAACGTTCGCGGATGTCTATCTAACGCTGCTTTTAGCGGCTCTCGAACTGTGGGATTGCGGTGTAATGGTAAGAGCAGTGCAGTGTCTGGAAAGCGATCTAAAATTTCAAGAAAGCTCTTAGTAATCGCTGTCAGCGGTTCGCCCCAGTTCTCTCGGCGATGAACAGTAGAAAGAATCACCCGATACTGCTCCCAATCAAGGCCTGGAACCTCGCAGGTGGGTGACTGCTCGGCCACTCTCAACAGCGCATCAATGACAGTATTGCCTGTTTGATGAATGCCTTGGGCAACGCCGGACGCTTTGAGGTTGCTCACCGAGGTTTCGGTCGGCGCAAAGTGTAGGGTGGCAATCTGTGAGACTAGCCTACGGTTTGCCTCTTCGGGAAAAGGGTTCAAAATATTGTCTGTACGTAGGCCCGCTTCGACATGACCTACCGGAATCTGCTGATAGAAGGCGGCTAGCGCAGCCGCGAAGGCTGTCGTGGTATCGCCTTGTGAGATCACCATGTCAGGCTGCAAGTCGATAAACAGCTTTTCTAAACCCTGTAAGCTGCGGCAGGTGATATCGCTCAGGGTCTGCTTGGGCTGCATAATATCGAGATTGTGGTCGGCCTCTAAATTAAATAGAGACATCACCTGGGCAACCATTTCTCGGTGCTGACCGGTGAGTACCACTTTGGTATCAAACTGGGGATGTTGCTGAAAAGTTTGAATGACCGGGGCTAGCTTGATCGCTTCTGGGCGGGTGCCGATGGTGATGCAAATGCGTTTTTGTTCAGCAGAAGGGGTCGCTGAAGAACCAGTAGAGCTAGACTCCATGGTCGAGAGAGCAGCGTTAGTAGAATCAGCAGTAGAAGAAGAAACGGCCATAGCGATAGACTGCGTCTATAGGTGTTGCGTTATTTTACACGGCCTTTCTCCCTCCAGATTTTTCTGGGTTTTTTGCTCTGCTTACTTTTTCGCTACATTTCTCATTACAGAAATTTTCTGCTCTATTCCCGCGCTTACTCTATTCCCGCGCTTATGAAACATGCGATCGCCCTCACCACCGCTCACCTTCAATCTCTTGACCTTACCCCTGCTCAATCCGTCATCGATCCTATCTTGAGTCAGTCCGATGAGCAGACTGACGGGGGTAACTTAGCCGATCCGCAGATGATGTTTAGCTTTGAGATCGATTTTCCGCGCGAGGCGAGCGATCCGCGTGAGCTCTCAGAAATTCCAGAGGTGCGGCTATGGTTTATTCGTCTGAACGCCCAATATCCCTGGCTCCCGCTGTATTTAGACTGGGAGTCAGGCGAGCTCAGTCGCTACACTGCCATGCTGGTGCCCCATCAGTTCAGCCCAATTGATGGCATTCGCTACAACCCTGAAGCGCTAGAAATTTTTGTGATGGACAAAGTGTTTACGCTTGACAGCTGGCTCCAGCAAAAGGGTATTGATGGGCGATCTCGCTTAAAATTCATGACCCAAATGCTCGGCTACGAACTGGACGATGCTCTGTTTGGCCTGTTGAGTTGAGCCTGTTGAGTTGAGCCTATTGAATTGAGCTTGTTGAGTTAAGCTTTCTGCGCTAGCGTCCCATTTCTTCGGACGTCTGACTTTTGATCGCTTTCAACGCTGTAGCTGTCCACATTATTTTAACTAATGTCCCCTCAGATACAGACAATCACCTACAATCTGGTTCGTACGGATTTGGGTTTATAAAGGAGTCGCTGATCGGCATGGATTTATTAGGTTCGTTGGTATTAGTGCTGATTGCTATTGGTGTGGTCGGCTACTTGCTTATTGAATGGCAGTACCGTCAGCGGCCTGGTAATGATTTGGAGCTAACTGCCAAGAACTATCACTTCAGTACCTACGAACCCAATCACTATGCGATTGCGCTCGATACCGTTTTTACCAATCGCACCCGCAGCCTGGAAATTTTTATTCCAGAAGTAACCGTTGACTATGAGCTGCTTTCGAGCGACAGCCTAGACGGGATTACCGTCAAAACAGAAATCACACCTCAGCACGACGACTTTCCAGCCCGCGCTGACAACTACTGGTTCGCCTACATCGTCAAAGTCGGCCAAACGACAAATGCAAAGCTGACAGTCGATATTACTGGCCCAGATTTGACTCAGCTCAAATCGCTTTGGCTAAAGGTAAAGTATTTAACCTACGGCCCTGAAGGACGCATTCCTAAAACTGGCCACCTCATCGTGCCACTCAAGTTCCCTAACCCTGAGAATGCGACCAGCTGGCGCGAGAACAGCGTGGCCCATATTTTGCCAGTGCCCACGCATCTGCTCACCAACCTCGATAGCACCGTAGAGGTGGTTAAAAAATATGTGACGCCCTGCGCTCAGCCTGGTGATATTGTCACCATCGGCGAAACGCCTGTCGCGATTATGCAAGATCGGCTGCGTCATCCGACCACTGTTCATCCGGGCTGGCTAGCAAAACGGCTGTGCTACTACTTTATGCCGACCTCTAGTCTGGCCACGGCCTGTGGTATGCAAACGCTAGTCGATGTTTCGGGGCCCTGGCAGGTTGCTTCAGCGTTCGCGATTGGCGCAGTGGCCAAAGTATTCGGTAGCCCTGGGATGTTCTACCGTTTAGCGGGTGAGCAGGCACGCTTGATTGATGACGTGACAGGCACGCTGCCACCGTTCGATCAGTTTATTGTGCTAGGGCCCAGTCATTCCCAGCAGCTGGTTGACCAAATTTATAAAGAAACCGGGCTCCAGGCGGCAATCGTCGATGTGAACGATCTAAAAGCCGTTAAAATATTAGCTAAGACTGCTGAAACAAACGAAGCGATGCTGATTCAAGCCTTGATCGATAATCCTGCTGGCAACGCCGATGAACAGACGCCTGTGGTCTTGATTCGGCCGAAGCGCTAAAGCCATATTCTGAATCGAAAATATATTGAGGTCCTGTTTCAGCGCCCTTTGCTATAACAGAATTGATTATTCTTTTTTCGACTGTTAATTGCTCACTAGGAGTATTCAATGACTCGCAACCCGTCATCTGACACGGATATTTCTATTCGCTCCATTCACCTACGTGATTTGGATAATTTGCAGGTGACCGGTGCTACAGAAATTGCGTCTCACTCTACGGATACGCCGGAAATAGACGATTACATTCAGCAGATGCGGCGCTGGTACGGTCCGCTCAAAGCGCTGACGCTATTCCCAAATCCATTGCGGCATGTATTCTCTGCTTTTGTGGCAGAGGCAGATGGACAACTGCAAGGTCTGATTCAGGTGACGCCGTTTAATAAGACGCTCAGCACCTGGAAGATTGATCGGATGCTGGTGAATCTAGCGAAAAAGCAGGCCAAGAGTCAGGCAAGCGATCGCGCTAATAAAGGAAAGCCCCAGGCTAGGAAAAACGCTGGAAAAAATGGCGAGTGCAGGCTGCATCTCGGTATGGATGTTGGTTCGCAGCTGCTACGCTATTGCTTCGAGACGATTCGTGAGGCCCAATACTGGATTAGTGAAACCGACGTCAACGATCAGTTTGGCTTAGCGCTCTATCGACAAAACGGGTTTCAGCCGTTGGCCAAGGCTACCTATTGGTCTATTCAGCCGGAGCAGCTAGCTGTGCTCGCTGAGCGCGATCCAGATTTGCCGAATCTGCTGCCTGTTAGCAATGCGGATGCACAGCTGATCTATCAGCTAGAGACCGTGTCTATTCCGCCGCTCGTGCGTCAGGTTTTGGACTATCAAATTCAAGACTTCAGGACGACGCTGACAACTAAAGTCGGCTCCCGGCTCACCCGCTGGATGAATCGTAAAGACTCCGTTGCTGCCTATGTATTTGAGCCTCAGCGTAAAACGGCGATCGGCTACTTTGAGCTGAAGTTGTGCCGAGATGGCCCTGAAGCGCACACTGCTAAGCTGACGGTGCATCCGGCTTATACCTGGCTGTATCCAGAGCTGATGGCTCAAATGGCAGGTGTGGTGCAAAAGTTTCCAGAGCAGCCACTGCAAATTATGTCTTTGGACTATCAGACTGAGCGCGAAGAGTATCTGCGCCAAATAGGTGCGCTAGAAATTGAGCATACGCTAATGATGTCACGCTCGGTTTGGCATAAGGTTCGTGAGTCTAAAGCGGGCGCGCTAGAGGGCCTAAAGATGCCAGATGTGCTGCCAGGCCTACAGCCTACAGGAACACCGATGCCGGGTCGATTTTCCTGGCGAGGGTTGAAGCTCGGTCCGCTGCTAGATAGTTCGTTCTCTGATGGTATGAGCTGGGAGCGGTTTTTGCTAGAGAATATGTCTAAGCTGTCGTTAGAGACGCGATCGCGAGATAACAGAACAAATGACAGTGATGAAAAGGCGTCTGATTAGTTGCCCAGGTGCGCTCTGTAAGGCCATCCGTAAGGCCAATTGAGAGGGCCAATTGGGATGGTATCTGCACTGGGGTTAGATTTAGGCGCAAAACGAATTGGCGTAGCGGGCTGCGATCGCACCGGCCTAATCGCTACTGGTTTGATGACGATCCACAAAACGAATTTTGAGAGCGTTTTGCGGCCGCTGCGTCAGCTCATCGAGGAAAGATCGGTTGAGGTGTTAGTGGTCGGACTGCCTTACACTATGGACGGGCAGATAGGCTTTCAGGCGAAAAAGATTCAAAAAATGGCCGGGCGTCTGTCAAAGGCGCTGTCTTTGCCCGTTGAGTTTGTCGATGAGCGGCTGACCTCATTTCAAGCTGAACAAATGCTGCTGGGCGAAAGGCGATCGCTCACCCGTAACAAAGCGCTAATTGACCGCAAGGCAGCTGCTATTATTTTGCAGCAGTGGCTAGATGCCAGACACGAAACTGCCAGACGCGAAACTGCCAGCACTGAAAAGCTGGCGCATTCCTCCGAATCTACCTCAGAAAATCAGAACCATCACAAGCCCCCTTCATCAGGAGATTGCACCCATGGAAATCGATCCGAGCCTGTTAGGTGAGCCCGCTGAATATCCGGTTGTCACCTTGCGTGACGAAGATGATCGCGAGCTGGCTTGCTACGTAGAAAAAAGTATTGACGTTGATGGGGCCGAATTTTTGCTGTTGCTGCCTGTCAATCTCCCCATTGAAATTTTCGTGTGGGAAACTGACGATGAGGCCGAGGGTGACGATGATGCGGCCGAGATCTTGGTCGATATAGAAGAAGAGGATATCGATAGGCTGTTTCCAACAGCTAGAGCCGTACTCGCTGAGCTCGATTTGCTGCTAGAGCGATCGGCCCATACGCTCACTGCTGCCGGAGATTTGCCTGAAGGCGATGAAGAAGACTGCTTTTCTCTAGATATCAGTGAGGAAGGGGATGAGCATCCGGTGACCGAAGAGTTTCAGATGTTGGCAACCTTTTTTCATCAGGAGGCTCAGTACACGCTGTGTACGCCTTTAGATCCACTGCTCTTTTTTGCGACGAGAGCGACAGATGGCTCAATAGAGCTGGTCGATCCTGAGGATTTTCAGAAAATGCGATCGCAGCTAGAGAACAAGCTATTTGACGTTTTGGACTAAAGTTTGCAAAAGTGTCTTTTGTCTAAATCTTTTGTCTGAAGTAGATCTCTTTTAGCGTTGTCTCTGTAACTATGCGTGCTTCAAAACGGTTGTTTTTCTTCGTGCTGATTGCCCTGTCAGCACTCATCGCTGGCCAGAGCTGGGCCTGGTGGAGCTGGGCGAAGTCACCTGTACTAGCCGCTGAAGAGGCCGACGAAGACAGCTTTGTAGTGGTCGATATTCCAGAAGGCACAGCTTCTAACCAGATTGGTCAAGACCTTGAAACCAATGGCCTGATTCGCTCAACAACAGCCTGGAAGCTACTGAGTCGGTGGAAGTCTTTTCGCGGTGAGGAAGGTGGCTTCCAGGCCGGAAGCTATGTCATTTCTCCTGCTCAGAGCTTGAGTGAGATTGCTGAGACCATTTGGCAAGGCGATGTCGTTCAAACCAGCTTTACTATTCCAGAAGGCTGGAATCGCGAAAAAATGGCTGCCCGATTCGAAGATCAGGGCTTTACAACCGCCGAAGAGTTTTTAGCTGCGACTGAGCGCATTCCCTACGAGCGCTATCCGTGGCTGCCCGAAGACATTCCGCACCTAGAAGGCTTTTTATATCCAGACACCTACCAGATGGATACAGGCGCTGTCACCGCCGATGATCTCATTGATGTGATGCTGCGTCGGTTTGAAGAAGTCGCCCTGCCCATTTACGACAATACGCCTAGTGAATACAGCCTTTTGGACTGGGTGACCCTGTCAAGCATTGTTGAAAAAGAGGCCGTTGTTCCAGACGAGCGCGATCAGATTGCCAGCGTGTTCGCTCGCCGGCTAGAGGAAGGTATTACGCTAGGCTCTGATCCAACTGTGGAATATGGCTTGGGTATTGAGCAAACGCCTGAAAACCCTCTGACTTACGCTC
The DNA here is from genome assembly GCA_937911865.1 of uncultured Synechococcus sp. Lineage (GTDB taxonomy): Bacteria > Cyanobacteriota > Cyanobacteriia > Phormidesmidales > Phormidesmidaceae > Phormidesmis. The sequence goes on from CALDSK010000325.1 coordinate 64,346, forward strand.
AGGTAGAAACGCCTAACCCCTACAATACCTATATCAATGCTGGGCTTACCCCTACGCCTATTGCCAGTCCGGGCGTGGCTAGTTTAGAAGCCTCTATTGATCCTGGTCCCACCGAATTCCTTTACTTTGTGGCCCGCTACGACGGCACACACGTTTTTAGCCGAACCCTGGCCGAGCATGAGTCAGCGCAGGGACGGATCCGTGATCGCGTGGACGCTGAGTCCAACTAATCTTTTACTATCACTGCCTATGCGCTGGGTTAACTTATTACAGCCCGATTTAATTCTTGGTCAGTCCGTCGTTGGCATCACGCCAGAAGTGCTCCAGGCAAAGGGCCTTAAGGGTCTAATCCTCGATGTCGATGAAACCATTGTGCCAGTGGGTCGTCGCAAGCTCGATGAAGATGTTCAAATCTGGATTAACGACATTCAAAAAGTAGTGCCTATTTCGCTAGTCAGTAACAATGTTGGCTATGAGCGTATTCGGCAAATTGCTGAAGGCGTGATGCTTGGCAGCCAGCCGGTGCCATTTGTTGCCAGTGCGGGGAAGCCTTCTCGCCGTAAGCTGCGAACGGCCGCAAGCAATTTAGGACTCCCTTTTGATCAGATTGCGATGGTTGGCGATCGCCTATTTACAGATGTATTGGCCGGTAATCGAGTCGGGCTGTTCACAATTCTGGTTCAGCCGATGCTTGAACCTAATTCGAAAGACCCTAAAAATCTGCTGCGCAGTGCTGAATTCTGGGTGTCGAGGCAGTTGGGCGTCACTCTAAAATCGGTACCGTGAACTATTTCGTTCCTTGTTTAAATACGAAAGAAAAGATTAAGGAAAAGTGGAAATGCTAAGTCCTTAGGCAGAATGTGAATAAGGTCAAACTTAATTGAAGACCTGCTTTTAATAACTTAATAAAAATCAACTTTAATATTTCGGGGGGAAGCTGCGGCTTGCCCCCTTTTTAATGTGGCCAGGCCAGTTCAACCTGCATAATTCAATTAGCTAGCGCAGCTTAGCTATAGCAAACGTCCTGATGCATTAGGACGTTTGTGCAGAAGCATTGCTTGTTTGCTAAAGGTTGCAGCCTTAGTAAGTGTCTTAAGCAATGCTTCGAAAGCTATATAGCTTCTACTGTTGCAACCTCTACCGTTTGTTATCTGCCAACTATGATTCAGAGCTCACTCGCTAAGCCCCCTGCCCAGACACTGGTCGTCAAAATTGGAACGTCTAGTCTGACTCGGCCAGAAACAGGGCACTTAGCGCTGGCAACGCTGGGACGGCTGGTCGAAACGCTCTGTCAACTGCAGCGTTCAGGCCATCGAGTGATTTTAGTTTCTTCGGGCGCGGTAGGCGTTGGCTGCGCTCGGCTCGGCATCACCCAACGACCCAAGACCATGGCACTCAAGCAAGCTGTCGCGGCGGTGGGACAGGGGCGATTGATGCGGGTGTACGACGACTTTTTTTCTGAATTGACTCAGCCGATTGCTCAGGTGCTGCTGACCCGCAGCGATTTGGCTCAGCGATCGCGCTATTTGAATAGTCACCGCACTTTTCAGCAGCTGCTAACGCTAGGCATTATTCCTGTGGTGAATGAGAACGATACCGTTGCCACTGATGAGCTAAAGTTTGGCGATAACGACACGCTCTCTGCCTTGGTTGCCAACCTGGTAGATGCTGACTATTTATTTCTGCTCACCGATGTCGATCAGCTATATTCAGCTGACCCCAGGCAAGACCCTACCGCTGAACCGATCCACCGGGTTCGCCACGTCGATCAGCTGACAGCTAACATCGGCGCTGCCGGCTCTAGCTGGGGCACGGGTGGCATGTCAACCAAAATAGAAGCTGCTCGTATTGCAACAGCTGCGGGCGTTCATACCGTGATTACTCAAGGTCAAACCCCAGAGAATTTGCTCAAAATTTTGGCGGGTGAGCCAATCGGCACCTTGTTCGAGGCACAGTCAACCCGGTCAGGAGCGCGCAAACGTTGGATTGCTGGAAACTTAATTCCAGCGGGGCGACTTTATTTAGATGCTGGGGCGACGGCTGCGATTCAAAGAGATGGTAAATCTTTACTGCCTGCGGGGATTACTGAAGTAGAGGGCGAATTTTCGCCCCAAGATGCTGTTTTACTCTGCGATAGTGCTGGCCAAGAAATTGCGAGGGGATTAGTTAATTACGGCGATGAAGATCTGCGTAAGATTTGCGGCTACCGGTCCTCCGATATTGTTCAGCTACTAGGATACGAAGGCAGCGAAACCGTTGTTCATCGAGATAATTTGGTGATAAAGGCAACGGCTGCTTCAAAAAACTTGATATAGGATTGCTTTCGAAGCACAGGCTTGCGATCACATTTAAAGCGCAAGTCTTTGCTGTGAGGTGCTTCTACGCGTTGATTAGAACAGTGCGAGTGATAAAATCCTGCTGCTCTAATACTTCGTTGATTTTTTATTTTCGCGCTTAACTTTTACTATGGCGACTGATTCCCCCCTTTCTCCAACTTCTGACCAAAAGCCTACCGTGTTAGTAACGGGCGGTGCGGGCTACATTGGCTCTCATGCCGTTTTGGCCTTAGAGTCCGCAGGTTATCAGACTGTAATTTTAGATAACTTAGAGTACGGACACAAAGAGCTCGCAGAGCAGCACCTCAAGGCAAAAGTCATTGTGGGTGACACGACCGACCGACCGCTGCTAGACGAGATTTTTGGTACGTATAACGTTGCGGCTGTTATGCACTTTGCGGCTTATATTGCTGTTGGTGAATCGGTTAGCGAACCCGCAAAGTACTACCGTAACAACGTGTATGGCACCCTCAACTTGCTAGAAGCCATGGTTGCGGCAGATGTAAAACGACTGGTTTTCTCCTCAACCTGTGCCATTTACGGTCCGCCCAAAACGGTCCCTATTCCTGAAGACCATCCACAAAACCCTATCAGCCCCTACGCGACTAGCAAGCTGATGGTAGAAAAAATGCTGATCGACTTTCAGTCAGCTTACGGCTTGCAGTCGGTTTGCTTCCGCTACTTCAACGCGGCAGGCGCGGATCCAGAGGGCCGACTGGGTGAAGACCATAGCCCTGAGACACATCTGATTCCGCTGGTACTCTTTGCTGCACTGGGCAAGCGAGAGTCCATTTCTATTTTTGGTAGCGATTACGAAACGCGTGACGGTACTTGCATCCGCGACTATATTCACGTCTCTGACTTGGCCGATGCGCATGTGAAAGGCGTGGAATATTTGCTAGAAGGCGGCGAAACGTCGTTTTTCAATCTGGGCAATGGCAATGGCTATACCGTGAAAGAAGTGATTGAGACGGCCCGCAAAGTGACTGGGAAAGAAATTGTGGCTGTGCCGTGCGATCGCCGCCCCGGAGATCCTCCAAGTCTGGTAGGCACCAGCGAACGTGCTCAGCAAGTTCTAGGCTGGGAGCCAAAATACCCAGATATTGAAAACATCATCACCCATGCTTGGCAGTGGCATCTAAAACGCCACGGTTAAACAGGGACTTAGGCTAAAAAGGGACCGAACTTGCACGAGTTCGGTCCCTTTTTACAAATCAACTGTTCTACGGAAGTATTGCAAGAGCGTACACTGAGACGCTCAGCTTTACACTTTGCTGTGTCTATTTTTCTGTGTCTATAAAAACGTTTTACGAGGCAGTGGCTACGCCGATCGGGCAAGACACATTGGTACCACCTAGTCCACAATAGCCGCTTGGATTTTTCGCCAGATACTGCTGATGGTAGTCTTCCGCGTAGTAGAACTCAGGCGCGGGCAAGATCTCTGTCGTGATGTCACCGTAGCCAGAAGCCTTCAAAGCCTCCTGGTACATTTCTTTTGATTTCTTGGCAGCTTCTAGCTGCGCATCAGAATAGGTATAGATCCCAGACCGATACTGAGTGCCTTTATCGTTGCCCTGTCTCATCCCCTGAGTAGGGTTATGACTTTCCCAAAACAGCTTGAGCAGCCCGTCATAGCTAATCACCTTCGGGTCAAAAACGACGAATACCACCTCATTATGGCCAGTCATCCCAGAGCAGACTTCGCGATAGGTTGGGTTCGGCGTTAGGCCCGCGGCGTAGCCAACTGCGGTACTATACACGCCTTCGGCTTGCCAAAACTTGCGTTCTGCTCCCCAGAAGCAGCCCAGCCCAAACATGGCCGTTTCCATGCCCTCAGGAAACGGTCCTTTGAGTGGATTGCCGTTGACGTAGTGCTTATCTGGCACGGGCATTTCTTTCTCGCGGCCAGGGAGTGCTTCTTTCTCACTGGGCAGCACATCTTTTTTGCCCAGACCCATTCCAAAAAATGCCATTGAGTTATGTCCTAATTAATGTAAGTGAGGCGTTTGCGTATCTTTACATTCTAGAGCGTGTCTTAGATCTGCATCATCGCAGACATCCGAAATAATCATTCGTAGAAGCCGACAAAATCTGCTGACAAAATCTTAAATTGACCAACGATTTATAAGTAGCTGGAAAATAATCAAGGAGAATAGACATCTAATACTTACGTACACCGCTTTTTCTATGGATCGCTTCAGAGTCGAGGTCATTTCAAAAACGCCTAATCCTCAGCAAACTATTTATGCGGCTATGCACCAGGATTACGCTGAAGAGTTTGTTTGGGACCAGCGTCAAGAATGGCCGACTGAAGAAAAAGCAGGCGAGCTAGTCATTCGTAATCTGCTCAAAGGTGGACGGGGCCATTATGGGCCGCTGGAGCATCCGCAGATCGTTTTGAACTGCGGGTTTTTTCCGCACTCAACCATGCAGCAAATCCGCACTCATCGGGTTGGATTGAGCTTTGATGTTCAGTCTTTCCGATATACCGGCTCGCGAATTATTGATGTGGTCAAGGGTAAAACCGATGTTGAAGATGTGTTTTATCTGCGCCCGGTAGGCGCATACACCGATCGACAGGGTAAAAAATACGAATATACCGAAGCGCTGCGTCAGCAAGATATTGCATGGTGTCTGAAAGGCTGTGAGCGATACAAAACGCGAATTGATCAGGGCTTTTCAGAGGAGCATGCTAGGGGGTTAATTCCTTTTGATGTGCGTCAGCACTGGGTTTTGTCGGCTAACGCCCGGTCGCTGATGCATTTACTCGATCTGCGCTGGAAGGCGGATGCTCAGCTAGAGGCGCAGAAGCTGTGTGAAGCGATTTGGCCTCAGTTTCAAGATTGGGTCCCTGCGATCGCTAACTGGTACGAAGCCACCCGACTCAAGAAAGCTCGCCTTTCTCCTTAAACTCGCCTTTTCCTTAGATAGTCAGAAAAGCAGCAGAGTCACAACACGCTGGGGTTGCTCGAATAAGTTAAAGATTGCATGACAGAAATATATTAGAAGCCGTTTACAGTTCTATGCATAGCGCTTCTATCTGTCTTAATCCATTGTTAGCTTTACCCACATTGCTTAATACGCTGATATTCCTTGAGCGTGCGCTGGAGCTGGATTTGACGTGTGGCTATTAGTGTCTTTGCATACAAGCTCATGACATAGTGGCTGTACTTTTGATAACACTCAATAAGAAGGGTATCGCGGGGATCGCCAGTTGAAAAAATCCCGCCATAGTTGATGTAGAAGCACAGTGTCGATTCTGTTTCTATAACTTTCTTTTGCCACTTATAGCTTCTGTCGAGTTACTTAAGACACTTTGATTGGCTGAAGCTGTTGCATAGCAATGAGTAACTCGACTAGCAAAGTAAGAATGCATCCTTACTTTGCTACATGCATCCTTACTTTGCTATGGCAATTGCCCTTTCGCGGCGACTGTATGGCCAAAAGGTCACAGTACGCTCTACTGCTATGAAAAACTCTCAGAACTATGTGCTGGTTGTTGGGCAACCGTCTAGAGAATCACCAGCTGCTCAGACCATGGCTAGAACGCTGAGCTGTCCAGTTGTGACCATGACCTCTCCAGACAGAGCGCTAGCCTTAGCCAAATCGGATCCGCCGTACTTGGTGATTCTTTCGGGCGATGATGGCCAAACCTGGGCGCCTCAAGTCGCACGTCAAATCAGGCAAAGCGTTCATCCAGAAAGCGTAGTTATTGTGGCGCTAACCGTTTCAAGCGCCCACAGCTGGCGGCCCCAAGAAGAACCTGCTGAAATTGATGGTTTTTTTGTAGAACCACTAAGCGCAGATGTTCTTAGCACGCTGAATGAGTCTGCTATTACTAAGAAAAAGTGCTTACAACCCGCTTAAGGGTTCTTCTTTAGAAGGCGTTTTCTTATCGATACGTCAGTAATATTTTGTTGGGCTATTTTCCATACTTTGATTAGGTCATTTTGTGGAGCCGCCAACCGACCTTTATCGCCTAATATTCTCTCCCCGTATAGATTCTGATGATAATTCATCGGGATCTATTTGTATTTGTAAAAATTATGAATAAAATAACTTTTAGTTATGATGCGTTCTTGCTCTGGTGAGAAAAATAACGTATTCAAAGTGCTCTCTAACACTATCTTTAAGCGCTAATTTGTTGGCTTATGTGGGCGAAAATACCGCGATTCGCAGCTGTATGCACGTCCTGAGTCAGTGCCGAAATTTGCCTGTATACGTAGATTCTTGGGTTTTTATTGACCGTGTGTTTCAGCAATTTAGCGGATATCAAAAAAGAAAGTAAGGTACGTCTCTTTATGTGCGATCTTTTTTCGAAACTGGGCGATTTTTAGAAGTCCGTGTTACTACTGTAGGAACACAGATACAACGTAAAGCATTCGCGCTACGGAACTACAGGTGGTGAATTCTTGTCTAAAAAGCTACAATCGATTGAACTCTATTGAGTACAGTTAAACTTTTCTTGATAGGTGGGTAGCCTTCTCTGGTGCACTCTCCACTGAAGGTTTAGGCAGCTTCCCTAGTATGCATACTTAACAGTGTGTGACTAGCGAATATATCTGAACCCAGCGAAAGTTCAGCAAATTTTCTGAGGCATATTCACTTTCCTCCCCTTATACCGGGTCTGAAATAAGCACTGTTTGCTTATCCATTGTCTAATCGCTTCGGCCTTCTGGCCTATCTATCATCGGACATAGCTTCCTTTTGATTTCTCAAATCGCGACTTCTAGACATGATTCATCGGTAGAGATTCGGAGCGCTTTATGAAAGCTCAATGGCAGTCCTGGTGTAGCAGGTCTGTGAAGACGTATCTGTCCCTGCAATGTACCTGATTAACTCATCACTTATTTAAGAAGGAGCAAAAGAACGCGGCATGACCCAATCTAAAGATGCAACTGAGACTTTAGACCCTAGCGTGGAGGGTGGGAAGACCACTACTCGCGGTGTAGCCACTATTGACTTGACCGAGACGGGTAAAACCACCAAGAAGAAAACCACCAAAAAGGCGGCCGCTAAGACAACCAAGGCTAAGGCGACAAAAGCGAAAGCAACGAAAGCTAAGGCCGATAAAGACGGTAAGGTAACGAAAGGCAAAACCACCCGTCGTCGGACTGCGCAAGCTAAAAAGAAGCACTACACCGAAGACTCTATTCGCTTGTATTTACAAGAGATTGGTCGTATTCGTTTGCTCCGCGCCGAAGAAGAAATTGAGCTAGCTCGTAAGATTGCTGACCTGCTAGAGCTAGAAAGAATTTACGACGAAATTGACGATCAGATGGAGGATGAGCCCACTGATGCTGATTGGGCAAACGCGGTAGATATGCCGCTGCCTGCATTCCAGCGTCGTCTGCATCTGGGGCGTCGTGCCAAGGACAAAATGGTTCAGTCTAACCTTAGACTGGTTGTGTCTATTGCTAAGAAGTACATGAACCGAGGTCTGTCTTTTCAGGACCTGATTCAAGAAGGTAGTCTGGGTCTGATTCGAGCCGCTGAGAAGTTCGACCATGAGAAAGGCTACAAGTTCTCGACTTATGCCACCTGGTGGATTCGTCAGGCAATCACCCGAGCGATCGCAGATCAATCGCGCACCATTCGCCTGCCGGTACACCTGTACGAAACTATCTCTCGCATTAAAAAGACGACAAAGCTGATTTCTCAAGAGCTGGGCCGCAAGCCTACTGAAGAAGAAATTGCGACTCGCATGGAGATGACCATCGAGAAGCTTCGCTTTATTGCCAAGTCTGCGCAGCTTCCTATCTCGCTAGAAACCCCGATTGGTAAGGAAGAGGATTCTCGCCTAGGTGACTTTATTGAGTCTGACGGTGAAACCCCCGAAGACGAAGTCTCTAAGAGTCTGCTACGTGAAGACCTTGAAAGCGTACTCAGTACCTTGAGCCCTCGTGAGCGCGATGTTCTGCGTCTGCGTTACGGCCTAGACGACGGCAGAATGAAAACGCTTGAAGAGATTGGTCAGATCTTTAACGTTACCCGTGAAAGGATCCGTCAGATCGAGGCGAAGGCGCTCCGTAAGCTGCGTCATCCCAACCGCAACAGCGTTCTCAAGGAGTACATCCGATAGACAGTTGAATGGCTGATCTCAGCAGAACGCTTTTGATTCAAAGCGATTCTAGGTAAAAGAGGAGCGGGTCTACAGTCGTGCGTAGATCTTCTCCTCTTTTATTATTTTTTGAGTGAGTAGCAGCTGTCAGCGGCGTTGTATCTGATTTAAATCAAAGACTACGGGAGTATACTGAAAAAATATAGGAGATGTTAAGCAAAGGGTGGACAAAGTATTTTTGAGTTGGTACAGTTGTTCTTATTAGTGCGTAATTGTTTTAGCCTAAAAAAATACGATGGAACCATTAACTCAAGCTCAGCAAGAGCTGTACGATTGGCTGGTCTCTTACATCCGTGAGAACCGTCATTCGCCCTCAATTCGGCAGATGATGCGCGAAATGAAGCTCAAGTCGCCCGCACCGGTTCAAAGTCGTTTGGATCATCTCCGCAAGAAAGGCTATATCGATTGGAATGAAGGTCAGGCCCGTACTATTCGGATTTTGCAAGAGACCCAAGGGGTTCCTATTTTCGGTGCGATCGCCGCTGGTTCTATGGTTGAAGCGTTTACCGATACAGTCGAGCACTTTGACCCGACCGCCATTAACTTTAAAGGTAGCGACTTTGCGCTGCGTGTGCGCGGAGACTCGATGATTGAAGCGCTAATTGACGATGGTGACATCGTAATTATGCGTAAGGTTCAAGATCCAAAACGTGTACGCAACGGCACGATTGTCGCTGCGCGCGTAGAGTCCAATACCACACTGAAGTACTACCATTTTGAGGCTGGAAAGGTTGTTCTAAAACCAGCTAACCCTCGATTTGAACCAATGGAGTATCCGGCTGAAGAGGTCAATATTGATGGTGAACTCATCGGTGTTTGGCGTAATCGAGGGCTGGGCTAACCAAAGCTAATTATCAGTCGCTAACTATCAAGATAGGCAGCGACTTAATCAGCGAATCAAACAGTGAAAGCAAACGGCGAATCCCAGCCAACAACAAACAAATCATCGTGAGAGCAAGTCAGGGTATACACTTGTTTTTACGATGATTTTTGTTTTAACGGTCTCCATTTGACTGTTGAGCTGGACTATTTTGCAGCCAATGTCCTACATGCATTAGGGCATTGGCTAGTCGAGTTGCTTTATCAGCTATATGCGATGGCCTTCAGACGTGCCCTAAGTAACCGGGCAGATGCTATAGAGGTTTAGCCATGACGGGTATATCGGCCGCGCAAACTGATAAGTCTGACCGCTTCGGTCGTAAGTTTCAACGCGTGCTGCTGATCGGCTCGCTATGCGTTTTGCTAGCTGGAATAGCCGGTTTTGGATATTTGAGAGCGAAGAGTCCACTCGCCGTGCTGACAGAAAGTGATCGCACCATTGCTGCGGCTAGTGCGTTTATTCCAGCGCGATCGCCCTTCACTTTTTCCTTGCTCACCCATCCCGATCGTTTAATCGCTCTACAGCGGGCCACCGCCAGGCCATCGCAGCAATCACAGATCGGCAGCGAGATTGCGCAGCTGCAACAAAACCTATTACAGGCGACAGGTATCGATTACGAACGCGATATACAGCCCTGGCTGGGTACTGAAATTACCTTTGCCTACACAGCATTAGATCTAGATCTAGATTCAACCAACGGAAGTCAGCCTGGCTACTTGCTTGCCTTTGATATTGCGCCAGGTGCTCAGCAGCAGGCGCAGGCTTTTTTACAGCTTTTTTGGCAGCAGCAACTGTTGCAGGGAAACCCTGCTCAGGGCCAGCAAATCAGCGGCGTATCTATCCTTTCGGGCAAGGCGACAGGTATCACCACCGCGAGCGCTCTCGTGGGTGACCAGTTCGTTATGTTTGCGAACGATGTTCGTGTGCTGCGCCGTAGCATTCAGTCTGCTCAGACTGCCCAGAATTTGGCGCAAACCCCAGCTTACCGAAAGCGCGTAGCAGCTCTGTCAGAACCACGCATTGGCCTAGCTTATTTAGATGCTCGTTTGTTGAATGCTGAGTTCAATGCTGATTCCTCGTCATTGGCTGCTGAAGAGCCAGCGTTTGTCGCGATGAGCTTAGCAATTACTCAAGGTGGGCTGATGATAAGCACGGGAGCCGATAGCGCAGCGGTTTCTGACTTGTCGTTTAGCAATGCGAATTCATTGGGAGACGCATCACTGTTAGAAATTGCTGCGTTGAAATACCTGCCCGCAGCTAGCGAGTTTGCCCTGGCGGGTCGCAGCTTATCTCAGCTGTCGAAAGGCCGTCAGCTCATAGGACTTTCGACGAACGCGCTACCTGAGTTTTTGAACTTGCCACCTTTTTCTGGAGGCAAATTGTTGAAAGAATCGTCGGTAGAGGGTTCAAAGGGGGCTGGCGATTGGCGAAATACGGCGTACGCGCTCGCTCGGGTTGGCGCAGGTTCAGGGGATGATTGGATTTTAGCGGTTGAACGTGGTGTGCCGGGAAGCGATGTGGCTAAGCTGGAGGCAGAAGAACAGCCAAGAACGCTCGTTGAGCGTTTGGATGCAGCTGCGATAGACGCAGGCTACAGCGCTGTACCAGTCATGATTGATGAGACGGAAGCTGTCGCTTGGACAAGACTAAAGGCCAGCGGTCGGCGACGCCAATCTGGCCGCCGAACTGGCCGCCAATCCGGCCGCCAATCTGACCGCCAATCCGGCCGTCGAACTGGGCCAGGTCTCGAAACAGAGCTTTTAGGGTTGCATCTACAACGAGATGAAACAGAAATTGTCGCTAGCTCCCTGGCGGCTATGGAGACGGCGCTGGCCGCGTCGCGAGACTCTCTGCTGGGCTCTGCGCAGTTTATACGGGCAACTGCTGCCTTTTCAGAGCCTAAAGAGGGCTACTTTTTTGCCAACTGGTCTGCAATTGCGTCTCCTGTAGGTCAGACCTTTCCGCTAGTGGGAAGACTTCAGGTGATTGCTAAGCCGCTAGTCAATCATATTGATGTAGTTGCATCGGCCATAGATAAAGACACGGTAGATGTCTTTATTCCACTAACTGAATCAGCTGCTAAGCAGGTCTCCGCCGTACTCTACCCAGCTCAGTCCTAATTGCGATGGTGAGAGCTGCAACTATAGATATGCGTTCTCGTGCGGCTATTTGGGAGCCTGCTGCTTGGCAAACAATTGTCGCCTGGGGACGAGGCCAACAGCCGAATGCATCTCAGATGGAGCAGCTAAAGGCTTGGACTCAACGCACTCAGCAAGCGGCTGTTTGGCAGCTAGACGATCAGGCTTTATCCTCTGCGTTGAACAGCCGAGGACAGCTGCTGCAAACGATTTGCGCTCAGTGGGTTGCCGATGCGCTAGGACTGCCGATGGCTGGTGCCTGGACTGACTGGATAGCGCCGTTATGGCTGTTTTGGCTACCTTTAGCGCAGCGTATCGATCAGGCGCAGCGGTTGACCGGTAGACCGTTTGTTCAAGGTGTCTTGGGCGTGCAGGGAACCGGAAAAACAACCCTGTGCCGTATTATTCGGCTAATTCTAGAGGAATTAGGACAGCGAGCGGTTGGTCTGTCTATCGATGATTTGTATTTAAGCTGCGAAGCGCGGCGTGAGCTGAGGAAGCAGGACGCTCGTTTGATCTGGCGAGGTCCACCGGGGACGCACGATGTGCCTTTAGGCCTAGAGGTGCTTTCAGCTGTTCAGCGTGACCATCCGGCTCAGTCAATAGCCCTTCCTCGGTTTGATAAATCTGCCTATGGTGGACAGGGCGATCGCACGACCCCCATCATTGTTAAAGCGCCCACAGTCGTTTTATTTGAAGGCTGGTTTATCGGTACTGAGCCACTTCCGGCGACAACAATGAGCGCTCCAGACTTTTCCTTTCCAGACCCTATCTGTACCGAAGCGGATAGACAGTTTGCTCGTGACTGCAATCAGCGCTTGAGCGACTATCTTCCCTTGTGGTCTTTGCTAGATAGCCTGATAGTCTTGCAGCCGCAGGACTATCGATTTTCTGTGCAGTGGCGGCAGGCGGCAGAACGACAGATGATGGCCACAGGCAAAGATGGACTTTCCGAGGCGCAGATAGCTGAGTTTGTACAGTATTTTTGGAAGGCTTTGCATCCTGAGCTATTTATCACACCCCTTACACTGAGTAAAAGAACGAGTCTAGTGGTTAACATTTGTCATAACCATCAGCTCGATAGCTTGTATTTACCCTGAGGTGGTCATTTTGAGAGAGTATAAGGGAACTATGCGTAATTTGTAGCAAGACATTTGCTATGCAAATTGCCTGGTGAGGCAAAGAGGTAACGATTGTGAGTATGGATACAACCCTTCAGGTACTGACGCCTGTCGGCATATTGGATGGCACAAAAGCAGAAGAAATTCGCGCCCAGGTCAACAGTGCACTGTCTGACGGTGCATCAACGCTTCTGATGGATTTAAAGGAAACGACATTTGTCGATAGTTCTGGCTTGGGAACGCTGGTTTCTGTGTTGAAGAAAGTGCGATCGCAAGACTGTGAAATGTACGTATGCTCTATTAATCCTCAGGTCAAAATGCTGTTTGAGCTAACCAGCATGGACCGTGTTTTTGAAATCTTTGACAGCCGAGAGGCTTTTGAAGCCTCTCGATAGGCAGACACATTATGCCGACGTGAACCCTAAAAGGGAATATCGTCGAAATCGGCCGCAGGTGCACTGGCTGCTGCGGGCGTAGCACTTGCCGCTGAGGCTGCTGCTGACGGCGCACTCGCGGGCACTGCACCTTGACCACCCGCAAAACGTCCTTCTGCTATGGGCGTGCCATCTGCAATTGGCACGGACTGTAGGTCATTAATTGGGCTAACCCGGCTGACGGTCATCTCTGCTCGCTTCTCTTTAAAGCCTTCTGGACGCTCTAGGGTATTCATTCCTAGTCGTCCTTCTAGCAAAACGCGATCGCCCGCTTGATAGCGCTCCTGAATGTCCTGAGCCAGGTTTCCCCAGCCAACTACCTTAATTTGACCGGAGCTATCGCCTTCACGTAGCCCCGGAAACTTTACTACAAACTCTGCTATCGGCGTTTGGTTATCAGCGGTGTAGCGCAACTGCGGTGCCTGTACAATCTCCGCCATTAGGATGCAGTTATTCATACAAAAATATCCTTATTTCCCTGCTCTGCTTCAATAAAAGTCTGTACCTGTTTGCGGTACGTTCGCAGCTGCTGCTCCACCCAATCTCGATCTTCGCTATTGGCAAAAATATGGACCAGCGGCTCTCCGGCATCGGGCAGTATCAATACCCAGTTTTGCTGACTCGCATCGACTATTTTAACGCCATCTATTAGTTCTAGGCTGCCTGCCGGATGAGTCTCTACAAGATAGCGCATGAGTGCCCCTTTAATAGTGCGAGGGCAGCGCATGGTTTGAGACCGATGGGCAATGCGAGGCAATTCATCCCAGATTTGGCCAATCGTGCGCTCTTGAATCAGCAGCATTTCAATCAGTTTGGCAATGCAAAACATCGCGTCGAAGCCAGGATGCAGCTGAGGAAAAATAAAACCCATATCGCCACTGCCGCCTAGCACAACGCCAGAGAGCTCATGGCAAGTTTCCATCAGCGCGGTGGGATTTGCTTTGGTGCGCACCACCCGGCCATCATGCCTGCGGGCGATCGCTTCAATCGCACCCGAAGCATGTACCGGTACGACTACCGTGCCGCGCGGATTGGCTGTCAAAATGATGTGCACCATCAGCGCTGTAAGGGGCTCTCCCCTAATGGGTGCGCCCACGCCGTCGACTAGCACGAGCTGCTCGCCGTTGGCCGAAACCTGTACGCCAAAGGTTGCCTGTAGCGCCTGCACCACCTGCCCTAGCTGACTTAGCAACCGTTCTCTTTCTTCTCCCGAAGGCGCAGCTGGACTTAAGCTGGCGTTGAGGACGACCGCATCGCAGCCAAATTTGCCGAGCAGTCGGGGGAGTACCGCGCCAGAGACTGAGTAGGCGTAGTCAATGACGACTTTCGATTTGCTGTTGCGAATAGATCCAACATTTAGATGCTTCTCGAAGGCTGTGGTGTATATGTCGAGTAGCGCTGTGGGTTTGGTAACCGTGCCGATTTCGTGGATCTGCGATCGCCTCAAATCCTCCTTGAAGTAAGCTCCCTCAATCTTTTTTTCCTTCCCTTTGGCGATTCCAATTCCATTAGGCTCAAAAAATTCGATCAAAACGTGGTCGGCCCGCTGGGGATGCAACCGCACATGAATGCCGCCATCTACCTTTAAAGTTGGCAGAACATTTCTGGCAATCGGAATGGAAATCGCTTCCAAATTCTGAACATTGATCCCGACCGACATAAGTCCGGCAATTAGCGCCCTTGCAACCATTCTAGAAATGCTGCGCTGGTCGCGTGAAACGCTGACCTGTGAACCCGGCTTAAGCGTGGAGCCAAAGGCTGCTCCCAACTTCACCGCAAACTCGGGCGTGATATCAATATTGGCTAATCCCGCAACACCTCGCTGACCAAATAAATTTCGCTGGGCCATATTGCCCCAGATCAAATTGATATTGAGGGTGGCTCCAGATTCAATGATTTTGCTGGGCCACACCCTGACGCCGGGGCTAATTTGAGCTTCTTCCCCAATGGTGGAAAGTGCGCCGACCACCGCACCTTCTAACACGTGGGCTCGTCGATCGACCCTAGTGCCTCTCGCGATAATACAAGCGCGTAAATGCGCATCGTCTCCTACAACAGCCCCATTCCAAATAATGGGCCGCTTAAGATCCGCGTCGCTACCAACCGTGACATTGTCACCAATGACCGTGCCTGCTTCCAAAACCGCTCGCGGCCCAATTCGACAATTACTACCAATCAGTAGTGGCGGATGCAGCTGAGCGCTCGGATCAATAAAAGTATTACTACCCACGCGAACGCCTGAACTCACTTCTGGGTAGCTATAGTCGATATGGACTCTGCTTTGAAGCGCATCGTACTGTGCTTCTCGGTAAGCATTGAGATGACCCACATCGCACCAGTATCCCTCTGCAACATAGCCATACATCGGCTCCTGCTTCTCTAGCAGGAGAGGAAAAAGGTCCTTTGAAAAATCCTGCTCACGCTCGGGCGGAAGATAGTCAAGCACAGACGGATCAAGAATATAGACCCCAGTGTTAACGGTATCGGAGAATACTTCGCTACTCGACGGCTTTTCTAGAAAGCGCACAATCCGACTGTCTTTATCTGTAATAACTAGCCCAAACTCCAGCGGATTGGGCACACGGGTAAGTACTAGGGTTGCCTTTGCCCCTTTTCTTTGATGAAATTCAATGGCGGCGCTCAGATCAAAATCGGTAATGCTATCGCCGCTGAGGACGACAAAAGTGTCATCTAGCAGCTCAGCCACATTTTTGACACAGCCAGCAGTGCCTAGGGGCTGATCTTCTTCAACCGCATAGGTCATCTGTACCCCGAAGTCCTTGCCGTCTTGAAAGTAGTCACGCATGACGTCGGGTAAATAAAATAACGTGGCAATAATCTCGGTGATGTTGTGACGTTTGAGCAGATTGATAGTGTGCTCAGCAATGGGACGGTTGAGCACAGGCACCATTGGTTTCGGTAAATCGCATGTCAGCGGTCTAAGTCTTGTTCCAGAGCCTCCAGCCATAATGACTGCGCGCATAGTTGCTCTCCTGTTTGGTAAGTTTTTAAAAGAAAGTTTTGAAAAAAATAAAATTGAACATTATCGATCAGCCAAGCGTGAATTTTCAGCTGATAGGGCAAGATGACCTAAAGATGATCTAGGAAAAACGAAAACTGACTTTATAAAGAGCAAGGCAGCTGCCGTTTAATTCTATAAGAGTGTTAAAAAGCCTGCCGTTGGCAGCAAAACTGTTAGGAAATCGTAGGTTCGCTGCTGGTTCTTACTTTTACGTGGGTGCGTGGCAACTATGGCTTTTGACTCAAGTCAGTTTTTCAAGGCTATGATAATCACCTAATTAAATTTCTTTCGCAGGAGGCGTGATCGATGGGGTTGGTCGGAATTCTCTTACTGGGCGTTTATGGCGTGGGCGTGTGGAAGTTTTGGAGCGGTTTTAATCGAACCAACTTTACGAGCCGTAAGCTATCGCTTACCTTGCTATGGCCTGTTTTCTTAGTTGGCAATAAAAACTATAGAAAGAATTTTACTAAGGCTATCAAAGGGTCTTAGTGTAAGTCTTGAGATGCATCGGTCTTGAGATATACAAGTCTTGAGATAGCGCCTGTAGCAAATTCGACTTGAGGGTATTACATGAGCAAATCCAGCGGTCAGTTTTCTTCCATGGGAGATGTCCTCAAGTCAAAGTCTGTGCCGTGGACGCCGATCATGAGTGCCACGGCAGAGCGCTACGATGCGGAGTATAAAGGTAAGCCGTTTGAGCTACCGGAAGAAGTTGAGGCTATGCCGGTTTTTCGAGATTGGGCTTCGGGTTCGCTCGGATCACGGATTGCCTCTCCGTTTTGGGAAATTGCTAAGCCTAAGAAAAATCAGCACTGCCTGGATCTAGGCTGCGGGTTTAGCTTTTTGATTTATGAATGGAAAGCTTGGCAGGCCAGATTCTACGGGCAAGATATCAGTCAGTTCGCAGTGAAAACCGTGCATCAGCGGGGGCCTCAGCTAGATTCCAAACTGTTTATGGGGATTAAGCAAGGCCCGGCTCACCTGTTGGACTATCCGGCTGCAACGTTTGATATGGTGATTGCGACCGGTTTTAGCTGCTACTACCCCTTAGACTATTGGCAAGCAGTCATGGAAGCGGCTAGGCCATTAATTAAGCCGGGCGGTTTTTTTGTATTTGATGTGATTGATCCAGACCAGCCGCTCGCTGAGAATTGGGCAATATTAGAGACCTATCTGGGTGCAGATGTTGCCTTAGAGCCCCTGTCAAGCTGGCGATCGCTTATAAAAACTGTCGGTGCCAAAGTGATCAAGCAGCAGAGCGGTGAGCTGTTTCATCTATATAAAATTCGCTGGCCGTGAGGCGCTCCGGTGGAAACGGCGGGCTATGTGTGGCTGATTGGCGGTACGAGTGAGAGTGCTCAACTGGCTGTAGCGCTATCTGCTCGTCAGGTGCCTTACGTTGTTTCTGTCACGACAGAAGCGGCTAGAAAGCTATATCCAAAAACGGCGCAGCTGTGGGTAGGTAAGCTAACGCCTCAGACTTTGCCCAGCTTTATTACTCAGTGGAATATCCGGTGTATTTTGGATGCCTCGCATCCGTTTGCGACTGAGATTTCTGTGCAGGCTATGTCTGTTGCAGAGGTACGATCGCTGGCCTACCTACGCTACGAAAGAGCTGCGATCGCCGATGAGAATTCTGTCACACCAGCGGATGTCCCAGCGATTGTTTCAGCGGCTTCTATCGAAGCCTTGCTCGCTAGCGATATTTTGCGGCGACAGCGGGTACTTTTTACCGTGGGCTACCGGCCTCTGGCAAAATTTTCGCCCTTAAGAGCTGAGTCTCAGCTGTTTGCCAGGGTGCTGCCCTCTGTGAATGCGATTTCAGGGGCGGTGGCTGCTGGTTTTACGGCCTCCGAAATTATGGCAATGAGGCCGCCGGTATCTGCGGAACTAGAAGCTGCCTTATGTCGTCATTGGAGGATTACGCGAATAGTCGCCAAAGCCTCAGGGCTGCCTAGTGGAGAAGCCACAAAGCGTAAAGTTGCGGCACAGCTGGGGATTACCTTAGTTTTACTGCAGCGACCTCAGTTAACTTACCCACAGCAAACAAACTCAATAGCTAAAGCAGTTGAATTTTGTCTAAAAACGCTCATGGTGTATTAATCTAGCGCTTAAGGCGATGCTCTAAATAACATACAGACGCCACATAACATACAGACAGACGCTGAATCTTTCGTTGACTCGCTGTGTGTCTAGGGATGCGCAAAGCGTTTGCCTATGAAGCGTCGGCCCAGAAGGCGTTTGCCTATGAAGCGTTTGCCCAGGAAGTACTTGCTAAAAGGTGCTGGCCAAGAAACTGGTTACCTCTGGTTATCTAAGCAGTGGTAAGCACAGCAGTTAACTTTAATGGCTAATCGATGAATAATCGCGGAGGAATTTTTCTTACAACAGCCTTGAGACCTTAAGAGACAACGCATTGAAGCTGATCTATAGGAGACAGTCGGTATACTAACTTTTCTTTGCTTGACTATTGCTTAAGAAGTGCTATCGTGATGGCTACTTTTGTTGATTGCTGATTTTCTACCGCCTTAATGCCCCCTTCCCCTATGCAATCTAGGCCCACTCCCCCCTTTAATCAGCCACCGCAGGACAGTCGTCGTAAGATGTCCGGCTCTGCGTTGCCTGGAAGCGGCCTACCTCCTAGCCTCTCGGGCAGTCTACCCACTGGTATGCCAGGGGGAAGCTCGGTCTATGCGCTCAAAGAGCTAGTTGCTAGATTGCAGCGAGAGCAATACAAAATTCAAGACTTGTTAGGCTCGTTAGGCTTCGCCCTACGCAGTCTCAACAATCTAAGTCAGTTTTTAGAGCTGATTCCCATGATTGCTAGCCGCGTTACGGATGCATCCGGCGGTGCGCTAGTCATGTTTCAACCAGACGGTCAGATTCGGCTAGAGCAGCTGCACTGTGCAGGTACAGAGGCTGGTACCGATGATTGTAAGAATGTGCGGATGGCCTTAGAAATGGCTACCCGGCAAATTGCGGCCTCTACGCCCCATAGTCTAAGCCCAGGCGAGTCATCAGGCGCATTGGCGAGTGATGCCATGCTGACACTAGATCGTCAGGCGGGTCGCTACTTGGGCGCTGATTTTCAGATTTTTGGGACGGCTATTATTGTTCAGAACGTAGAGCGTGGACGACTGTACGTTTTTAGTCAGGAAGGTGACTATACCTGGAACGATACCCGACAGAAGCTGGTTCGCTTAGTTGCTGACCAAACGGCAGTGGCGATTGAAAACAACGCGCTAACCAATGAGCTACGCCACAAAGAGCGATTGGATAGAGAGCTAGAACTAGGCGCGGAAATTCAGGCTCAGCTGCTACCTCGTCAGTGCCCTGAAATTGAGGGTGTGGATCTAGCCGCCAAGTGCCAAACTGCTAACAAAGTAGGCGGCGACTATTACGATTTTATCCCCACCACTTACGAACAGCTGAGAGCGCCCGATGCCCCCGCCTCTCAAGAGAAGCCCTGGAACTTTGCGATTGGCGACGTGATGGGCAAAGGTGTCCCGGCAGGCCTGATGATGACCATGCTGCGCGGTATGTTACGCGCGGAGGTGCTCAATAGTCATTCCCCAGGACATTTGCTTCAGCATTTGAACTGGGTTATGCACACAGACTTAGAAAGCTCTAATCGCTTTGTAACGCTGTTTTGTGCTCAGTATGACCCGCGCACACAGGTGCTTTGCTACGGCAATGCCGCGCATAATCCACCGCTGCTGTGGCAGTCGGCAACCGGTCAGGTGAGTCGCTTGGACGCAGATGGAATGCTGCTGGGCCTGGATATGGAGACCCGCTATCAAGAGAATCAGGTCCAGTTGCAGCCTGGCGATACCGTAATCTATTACACGGATGGTTTTACAGAAGCCTCAGACCGTGGCGGCCAGCGGTTCGATGAAGACAATTTGATTGAATCTTTTAGCTGGGCTTGTCGAAATTTCTCTAGTTCTGATGAAATTTTGAATTACTTGTTTGCGATGCTACGGCGCTTTGTGGGCACAGATCGTGAGGCAGAAGACGATACAACGCTGGTCGTTATGAGAATCACGCAGGAGGCCGAATTTCGGCAGCTTTCGACCACAGGGCTGTGACTTCGAAAGGCGATAGGCCGATGATCGTACAACTACTGAGTTTGTTAGGTCGTAAGCGTTAGCTGGGCATTGTGAGGAGTGCTTAGTGATCCAGTCATGCTGGTGAAAAGTTTATGGAATCTTCTGCGTTTTATGCGGTTCAGCTTGAGCATTCAGTCATTGCAGGTACGCCAGTGATTGCTCAGCATTTTGACCAAGATTTGATTGGCGATACCGGGGTGATGTTGAAGGGCTTTTATGAGTCTGGGCAGCTGTGGGCACTGCTAATTGGTCTGGCATTGGGATATGCGTTTAAGTCATTTACGTCTTACGGCTAGGGTCGTTGAGATGCTGATTGCTCGCATGTCTTTTGCTGTAAGCTGAGCTGCTACTGTATAAAGTGTGATTTTTAAGCAACTTTTATACCTAGCAGTAGGAGCACACGCAAAATAGTGGCTACATCAACTCAGCAGAGTAGCAGTGGGCAAACATGGAGCCAACGGTTCGAATCGGCGCTACATCCGGTGGTAGCTCAATTTAATGCCAGTATTGGGTTTGATATTGAGCTGTTAGAGTACGACCTGACTGGCTCGGTGGCCCATGCTCGGATGCTCGCGAAGGTAGGAATTCTCTCTGAGCAGGAGTGTGAGCAGATTGCCTCGGGGTTAGAAACTATTCGCGAAGAGTATCGCAAGGGAGAGTTTAATCCGGGTGTGGATGAAGAAGATGTGCACTTTGCGGTGGAACACCGGCTGATTGAGCTGATTGGGGCGGGGGGTAAAAAGCTGCATACTGCCCGTTCGCGCAACGATCAGGTTGGAACAGATGTTCGACTGTATTTGCGATCGCAAATACAAGACATTCGCCAGAAGCTAAAAGCCTTTCAGCAGGCTGTTTTTGAGCTGGCCAGTCAGCATGTCGAGACGCTGATTCCGGGCTATACCCATCTGCAACGAGCACAGCCCTTGAGCCTAGCGCATCATTTGCTGGCTTATTTTGAAATGATGCAGCGAGACTGGGAGCGCCTGGGAGATGTGCTCAAAAGAGTCAACATTTCACCTTTGGGCTGCGGGGCGCTAGCGGGTACAACATTTCCTATTGACCGAGCGTATTGCGCTGAACTGTTGGAGTTTGATGAAATTTATCACAACAGTTTGGATGGGGTGAGCGATCGCGACTTTGCAATAGAATTTGCTGGCGCTGCAAGCATTATTATGGTGCACCTTTCCAGGCTTTCAGAAGAGATTATTCTATGGGCTTCCGAAGAGTTTCGATTTGTTGTTTTAGGCGATAGTTGCTCGACTGGATCGAGTATTATGCCTCAAAAGAAGAATCCAGATATTCCAGAGCTGGTGCGCGGTAAAACGGGTCGAACCTTTGGTCACTTACAAGGACTGTTGGTAATGATGAAAGGCCTGCCGCTGGCTTACAACAAAGATTTACAAGAAGACAAAGAGGCGATTTTCGATACGGTAACAACCGTGTCTGGTTGCCTGGAAGCGATGACTATTTTGATGCAAGAAGGCATCATATTTCGCACAGAAAGGCTGAATCAGGCCGTTGCGGAAGACTTCTCTAATGCGACCGACGTTGCGGATTACCTGGCGGCGAAAGGCGTCCCGTTTCGTGAGGCTTACAATCTAGTGGGTAAGGTCGTGAAGACGTCGCTGGCCGCAGGAAAGCTGCTGAAGGACTTAAGCCTAGATGAGTGGCAGGCGCTGCATCCGAAGTTTGAGGCGGATATTTACGAGGCGATCGCACCTGCTCAGGTTGTTTCCGCTCGGAACAGCGCAGGCGGTACCGGCTTTGACCAAGTTCGCTCGGCATTATCTAGAGCAGAGAGCCTATTACAATAGCGCCTGATAGCAAACAGCAGACGAAACGGTCACAGTGGCTTGACCAGGGAACTGACTGGGATAGACAAACTAGGAAAGGCCAGAGGCTGAATGCTGCTCTCCGTAACGCTGCTCTCCGTAATGCGGCTCTCTGTGTAGTCTGTTCTGGACGTATACTGTCCTCCTTTGGGTTCTCGAAAGACGATAACTGAACGATTTTTGAGATTGACAACCCAGTACTCAGGAATCGCGACTGCAGCGTAGACCTGTGCCTTAAGTCCTAGGTCTTTTTTTAAGGTAGCGTTTGAATATTCAATCACCCAAAAAATGTCTTCTGGATAGGGATGATGGCTGAGATATTCTTCACCAAGTGGACGAACGATGGCTACATCTGGTTCTGGCTCTGACTGATCGGGCAGGGTAATAGGTTTAGCCTGTCGCACCATTGCCTGCTCACCTAGCATCCTAACCAGGTAATTGCCGGATGCAGAACTAAAGTAAGCATGCGGTTTCCCTTCTGGTGCCATCTCGATGATTTCGCCTCTAATTAACTCAACGCGCCGATTGTCCAGTACGCCAGCGTCGATCATGCGATGATATTCTTCCAGAGTCCACTTCGCTGCTACAACCGTCATTAACCGCTCTCCTTACTAAGCAGCTTCGGTAAGCGTATTGTAGCAAGCGGCCTTTGTCGTGTTTTTGGCGACGTTTCTGGTGATATTTCTTTTGGCGTTTCTTTAGGAGAAATCATATTAATGGCGACCCTTAGCCTTTGCATGATTGTGAAAGATGAGGCAGAGAACCTCCCGCGCGCGCTCGCTAGCGTGAAAGATTTGCCTGACGAAATTATCGTGATCGACACAGGTTCGGGTGATGCTACGCCGACCATTGCTGAAAAAGCTGGCGCAGCGGTGGACTTTTTGATGTGGGGAGATGATTTTTCGGTAGCGCGTAATGCTTCGCTAGACCGGGCAACGAAAGATTGGGTTTTGGTGCTAGACGCCGATGAAACGCTAACACAGGCTGGCTATGATTTTATTCGCTCGATAAAAGCAGAAAAGCAGATAGGGAAAATATCGCCAGAGAATTTACTGCTAGTCACCATGATGCGCCGGGAGCTAGGTGCGAATCAATCGCCCTACACGCAGGTTTCTCGGTTGTTTCGAAATTTGGCAGCGGTGAAATATATTCGGCCCTACCACGAGGGGGTTGAGGAGAGCGTGCAGGCATTGATGGCGGCGGAAGAGCGCTGGCAGGTGGCACAGCTAGGGGCGGTGGCGATTGACCATACGGGGTACGGAGTGAGTGCGATCGCAGCGAAAGACAAACTCAGCCGTGCAAAGCGCATTATGGAAAAGCACTTAGCAGCCTATCCGGAGGATGCTTACACCGCGAATAAGCTAGGGGCTTTGTACACCCAGAGCGATGACTGGGAGAAATCGCTCAATCTGCTAGAGCTGGCGCTACGTTCGGGCAACTTTGATCCGGCAACAGAATATGAGCTGTATTACCACTTAGGTATTACCTACCGGCATATAGACGATCGGCTAGACGATGCAGAAGCAGCCTATCGCAAGGCACTCGCAGTGCCAGTTGCTGGCCTTTTGAAGCTGAGCGCCTATCTGAACCTGGGTGCTTTGCTGAAGTTGAAAGGAGATTTTGACGGTGCGATCGCCCAGTACGAAGCTGCTGGCCGCATCGATCCCAGACAGCCTGTTACCTTCTTCAATCTGGGCGTCGTGCATCGCGCTAAGGGGTATTTGGAACCGGCTCAGCGCGCTTACGAATACGCGATTTCTCTCGATCCGAACTATGCGGCGGCTCATCAGAATTTGGCTGTTGTGCTGTTTAAGCTAGGGAAACTACCGGAGAGTAAGGCCGCCTTTGAGCGAGCGATTAACCTGACAAAAACAACAAACCCTGCCGAAGCCGAACGGCTTAGACAGGGACTAGAGAACTTAAAAATTGATGAGGCTTTGGGCCTCAAGTGACTCATTGCAGAACTATCGATTACTTACGGTAGCGTTCATCTGCCCAAGCGCCGCTTTCTGTAATCTCTGCTTGTTGCTGTGTCACGGTTCTGTGGCCTATGGCACTGCTGCGTCCAAGCGCTGCGCGAGTTTTCTCCCAGGACTCGGTGCCGCCGTGAGTGCCGGGTTGCCAAAAGGCTTTGTGCTGAGAGTCGTCTTTAAGCATAGGGCGATCGGGATGATTGCGTGGGAGTAGAATGCGCTTGCACTTGTACATAATGTCATCCCAGGTCAGCTCGGGCTGATTGAGCAAATTACGAAAAGTGCTGAGAATTGTTTCAGATTCATCGTTTTGATGCACAGAGAGCGGTTCGCATGCGCGCAGTGGATCTACCTGAACAGCCGCAATGCCCTGTCGAACGGCTTTGGCGATCGCCTCGGTGTTCGCTCTCCCAGCTTTTTCATACTGCATTTGCCAGCCTTTCTCGCTGGAGGCATAGAGCGCTGGTAGACGGTTGAGGGCGTAGGTTTCGACTTCAACCGTTTTGATATATTCGCGCAGCTTTGGAGGTAGTTTAGCTTTCTGCCTACCAACCTCTTCGGCAACCAGCCTTTCCATAACGTTAGTGTAGGCGCGATCGCCCTGTGGGGATGAATTGCTCATAAACCGTAGGAACCAAATGGACAGTGGGAGAGTCAGCGATTACTGGATATTCTCAAGTCTGTGTGCAGACAATCACTGAAGCTAGAAATGCCGATGATGGTAGGGCCTCTTGTAGGGCCTTTTACTTAGATTACCCATTGGGTTTAGTAAGTAGAACACGTAGAGAAGAACACGTAGAGAAGCTTGCGAGGCGGCTAGAGGCTGGAGCGATATTCGCTGGCTTATCGCATCGGTCGTCTGATGGTTTGGTCTGGCTGAAAGCGTTACATTGCGAGCTCTTAACTATTCGTATCCCCTTGGGTAGAGCGCTAAATGGTAGCTTATTTTACATTGGTAGAATAAGTACATTAATGACTCATCAAAACTTAGATCCCGGTGGATCGCCCTCTGCTGAACGGATAGGCAGGCATCGAAGGCCGGGCAGTCGTAACATTGTTGGCTTTGGCTTTGACTTCCATCCGGAAGTCTTTATTGCCTCTGCGATCCTGATTTTTCTATTCGTTACCGTGACGCTCGTTTTCAGAGAGCCTGCTGAGACTGCTTTTGGCGCCATCCAAAGTGGAATTGCAGAGGGTATGGGCTGGTTCTTTATTCTCTCAGTGAGTTTCTATTTAGGATTTGTTGTCTTTCTAGCGTTTAGCAAATTTGGCAAGATTCGCTTAGGCGGGCAGAATGCGCGGCCAGAGTTCTCTACATTCGCCTGGATTGCCATGCTAATTAGCGCTGGCATGGGTATCGGTCTGATGTTTTGGAGTGTGGCTGAGCCGACTTATCACTTTCAATCGCCGCCGGCAGTGATTGGCGCGATTGAACCGCTCTCACAAGACGCCGCCCAGCAGGCCTTGGGGATTACCTTTTTTCACTGGGGACTTCATGCCTGGGGAATTTATGCGCTGGTCGGTTTAGCGCTTGGATTTTTTGCCTATAACAGAGGGCTACCGCTGACGATTCGCTCGGTGTTCTATCCCATATTGGGCGATCGCATTTACGGATGGATGGGCAACACCATCGACATCCTGGCGGTGGCTTCTACCCTGTTTGGTCTAGCAACTTCTTTGGGCTTTGGCGTACAGCAGGTAAACGCAGGCTTCAACTTCCTCGTTGGCTTGCCGATTTCAACTCCGATACAAGTAGGATTGATTGCGATTATTACTGGCCTGGCAACAGCGTCTGTAGTGGCGGGGTTAGACGCTGGTGTTAGGCGGTTGAGCGAACTCAACATGGTTCTGGCCGCTATCTTTATGACGTTTGTGCTGCTCGTTGGGCCAACGCTATTTATCCTGGGCACCTTCGTTCAAGTGACCGGATATTACGTCGCATCACTGCCAACTTTAAGCTTCTGGACAGAAACCTTTAGCGGCAGCTCCTGGCAAAATAGCTGGACTGTCTTTTACTGGGGCTGGTGGATTTCCTGGTCTCCTTTTGTCGGCATCTTTATTGCTCGTGTGTCTAAAGGCCGCACGATTCGAGAGTTTATCTTAGGTGTGTTGCTACTGCCTGCGCTTTTGACCTTCTTATGGATGTCTGTCTTTGGCGGTACGGCAATGTCTATGCAGTTAGGAGAATCGTCGAGTATTATTGGCGATGCGGTCACTGAGAATGTCGCGACAGCTCTGTTCGTGATGCTTCAGCAGCTGCCGCTAGCTGGACTTACATCCTTTGTTGGCATTGTTCTAGTCGTTGTCTTCTTTGTTACTTCCTCAGATTCAGGCTCTTTGGTGGTAGACAACCTTACCTCTGGCGGAAAACTGGATTCGCCAGTGCCTCAACGGGTGTTTTGGGCTGTGATTGAAGGGGTGGTTGCTGCAGTACTGCTATTGGGCGGTGGACTCCAAGCGCTTCAAACTGCGTCAATTGCAACAGGCCTACCCTTTGCGGTTGTACTGCTGGTGATGTGCTACAGCCTCTACAAAGGATTGCATCAGGAGCTAGCGATGCTTGAGGCCCTGCAGTTGCAGAAGATTGAATCTGTCGCTCAAAGTCCTGAAGCCACGGCGCCTCAAGAGGCGATTGTTTAGCCCTCTGCGCTATAGCTTTTGAAGAGTTGCTTAGGACAGTTTCATTGGATAAAACCGTTGCGTCGCAACAGGCAACTCTTCTGTGCAAAGTAAGTCTGTGCAAAGTAAGAATGCATCCTTACTTTGCTATATTTTTTCATCACTGTATTTCATCAAAGGAAGGGCCCCTGATTAGATGCTGTCTAATCAGGGGCCCTTCTCTCTTGAAAGAATCCGATGAGGGCTCCGATGAAACTATTGAATCTATGCCGTTACCAGCTCGGCAGGCAAGCGTTTAAACGCTAGGCGCTCGTTTTCTACATCGACAAAGATGGTGTCGCCAGGGAGAAATTCGCTGCGTAAAATGGCTTTGGCTAGTTTGGTTTCTACTTCGCGCTGAATGGCTCGCTTGAGCGGGCGAGCGCCGTAGGTAGGATCGTAGCCAATGTCAGCAACAAAGTCTAACGCGGCGTCGGAGAGCTTCAGCGTGAGCTTTTTCTCTTCTAGGCGGCTCTCCAATCGCTTGATTTGGATTTTGACGATGTCGCGCAGCTGCGATTTCATCAACGCATGGAAGATGATGATTTCATCAATGCGGTTGAGAAACTCAGGGCGGAACTGGCCGCGAAGGGCGTCTGTGACGCGCGATCGCATTTCATCATATTTAGTATCATCGCCTGCAATATCTAGAATGTACTGCGAGCCAATGTTGCTAGTCATAATGATGATGGAGTTGGTAAAGTCCACCGTGCGACCCTGCGAGTCAGTAATTCGACCATCGTCTAGCACCTGCAACAGAATGTTGAACACATCGGGATGCGCTTTCTCAATTTCATCGAACAGGATGACAGAGAAAGGGCGACGGCGTACGGCTTCGGTCAGCTGACCGCCTTCGTCGTAACCGACGTATCCTGGAGGCGCACCGACTAGGCGAGAGACGGCGTGCTTTTCCATGTATTCAGACATATCGATGCGGACCATCGCATCGGACGTGTCGAACAGGTAGCTGGCAAGGGCTTTGGCGAGTTCGGTTTTACCAACCCCTGTGGGACCGAGAAAGATAAAGCTGGCCATTGGCCGATCGGGATCGGCAAGACCGGCGCGCGATCGCTGAATAGAATCAGCCACTGCAGTTACTGCCTCATCTTGCCCAATCACTCTTTTGTGCAGCTCGTTCTCAAGATTGAGCAGCTTTTCCATCTCAGATTCGACGAGCTTACTCAGGGGAATGCCCGTCCACTTGGAGATAATTTCTGCGATGTCAGCTTCGGTGACCTCTTCACGCAAAAGCGTTTTCCCAGATGTTTGCGTTTCGCTAATTTCAGCTTCAGCTGCCGCGAGTCGCTTTTGCAGGTCGGGCAGCTTGCCGTACTTTAGCTCAGCGCCTCGGTTGTGGTCGTAGTCGCGCTCCGCCTGCTCAATTTCTACATTGACCCGGTCAATCTCTTCTTTGATGGTTTGCACCTGACCAATGGTGTCTTTTTCTGACTGCCACCGGGCGCTCAGCTCACCCTGTTCTTCTTTTAGATCGGCTAGCTCTTTCTCTAGCTTTTCCAAACGGTCGATAGACGCCGGATCGCTCTCCTTTTGTAAAGACAGCCGCTCCATTTCCATCTGAAGAATTTTGCGATCAATTTCATCTAGCTCTTCAGGTTTGGACGTGATCTCCATTTTGAGCTTGGCAGCAGCTTCGTCTACCAGATCAATAGCTTTATCTGGCAAGAAGCGATCGCTAATATACCGGGTAGATAGCGCAGCCGCAGCAACCAGCGCGCTATCTGCGATTTGCACCCCGTGGTGAACTTCATAGCGTTCTTTCAGGCCGCGCAGAATAGAAACAGTATCTGCTACAGACGGCTGATCGACATATACCTGCTGAAATCGACGCTCTAGCGCAGCATCTTTTTCAATGTGCTGACGGTATTCATCGAGCGTGGTTGCACCAATGCAGCGCAGCTCTCCGCGAGCCAGCATAGGCTTGAGCAAGTTACCTGCATCCATCGCCCCTTGAGACGCGCCTGCGCCCACAACGGTATGGATTTCATCGATAAAGAGAACGATTTGACCGGCTGAGTCAGTCACTTCTTTAAGCACTGCTTTGAGCCGCTCTTCAAATTCTCCTCGATACTTGGCCCCCGCAATCAGTGCGCCCATATCTAGTGAGATGAGCGTGCGATCTTGAAGTGACTGGGGAACATCACCACGCACAATACGCTGAGCTAGGCCCTCGGCGATCGCAGTTTTACCGACACCAGGCTCACCGATTAGCACCGGGTTGTTTTTAGTCCGGCGCGATAAAATCTGAATCGTACGGCGGATTTCATCGTCGCGGCCAATGACCGGATCTAACCGTCCCTCGCGGGCATAAGCCGTTAAATCACGACCATATTTTTCTAACGACTCGTATTTACCTTCGGGATTTTGATCGGTCACTTTTTGGTTTCCTCTAATCTGCGTGATGGCTTCTTTTAAATCTGTTTCGCTAACGCCAAGCTCTTTGAGCAACCTTTGACCCAATCGTTTGTCTTTTGTGTAGGCAAGCACGAGGTGCTCAATCGAAACGTAGTCGTCATCAAAAGACTGGCGATAGTCGTCGGCTTTGTCTATCAGAGCGCTGGTGGCACTGCTAACGTAGATAGAGTCGCTAGAGCCTTTTACTTTGGGCTGCTGATCAATAAATGTCGTCGTGCGGCTGTGCAAAGTACCTGTCGATACGCCTACCTTCTCAAAAATGCGAGAAGCTAGCCCCTCTTGTTCTAGCAATGCCAGCATCAGGTGTTCGGGCTCTAACTGCTGATGGCTAGAACGTTTGACAATATCTAAGGAGCTGTTGAGCGCACTTTGGACTTTCTCTGTAAACTTGCTGGGATCGTTGATTTGCATGGGTTCCTTTCCTTAATGCAGCAATGGCTGTGATGGCGATCGCGCCGTGACTGACTAAAGTTAGGGGGGCGTCATCAAAAGCAGGAGACGACGGTTCAGCCGCTGGCGTGTTGAGTCTATTGTAAAAAAGCCTCAACGCTTTGATGATTCGGTGTTTACGGCCTTAAAAGGTAGGTATAGCCGTCCCTATTTCGTTTTAGACCGCCATTTCAGGCGCCCAGAGCCGAACAGAGCCGAACAGAGCCGAACCAGTGGAACCGAAGCGATTTTCCCCGCGTCTGCATAAAGACCTGTGGCCAGCTTGTGTCTATATAGGCTTGAACTGGTCGCACAATTAAGGCTATACAACTGTTACCCGTTCATCAAACCTATTTGCGAAATTCTCTTGGCCTCTCGTCGTCGCAATATCTCCAAGAAAATATACGCGACCTATCAGCAGCAGCGACCGTTGCAGAGAATTTGGCATACGCTCTCACCTATTGAGTTCGTCCGATTTTTGCGCTATCTCAATTTGCTGACCGTGCGGCGCGTGATTCGCACGACGTTTCGCCAGCGATTGCCCAGCCTTGCTTCAGAAATGGCATACAACTGGATGCTGGGTCTATTTCCAGGCATCTTGGCTTTTTTGACAGCCATTGGTCTGTTTAGTCCCTTAAAGCAGACCTTTGCGAATCTGGCTGGCCAGCTCAGTGAGATTGCGCCTGGCGGCGTACCCGAGCTGATTTATGGATTTGAAGAAGTGGTTACTGAGAACCAGAGCCGCGGCCTGTTTTCGATAAGTTTTGCGTTTGCGCTATGGGCTTCTGCTGGGGCGATGAGCGCAGCCATGCGATCGCTCGACCAAATGCACCAGATCCCAATACGCCGCAGACGCCCGTTTTGGAAAGCGCGTCTGGTGTCGATTACCCTAACGCTAGGGACGATTGCTCTATTAATTACGGCCTCTTCTATCGTATTTATTAGCGACTGGGTGGTGCAGCAGCTAGTCGCTCGTAGTCAAGGGGATATTGGCTACTGGGTATCGGAGGCCTGGGGGCTATTTCGCTGGCCGCTGGCTTTGAGCATCATGTCGTCGGCGTTTGCCTTCATTTATCGGTACGGACCCAGCCGGTGGACGCCAGGTAAACCGCTGCTTCCAGGTGCGGTACTTGCTGCCTTCTCGTGGGCGGTTATTTCAGGCCTATTTCGGCTGTACGTCACCCACTTCGGCAATTTTGTTTACAGCGCGGTCGCAACCGTTATTGTGCTGTTGCTATGGCTTTGGATCACCTCTTTAGTCATGCTAATTGGTGATTTGCTGAATCTGACCGTAGGCAGAGCGATGGTTGAAGAGCGTAAGCGAAGAGAGAGCCTAGCCCTACCGCATGGACTGCAAGCTGTTGAAGACGAAGACGCCTAGACAGGCCAGAATAAGTAGCCACAGTACGATCCCAGGTAGGAAGGACAGCAGTGTCAGGCCTCGAAAGACCCATACGCCGACGGTAAAGCAAATGAGAAATAGTAAGAGCTGAGAGCCGGGTCTGAGTCGAATTTTTTTAGGCATGGTGTTTAGGCGAGATGTAGGAGACGTGGCTAAAAAGAGTGGCTGACAAAAACGTCTACAGATTTGATGAGTCAAAATACGGGCTCAACTCATTGTGAGGGATGCCTTTACCGCAAATCTCCCAATGCATTCAAACCCCGCTATCAACGTAGACTACGTGACAGAAACTATAGCGGCCCACTGACAAATTTGGTTTATAGCGCTGTCAATAAGCTTGCTGTCATAAAGTGCTTTGGATCGTTGATGCCTTTATAGCGTTTGCCCGATTGCTTGGGACACGTCTGGAGGCTATGGCCTGCAGCTTTTTAATTTTTTCGCCAGAAAACATTGCAATTTCCGTAATTCTACTTACAAAAGATGCAGTGTCCAAAGCGAGCGTAGGGCATGCTCTGAGCGCAGAGCTTTTTTGTATTCGGTGTGTTTACCAAAAGTTTATGAGTTCCTTACCAACACCTTGACCTAGTGTCTGTGAAATTGGGCAATACTTGCAGGAACTATAACGATTCAAATCATTCATAGCTAAGTATGCACGAGTTGTGCTTTATACCAGCTACATACGCTTAGCGATTGGTGCTAGCGATTCTGGTTCTGCGCTAGTTTGCTTCAACGCTTCTCGTGTTGTTTCTATTTTTAAGCCTTTTGAGACCTATGACAGTTTCTATGCCCTCTCCTACAGCGCTTCGGGTTACCCAGCAAGAGGAGCGATCGCTCATGAATGGCGACGTCCTGATTACAACGACAACGGTAGAGTCAGGCGCGGCTGTAACAGCAACTATGTATGTGCCTATGGAGAGGCAGCAGACCTGGCAGCAGCTGACGGATTACAGCAAGTGGGTCCATTATTTTCCAGACATTGTGCAAAGCCAGGTGCTAGACGTGAAGCGTCGAACGAAGACGCACCCGGCCACTCGTCGGTTGTATCAAGTAGCCCGTAAGGCTTTTATGATGTTTTCGGCGCAGGTGGAAATTTACCTTCAGGTGATTGAAACGCTGCACCAAAAGATTCAGTTTCGCTTTGAGCAGGGGACGTTTTCAGATTTTGCCGCTGACTTGACGCTGGAAGACTATGGCCAGGGAACGCTGCTGACCTATTCGGTGAAGGCGACACCTCTGATCCCGGTGCCGCGCTTTTTGATTGAGCAGGCGATTCGCCACGATTTGCCTGGCAATATGAAGACGATGCGCAATGTGATGTGCGCGGCATAGGGCATGTCTAATCGATCGATTGAGTTAGACGATCGGCTCTATAGCTATTTGCTATCTGCTTCGCTGCGAGAGACGGCGGTGCAGGCCGATCTGCGGCAGGTGACGCGCGAGCATCGGCAGGCAAGAATGCAGGTTTCCCCGGAGCAAGGGCAGTTTATGGCTTTGCTAGTGCAGCTGCTCGGCGCGAGGAAGACGCTAGAGATTGGCGTGTTTACGGGTTACAGGGCGCTGGCCGTGGCGATGGCGCTGCCAGAAGATGGCCGAATGGTGGCCTGTGATGTGAATGAGGACGACTGTGCGATCGCACGCTCCTATTGGGAAAAAGCCAACGTCGCTCACAAAATAGACCTCCGCATCGCCCCGGCTTTAGATACGTTGAATGAACTAATTGCTACTGGTGAGTCGGGCACTTTCGATTTTTCTTTTATCGATGCAGACAAAAGCAACTACGACAACTATTACGAAAAGTCTCTTCAGCTGCTTAGACCCGGTGGACTGATCGCTGTAGACAATACGCTTTGGTACGGCCGGGTAGCGGATCCGGATGTTCAGGACAAGCGGACAAACCGCATCCGCGCTCTAAATGAGAAAGTCCGAGATGATGAGCGGGTGACGATGAGCCTGCTGCCTGTAGGGGATGGATTGTTGCTTGTTCGAAAACGATAACAACAACCAGAGCCTGTATGAGTGGAATTGATCGCGAAATCACCCTTGATCTTCGTCATATTGCCAAGCATCTGCCAAATACAGCACAGAGTGCTCGGCTCTTGCGAAAAGGGCGATCAGCTCACGTATTTAACGACGAAGATACCCTCCTTAGAGTCGCACAAGCTATCATAGCGGAAGGCACTTATACAGGTTTTGCTAGGGGTTACGATCGCTACGGATTAATGTTTACTGAGGCGATCGGTGTTCGTATTGGCCCTGATGAATCAACTCTTCCATTGTTCTACGGCGAGGTAAAGATCGATGCAGACAACCGGTACCACCCCGTCCCGCGCACTCGACCCAGCGAAGAATGACTGGAATTTTCTGGAAGTTTGGGTTGATCCAATGCAATCGCCTCCCTACTTGCTGATGCTTTTAGGTGATAAGTCGGGCCATTGTCGGATTCTGGACCCTGCGGAGCAGTATAAATTAATTAAGCAATACGATAGTTACAATCAAGCGCAGCTTTGGCTGCTTGAAGATGAGTATGAACCGCTCGAAGGTCGCTTATCTGAATTTGAGTTGCATTAGGTTGTTGATCTCAACGGCATTCTCAAAGACGTATTGAGCCTCTAAACAGCTAGGTGGCTTGTAAACAGGCATTTGCCGCCTGCTGAGTTGATATAGCAAATGTCCTGATGGATTAGGGCATTTGCTCAGGAGCGTTGCTTGTCCGCTATAGGTCGTAGCTTCTCGTTAGTGTCTTAAGCAACTCTTCGAGAGCTATATGTAGAAATTTACTCTTTTATATGATTGGTTTTGGCTCTTTT
The DNA here is from genome assembly GCA_937911865.1 of uncultured Synechococcus sp. Taxonomy (GTDB): domain Bacteria; phylum Cyanobacteriota; class Cyanobacteriia; order Phormidesmidales; family Phormidesmidaceae; genus Phormidesmis. The sequence continues at coordinate 98,041 of CALDSK010000325.1, forward strand.
GCTGAGCTGGCGCTGATGTTTGCGATCACGCAGATATCCCATTCTCTCTTTTGTCATCCCTTCAATACAGTGCGGACAAGACACTTCACTTTCATAGTCCTCAGAGGCTTTATCTGCTTCAGAGACTGGATGCCCACAGGCGTAGCACATATCGTATGAGCCGGTTTCTAGGCCATGCTTAATGGCAACTCTCTCGTCAAAGACGAAACATTCTCCTTCCCACAGACTCTCGTCTTCAGGGACTTCTTCGAGATATCTTAGAATGCCACCTTTGAGGTGGTAGACCTCTTCAAAGCCTTGACTGAGCATATAAGATGATGCCTTTTCGCAACGGATGCCACCCGTACAAAACATGGCGACTTTTTTGTTCTGAGCCGGATTTAAATTCTCTTTTACATAGTTAGGAAATTCATTAAACACGTCCGTTTCTGGATTGTGAGCACCTTGAAATGTACCCATGCCAACTTCGTAATGGTTGCGAGTATCAATGACAACAACCTCTGGGTCAGCGATGACCTCATTCCAATCTTTTGGCGCTACATAAGTGCCCACCTGCTTAGTTGGACTAATCTCTGGTAGGCCGATAGTAACAATCTCTTTTTTAAGCCGAACTTTCAACTTCGCGAACGGCGGCGCTGTCGCGGGAGATTCTTTAATGTCGATGTCTTTTAGCCGTTCATCTGCTTGAATATGCGAAAAGACAGCGTTGATTCCCTGGCGAGTGCCTGCAATGGTTCCGTTGATACCTTCCTCGGCTAGCAGAATTGTTCCTTTTACGGCCTGATTCTGACAAATCTCTTTTAGCGGCAGCTGTAAGTCTTTGTAGTCGAGCAGGGCTACAAATTTGTAAAAGGTGGCAACGATGAGGGCCATGAGAATTAGCGAGGAGAGTCGGTCGAGATGAATCAATTTCTATTTTGCCACCGGATCGTTAGATTCGGTGAAGACGGTTTTGGCTGCTCTATGTAGATAGGAGTGACGATAGATTAAGGCCTCCATGTTTTCACCATAGCCGCCACCAATAACACAGGCGACTGGGTATCCCCCGTCTTTGCAGGCTTGGAGCACGGTGCGATCGCGCTCAAATATTCCTGTATCGCTGAGCGCTAGCTTCCCTAGCCGATCGTCTTTATGGACATCCGCCCCTGCGTCGTACATAACCAAATCTGGCCGTAGCCGATGCAGTAAAACAGGTAGATGCGATCGCAGCTCTGCTAAATACGCCACGTCCCAAGTATTCTCTGCTAAGGGCACATCCAAATCACTCTGCTGCTTGCGCCCTGGAAAGTTAACGCCACAGTGCATCGAGAAGGTAAACACGCTCGGGTCGTTTTGAAAAATGAAGGCGGTTCCGTCGCCCTGATGGACGTCTAAATCGACAATGAGGGCGGTGCGGATAAGGTTTTGAGACTGGAGGACTTTGAGTGCGATCGCCAGATCGTTAAAAATGCAAAAGCCTGAGCCATAGCTAGGAAATGCATGGTGTGTCCCCCCCGCTGTATTACAAGCAACGCCATGCTGAAGTGCAAGTTTTGCCGTCAAAATTGTGCCACCGACGGCGGTACAGGTGCGCTGAACGAGGCCCTGACTCCACGGCAGACCAATACGCCTTTGCGCTTTTACGTCCAAGGTGCCGTTGCAATAGGCCTGTACGTAGTGCGTCTCATGTACAAGCTCTAGCCATTCGGGGGGTGGGGCGCCGGGCTGATAGAGTTGGCTTTCGGTAATGATGCGATCGCGCACTAGCAGATCTCGCAGCATCTGAAACTTCGGCATCGGGAAGCGATGACCAGGCGGTAAAGGCGTGACGTAGGCCGGATGATAGACGACGGGCAGATGAAATGAGCTGTTCAAGTAGGGCTGCTTAAGTAGAGCTATTCGAGCGGACGACTGGTGGCGTTTCGAGTATCGAGCGTCGGCAGCTGAAGGCCAAGGCTCTCTCGTGATTGTACGCTGCCGACATAGCGCCAGTGCCAGGGCTTAAAAGAAAGGCCTTGGTCGTTATTTTCTGGAAAAGATAGCTCGAAGCCGTAGTTGGCCGCGTTGGCTAGCAGCCACTGATAGGCCGCCGTGTCAGCAAAGCTGTCATTAATGTCTTGTGTCTGTGGAAGCGAGCCATCTGCCAAATCAACGGCAAAGCCCGTATGATGCTCACTGTAGCCCGGTGGTGCGCTGACTTTTGCCGCTGCTTCTGGGCTGCCCTGCCGTTCGATTTGGGCGTTGAAAATCGCGCGTTGCTCAGTAATCGTGCGAAATCCGGAGGCTGGAACTAGCCATATCCCATCTAAGCGGGCCGCGGCAGTCATTTCCAGTAAGGCTCTTGCCGTTTCTGGGTGAAGCGTTTCGGCTCTATGCTCACTGCCTTCAACATAGCTAGCCACCAGCACCATGTCGTCTTCGTTGCCCTCTGTGTAGGCGCGATGACCATATTTCTCAGCTGGCTGGAGCGCTATTTCTTCTGCTTGATATTGCGCGACTTGGCCCTGTTCTGATCGATCTTGTCCTGCTTGATCTTGTCCTGGTGCTGGTCGGTTGCTAGTACAGGTCGCGCTACCGGTAATGACTGGTGTGATTTTGATCGGGGGTAGGTCATTGACAAAATCGTCGGTGCTAATAGGTCGTAGCTGAATAGCCTCGCTAGTGCGCTGTGGACTGGCCGTGGGCGTGGCGACGAGCTGATTGTCTGGGAGTACGGCAGCTGTACTTTGGATGGTGACTGGCGAGTTGGTAAGTTCTAGCGTGCTACGGCGGCTGGCGACGGACTGGCGAATTTCTGTAAATGCAGTGGTGTTCATTCCCAAGCACACTGAAATAATGGCGGTCGGCATAGCCACTTTGACGAGTCGCTTTAGTTTGGGAGGCAATCGGTTGAATGTCTTCATGCAAGCACCGCTCTATAGAAAGAAATCTGCAGAAATCTGCACTTAGCTTCCGCCATTACGAACAGTTACAACCCTTGCTATATGAAGCTGAGTGCTCTCAACAAAGCGCAGAGCGCTGTTTGCTGCATAACCGTTTGGGAAGGGGAGCGCTGGGCCCATATGCAATAGCAATACCGAACAACTCATGCTGTTGATATCAACTAATATTTATGTAGCATAAAGCACCCGCGCGCTCTAGCCATTTCTCTTCAATTGTCTAAACCTTGTTGAATTCTTTAATTAGCGAGTTCAACGCGAATACGTGCGATTGGGTACAGGGCTTGTTCAAAATCGGCAGCAGGGAAGGCGGCTAGTACCTTGCCCCCTGCAATAAATCTATTCGACTGAATCTATTAAAGGTTCTGAGAGCTTGCTTATGGATACTACTCATAGAAACAGCGTGAGAAGCTAAAGCTGTTTTTTGGGGGTTACAGAAGACGTCTTTAAGAACAGATGCTGTCTGTTGTTCTGTCGCGTTTTAGCTGAGTCTTTTTCGAAGGGTAAGCCTGAGCCCTGTGTGAGTGGTCAGTTAATTTTTTGGAGTAGCAGAAAAACTATTTTGAGTACTGATACCTAGAAAAGGACATTAACCCAGGAGTCCTCAAATGTGTATTACCCCTTCTCTTTCCGTCATTGTGCTTACTATTGGTTCTCAAGGTTCTACCGTCCGACAGCTCCAGCGTAATCTCAATGCACGATTTCAAGACTTTGGCCTGATGGCTTCAATGTCGCTGACAGTAGATGGCGTCTTTGGACCTAAAACGTTGATGGCTGTGAAATACCTGCAATGTGTCGGTGGATTTCCGGTGAGTGGACGGGTAGATGAGGCAACCTGGCAGTTTGGTGCTGATGGCGTTTTGGGCTTGCCCGAACTATCTATCGGTACTCGCCGGACGTCGGTTGCAGCTGTACAGCGGTCGGTTTTAGCCGCAGGGATACCAATCACTGTAGATGGCTACTTTGGTGTGAAGACCTCAAAGGCGATCGCCGCGTATCAGCAGCGATTAGGGCTTGAACTTACAGGCACGGTAGACGCTGCTACCTGGGAAATGGTTGTGCGATCGCGCCTTACAACCCTCCCTTGCGCTGCGCTCTTACCGCGCCGCGCTCGTCGCTAGCCTGCCCTGTCTAAGCCACCTTGACTATTAGCAGCAGCGGTATACTGTCAACGACCGCTGATGCTGACACAGAGTTTAATCGGCCTTATGGCTTTAGACCTACCTCGCTTTTATCGTGCTGCTAACCCTAGCCGCCCGCTCAAGGTGGCTCAAAGTGAAGACCGTCGCTACTACATTAATTTTTCGTCGGTGCGCGGGGGCGACATTATCAGTGAACTGGGTCGGACAATTGTACGGCTTTCTCCAGACGAGCCGACCAGTCAGCTGTTTACCGGACATATTGGCTGTGGCAAGTCTACAGAGCTGTTTCGCCTGAAGGGTGGACTAGAGCAACAGAATTTCCACGTGGTGTATTTTGAGTCGGACCGTGACCTGGAGATGGCCGATGTGGATATTAGCGATATTTTGTTAATGATTGCTCATCAGGTTACCGAGAGTATGGAATCGGTAGGCGTTCGGCTGCGGCCCAGCTATTTGGAGCAGCTGTTTAGCAATTTGTTAGAGACGCTGCGATCTCCAATGGATCTTGGTGACGTTAGCTTTTCGGTGGGGGTCGCTACGATTACGGCTAGGGCAAAAGAAAGCCCCGAGATGCGTAGCCAATTGCGTCAGTATTTAGAGCCGCGAACGAAAAGCATTATCGATGCGATTAATAGCGAAATTTTAGCGGTTGCCAACGCTCAGCTGAAGGCAAAGGGCAAAAAGGGCCTAGTGGTGGTGGTCGATAATTTGGATCGAATTGATCCTATCCGCCGGGCCGATGGTCGCAGCCAGTCAGAATATTTGTTTGTAGATCGCGGTGAGCAGTTGAAGCGGCTGAACTGCCATGTGGTGTATACAATTCCGCTGGCGTTAATTTTTTCAGACGACTTGCCGCGCTTGGCTAACCGGTTTGGCACAGCGCCTAAGCTGCTGTCTATGGTGCCTGTCTCGACTCGAATGGGAGAGCCGTTCGCTAGGGGGCGACAGCTGCTGCAAAAAATGGTGTTGGCCAGGGCCTTTCCCAATCTGTCGGAGCGCGATCGCTGGCAGCAAATCAAGGTTGTTTTTGACACGCCCGATACGCTGAATACGCTGGTGGCTATTAGCGGCGGCCATATGCGCAACCTGATGCGTTTGCTCTATGGGTGCTTGCAAAAAGGCGATCCGCCGATTACCAAAGCGATGTTGGATGCGGTGATTCGAGATGAGCGAGATGCGCTGATGGCGCTTATTGATGCGGCAGAATGGGATTTGCTGTTTGAGGCGGTAGGCGGTGAAGACAATCAGGGAAATGAAGCGTACAATCCACTGTTGCGCAGTCTGTTTTTGTATGAGTATCGCGATAACGAGGGGCGCTGGTTTGGGTTGAATCCAATTTTGGCTCAGACAAAACGATACCGTGTTTGGCAGGCAAGTCGGTAAAAGTACGTCTTGATAAGCATTTAGCCTAATCTGGCTAGGGTTGTGGCCCCTGATGCAGCAGCAAGCCAAGTGCAGATAGCTATAGAATAGGCATCTTGCCCGTCGAACCCATTGAGTTGTTTATTTAGCCGCCACCTCTAATCTGTTAGCTGCACTTCTGTTATGACAATCGTCAGTGAACAATACTTAGATATTGTTACCTACAACAAAAATGCATTGAACAACCTTCGCCGGGCCGTTGTATTGGGCCAGGGGCAGTTTTCGCTGATTTTGGCTCGGGTGAACTATCAGCGACTACAGCGGGTGTTGATGGTTGAACTTGGGGTGAATCTGCACTTAGACAAGGTGGAAATTTCGCCGGATGCAACTAGCTTGCGATCTGTGATGGAGGCGGCTGAAGCGTTTTCTCAGGCAGCCAAATCAGCTAGCGAATCAGCCACTGAGTCAGCTAGCAAATCAGCCGTGGATCCATTTGCTGAACCGCCTGCTGAATTGCCTGCTGAATTGCCTGCTGAACCGCCTGTTGAACTGCCGAATGGTCCGTCAGTGTCGTCGTCAGCCGAGCAACCCCGCGCGCTGATGCTAACCGGTCTAGAGCGCGTTTCTGCGGCAGAAATAGATGGGTTGCCCTCCCAGCTAGAAAAACTGCTAAAGGCGGCTAACCTGAGTCGTGACGAGCTGCCGAAGCGATTTTCTTATCCGGTCATACTGTGGGTGAATGATGTTGTTCTTCAGCAGTTGAACCGCTACGCTCCAGATTTGAAGAGTTTTGCGGCTACGCCAATTCGGTTTGAGTACCCCGCAGCGGCTTTGATTGAGCGTTTGCGATCGCAGGCTGCTGACACCTTTACCCAAATTCTAGACGTCAACAAAGGGATTGTTCTTAACAACTGCCTGCCGCTAAGCGCTAGCATTACCGAGCCGTTGGCCGCGCGCGAGCTGAACTTCGCGATTAGCCAGCTGGAGCATTTACCCGCTGCCCAGTCTGATTTGGTGACTAATAGCCTGCTGGCCGATCTGTTGTTTTTGCAGGGGCGTAGCCTGCACCAGCAGGGTGAGCTGATTCGCGCCCGGGGCTATTACGAAAAAAGTCTGGTTCATTGGCAGCTAGAAGCGGCTGATATCCCCGCTGGTGCAACAAAAGAAGGCACCTTGAGAAAGGCTCATGTGCTTCAAAGCCGAGACAAGCAGGCTGTCCTAAAGTTTCACTTAGGGCTGTGGTGGCGATCGCAAGCCACGCAAGAAAAAGACTCAACGCCAGCCTATCAGCAGGCGCGTGCCTATTTTGAAGGCTGCTTGACCATTTTTCGTCAGCAAAATCGCTCGGATCGGATCGCTCGCTTTGTTTTGGCACTTGCTGACGTATTGCAAAAATTAGAAGACTGGCCAGCCCTAGAGCAGGTTGCCAAAGAGAGTATTCGACTGCATCATCACGATTTGGCCCGGCTCGCTCGCGACTATAGCTACCTGGCGGAAGTGGCGCTAGCCCGCTACCAAGAAGATGCGCAGTCCGAGTATTTGAGTCAGGCACAGGGGTTCGCCCAGCAGGCCCTAGAAACCTCTGACCGAGTGCTGCAATCCTATGCCCAAGATGTAGACGGTATAACAAGCGCTTCTAGTAAAATTGCGCTGCGCTATCACCGAGGCTGTTACTTTTATTTGCTCGCGATCGCTTATCAGCTGCAACACCAAAGTTTAACCGCTATAGAACATCTTGAAAGAGCCCTCCAAAATATTGACCCTCATTACGATCTCTCTTTATATCGGCGTATTTTGGCTAGACTGTGGCAGCTGTATTTTGACCATAAACACTATGCTGAAGCCTTTGAAGTAAAACTAGAACAGAGACGGATTGAAACACTCTTTGGTTTGCGTGCTTTTATTGGGGCTAGTCAGATTCAGCCCTTTACACCCAGGCTTCCCTATTCATCCTCGAATGCAGCCGTTCAGTCTGCTCGCGGCAGCGTCGTTTCTACCGCTAGCGTGATTTCGACAGCCATTGAAGCCTCTGGCCGCACAGAAGATATTGAATCGCTAGTGTCTCGGCTCTCACAGCCTCGGTATACGCTTGTGGTGATGCACGGACAGTCGGGTGTCGGCAAAAGCTCTATTCTGCGCGCTGGGCTAGTGCCTCGCTTGCGCCGTCTGATTAGCGAGGGGCGGACGGCTTTGCCTGTGCTAGTGAGCAGCTACAGCGATTGGATAAAGCAGGTTTATAGCGCCATCAATAGTCAGAGTGAAGGTCTGCTTGATCCGGCCATCGATCTGGCAGTCGACCCGGCAGTAGAGTTGGTGCCCGATAGTCAGTCTGCCGATTCGAATCAGCTGTCTGCGACGCTTTTACTCGATACATTGCAACAGTTAACAAACCAAAAGTATCAGCAGGTGATTCTGATATTTGACCAGTTTGAAGATTTCTTTTACCAGCATCCTACTTTTGTGCATCGTCGGGGGCTCTACAGCTTTTTGCGAGACTGTCTTGATCTGCCCTATGTCAAGATTGTTCTTTCGCTCAGAGAAGACTTTTTGCACTATCTGCTGGAATGGGATCGCAACGCCAATTTGAGCATTATCAATAATGACATTTTAAGTAAAGACATTCGCTACTATCTGGGTAACTTCACACCTAAAGCCGCTGAAGCTCTCATCAACCAGCTAACTCAGCTGGCAGGCTTTGAGCTAGAGCCTGCGCTAGTGACTGCGTTAGTGGATGAGCTAGCCGCAGAAACAGGAGAAGTGCGCCCGATTGAGCTGCAGGTGGTCGGTGCTCAGCTCCAGCGAGAAGAGATTACGACGCTATCGGCCTATCGATTGCTGGGGCGATCGCCTAAAAGTCAGCTACTCAAAAACTTCTTGAACAGCGTGGTGCGCGACTGTGGGCCTGAGAACAATCTAGTGGCCAGATCGATTCTCTATTTGCTGAGTGAAGGTGAAAACAGACCGCTTAAAAGTCTCTCGGAGCTACAAGAACCGCTGCTACTCGCCAACATTGAGAGTGCGCCACAACAGCTGAGCTTAGTCCTCGATATTTTGATTGGGTCGGGGCTGGTTTTTGAAGTGCCCGAAGTCTCTGGCGTTCGCTATCAGCTGGTGCATGAATACCTGGCAAGTTTGGTGCAAGACCAGCAGCAGCCGGGCCTCATTGAGGTGTTGCAAGCTGAGCGCAATCGCCGTCAGCTGGCGGAAGATCAGCTTCAGAAGGCACTGGCAGCTCAGTCGGATACGCTGATGCAGGCAACGCTTGCTCGGCACCAGGCAAATGTTTCTGAGATCAAAGCCACGATTTCGGTGGCCAGATCGCTCTATTTATCGGGCGACGGTATTGACGCTTTAGCCAAAGGGCTACGGGCGGCGCGGCAGGTTAGCAGCGTGGACGATGCGTTCTTAAAGCTACAGGTGGCGCTTTGTTTGGCGACATCTCTGCGAGATATTCATGAGAGAAATGAGCTGGTTGGTCATCGCAACTGGGTGCTGGCGGTTGACTGTCGGCCACAGCTGGATGCGCCAGAGCGAATTGTGTCGGCCAGTGAAGACGATACGCTAAAGCTGTGGAATGGCAAGGGCGAGCTGGTGCGATCGCTCACCGGACATCAGGCCAGCGTGATAGACGTCTGCTTTAGCCCAGACGGTGAGTATCTGGCCAGTGCTAGCCTGGACCATACCATTCGGCTATGGCGAGCTAACGGTGATTTTATCCGGCAAATTGCTTTTGAGTCCGCTAGCGTAACCAGCCTGAGCTTTAGCCCTAGCGAACCGCTATTAGCGGCAACCTACAGCGATACGACGGTGCGGCTATGGGATTTGGCGGGACAGAGGGTGCGATCGCTAGAAGGCCACGAAGACTGGGTGCGTGCCGTTGCCTTTAGCCCAGACGGTCAGCGCTTGGTGACAGGCGGTGAAGATAATACCGTGCGGCTGTGGAGCGTAGGCGGTGAACTGCTAGATACGCTGCACGGCCATCGAGGCTGGGTGCGCAGCGTAGACTTTAGCCCAGATGGTCAACTAATTGTGTCCGCTGGGGATGCGAACGAAATTCGCGTTTGGAGCGTGGACGGCTACAAGCTGATTACTTTTTATGGGCATGAAGACTGGGTGCGTGCTGTTGCCTTTAGCCCCAACGGCCGGTTGGTTGCTTCGGCTAGTGACGACCAAACCATTCGTATATGGACGTTGGACGGTACGGCTATACATACGTTCAACCACCGCAGCAGTGTGCATAGCGTAGCCTGGAGCGCCGACGGCAACTCTGTTGTTTCTGGTGGCGATGATGACCAGGTGCATATTTGGCGATTGCAGGGGCCTACCGTGCCGATTTGCCAGGGACATGAAGGCATTGTGTGGAGTGCTCGTTGGCGTCCGGCTGTTAGAGAGATAGCCCTAGAAAGCAGTTCTTCAGAGATGCCTTTAGATCATTCACCAGATCATCCACCAGATAATTCGCTTGAAGCGCAGACGGCTATTCTCTCAGCGGGCGGTGACGGTGCGATTAAGCTGTGGTCTGAATCGGGATTGCTGCTGCGCTCAGTAGAGGGTCACAGGCGCGGGGTTCACTGCGCCGACTGGCGACCAGACGGTGAGTTTTTTGCCTCGGCCAGTGCCGATTATTCGGTCAAAATTTGGCGAGCCGATGGCGCACTGGTAAAAACGTTAGCAGGGCACGGCGACGCGGTTTGGCAGGTTCGCTACAGTCCTACTGGGGAAACGCTGGCATCGGTGAGTAGCGATCGCACGGTTCGCCTGTGGTCTCATGAAGGAGAGCTGCTGAAAACCTGGAGCGACCATACTGATACGGTCTGGCACATTAGCTTTAGCCCAGACGGTGAGTATCTGGTGTCTGCCAGTGAAGACAATACCCTGCGACTGTGGCACTGCGAGCAAGATTTAATGCAGACAATAGACGGTCCTGCAGGCGGTCAGTCTGGCAGTATTTGGTGTGCGGCGTTTGATCCGTATGGCCGGCTGGTGGCGGCAGGCGGTGCAGATGGTGCCATTCGTTTGTGGACGGTGATTGACCCACCCACTGAGCCGATGCGCTTAGCCCCCGATCCGATTTTGCTACGTGGACACCGAGACTGGGTGCGCAGCGTATGCTTTAGCCCGAATGGTCAGTTTTTGGCTTCCTCAAGTGATGACGGTACGGTGCGACTGTGGTCGGTATCTGCGGATATTTTGAACGATGTCGATCAAGATGACGGTGGTATGGCGCAACTATTGCCACCGTTGCTCAGCCATGAGGGTGTGGTTTGGGATGTGGCCTTTGACCCGTCAGGAGAGCGATTAATTTCTGCGGGCGCAGACGGTACGGCGAGAGTGTGGGATTTGCGTTTAGATGCGCTGATGGCGCAAGGGTGTGAGTGGCTGCAAGACTGGTTGATTGCACGGCCTGAGATGCGATCGCAGCTCTGCGGCGACTTTTCAGAAGATTGATTCTTTCAGAAGATTAGTTCTACAGTCTCTGATCGGTTAGTGACCATTCTGTTATTGGCAGGTGCGTTCTGTTAAGCGTCCCCTTACAGATAGTTCTAGTCAGATAGTTCTAATCAGATAATTCCAATAGAAATTGATATTGCCGCCTGTCGTCGGGAATATTGATTCTGAATGCTGAAGATTATTGCTGAGATATAGCAGATGCCCTAATGCATTAGGACACTTGCTCAGAAGCTTTACTTACCTTCTGTAGGTTGAAGCGTTGCGTAAGTGTCTCAAGCAACGCTTCAAAAGCTATATGAGCCAAGAAAGCCGATAAACGCAGCAATACGCTTGTAACAAAATATTTCGCTATACGTTCAACAGTAGTGATTGGCCAGAAAAGCGACTGTATTCATAACAGCTCGCCGACAAGTCCCGTTAAAACTATGCCTCATTTTTTAGATAGGAGAATGCGCGATGAAATATGACATTCGCTACAAGCCAGCGTTTGCCACGATATTTCTGACTTTGCAGCCAGGAGAACAAATCTTTGCTGAAGCGGGCGCAATGGCCAGCATGTCCGGAAAAGTTGCGATGGACACAGGCTTTTTTGGTGGCCTGATTCCGGGACTGCTGAAAGCCTTTTTGGGCGGCGAATCTTTGTTTTTGAACGAGTTTACCAATAAGACTCAAAGCCCTCAAGAGATTGTTTTGACTCAGTCGAGTATGGGCGATATTGTTCAAACTCAGCTCAATGGTGGGTCGCTGTGTTTGCAGCCTGGCGCTTATATTGCGCATACCAAAGGAATCAAAGTAGATTTGCAGTGGGCTGGTTTTGCTAGCTGGTTTTCTGGAGAGGGATTGTTCAAGCTGAAGCTTAGCGGCAATGGCATGATCTTTTTTGGGGCCTACGGGGGGCTTTCCGAAAAGAATGTGACCGATAGCTTTGTGGTAGATAGCGGTCATTTGGTGGCCTATGAGCCGGGTATCAAATTAAACGTAGGGCTTTCGGGCAGCATGATGGGCTCGTTGACTTCTGGCGAAGGCTTTGTGAATAAGCTAGAAGGCAGTGGCAAAATTTATCTTCAATCGCGCAGTATGGGCGGCTTGGTTAAGTTCTTGAAGCCGAAGCTCTAGCTCTCCCTAAGTGCTGTAATTTCTATCCTGTAATCTTTAATAAAAACTATGAAACTCGAACTGTTACATCAGCCAGATAGTGCAGTCGCAAAAGTCCTGCTAGATCCGCAAGAAGAGATCTTAGCGGAAGCTGGTGCGATGGTTGCTATGAGTAGCAGCATCGACGTGAGCACTACCCTGCGTAAAGGTAAAGGCGGCGGTGTGTTGGGCGGACTTAAGCGCATGGTGGCCGGAGAGTCTTTGTTCATTAGCGTCTTTCGATCGGGCGGTAGTGCGGCTGAGTTGTATTTGTCACCAACGCTCATGGGTGACATTTTGCCCTACACGCTATCGGGTACCGAGCTGGTTATTCAGTCAACTAGCTATCTGGCCAGTACGCCCGGCGTGCAGATAGATCTGGGGTTTACCGGCTTTAAGAGCCTCTTTTCGGGAGAGTCTTTATTTTGGTTGACAGCTAACGGCAGCGGCCTAGCGCTACTCAATGCGTTTGGTAGCGTTTACGAAATAGATGTAGATGGCGAATACGTAGTGGATACGGGTCATATTGTTGCCTTTGAGCGCACGCTAGATTACAGCATCTCTAAAGCGAACAAAAGCTGGGCAGGTGCTTTTTTCAGTGGAGAAGGCTTTGTCTGTCATTTCAAGGGTAAGGGAAAAGTCTTTTGTCAAACGCATAACCCAGGCTCCTTTGGTCGGATGGTGGGTGGAAAGTTGCCACCTCGTTAAGAAACTGTGGTCAATAATTTCAAATTAACTAAGGTCTCAAATTAAGAGGAGAAGACGCTTGTGAGTAGTGCGATCGCATACAAAATTGAACATAGCCCGGCCTACGCATCCCTAAAGCTAAACCTAAAGCCCGAGCAGTCCGTTACCGTTGAAGCAGGGGCAATGGCCGCGATGGATAGCTGCATCGACATGAAATCGAAAGTGAAAGGCGGCCTGGGTAAAGGCATTGGCCGTATGTTTGGCGGCGAGTCATTGTTTACCAGTGAGTTTACAGCCAAGGGCCAGTCAGGTTATCTGTACGTATCACCGGGTGTGCCTGGAGACATCAAACACTACGCGCTCGACGGTAGTCGTAGCTTGATGGTGCAATCTTCTGGTTTTGTTGCCGCTGCGCCTGGCGTCATGATAGACAGCAAGTTTCAGGGCTTTAAGGGCTTCTTTAGCGGCGAGTCTCTTTTTCTGCTAAAAGTAACTGGCGAAGGAGACTTTTGGTTTAGCTCTTTTGGAGCCATTATTGAAATTCCGGTAGACGGCAGCTACGTGGTTGATACGGGCTACATTGTCGCGTTTGAAGATACGCTGAACTACAAGGTAGAAGTACTCAACGGTCTCTCTTTCAAGAATCTGAAGACCAGTATTTTTGGTGGAGAAGGCTTAGTCACTCACTTTAGCGGCAGTGGTAAGCTGTGGATTCAAACCCGCAACGTCGCCTCTTTTGTTCGCTTTATTCATCCGTTCCGTCCGGTGAAAAGTAATTAATACTCTAGAACTAAGCCCGTAGAACCGAATCCTTTAAAAAATGCCCATCGAACTTCCCCCTGGCAGTGCGGCCTACAGCGAAGACACGCCGCCTGCAAATAACCGTCAGCTGTTTTCACTACTACTGCTGTTTTTGCTGGGCGTTGGACTTGCGGTAGGCATCGCCCTCTGGCTGGCTGGGGCGGTGGTTTGGCTGATTCCACCTGAAGTAGAGCAGCAGCTGGGCAGAGCAATTGTGCCCGTGTTTGAAGCGCAAGCGCAGCCTTCGGACACGCAAGATACGTTGAACGTGTTACTCGATAGATTAGAAGCTCACCTGCCAGACGATCAGCGGCTAGGTTCTAACGGTCAGGCTCGTGATTATCAGGTGCTGTATGTGCCTGAGGAGACAGTAAACGCGTTGGCTATTCCAGGCGATCGCGTCATCATTTATAAAGGCTTGCTTGCAAATGCCGAATCTGAAAATGAGCTAATGATGGTGTTGGGGCACGAACTAGGTCACTTTGCCAATCGCGATCACCTGCGGGGACTTAGCCGCTCAATTATGCTGCGACTATCGCTCTCTGCTGTTTTTGGTGATTTGGGTTCTCTAGGCTCGATTGCGACTAACAGTATTGCCTCTTTATCCAACGCGCAGTTTTCTCAAAGTCAAGAAACTCAGGCGGATGAGGTTGGGCTGACGCTGCTAGAAGCAGAATACGACCATGCTGCTGGGGCGACTGACTTTTTCAGCCGAATGGCACAAGAGAGTGAGCGCATTCCTAGTATAGATATTCTGGCGAGTCACCCGCCTTCTGAGGCACGTGTGCGTGAGATAGAAGAAATGATAGAAGCGCGAGGTTACAGCGTTGAAGAGAAGACGCCGCTTGAGCCTTCGCTGATAAAAGAAAGCGATCTTCTAGAAGAAGCAACAGAAACATAAGTCAAGACTTGGCGTTACTACAGCTCATTCAAAAAAAACGAATGACGTATGAACAGACTTGTTCATACGTCATTCTCATATGGACCTTCTAGCGAAAAAAACTGCTGTAATCCTTTTCTAGCTTACGCTTGGCATCTTCTTCTACAATGCTGCCGTGGGCCATCACAACCCGTTCAAAATCCCAGGACAATATCTTTTCAACCGTCTCTTTCACACTTTGCTTGTCCGTAGTTGCAATCCGTTCAAAGACTGACGGTGCCAGCTTTTGATAGTCGCCTGTAACCCTGGTCAGCAGTTTTGTGACAAACGGAAAGCTGTTATCAAAATGAAAAGCTGTATCGGTCAAAATCAGCGTACGACTAGCCGCATGAAAAAAGACCCATTCATTCAGTGCATCGAAACCACCAGGACTTAGGGTTTTAAAGTCTTCAAAGTACAGCCCTTCTAGATCGTTCCATAGGGGACTGCTATTAGCTTGAATGACTTTATCAATCGGCAAATTAGGCTTTTTCTCTTGCAATCCAGGTGCGGCCCAAAAAGTGGCTGTTGGATAAGCATACTTAAAATCTGCCGCATAAAGGTAATGATACAAGTTGGGTGAAATGATATGCTCAACGGTTCCGATACGGGCCAGCTGCTGCTTCAACTCGCTGTTCAATGCAATCGGCGAAATAACGGCTAAGGCCTGACTGCTCAAGCGGACAACCGTCATTCTAGTACCAACCTCTAGCCCGAGATACTTCAGCGGCTGTTCTGCTACCCAAAGGTTGTGATCGAGCGCTCTCATGAGGGTTGTTACGTTGAAAGGCGTTCCGCTAGCTTAGCTTGATTTGCCTTCGTTAGCTTACTAACCACCAGCTCATAAGACTTATTTGCCAGGTCAATCAGCATATCGTCAGGGATTTCGTCGGTCAGCGAGACGGTAATCCAGTGCTTTTTGTTCATGTGGTAGCCGGGTGCGATCGCCTCAAACTGCTCTGCTAAAATCTCACCATCTAACGGAACACACTTGAGCGTAACAACCGGCGTTCCTGCCTTGACAGAAACATAGGCAAACATCTTTCCCATCACCTTAAAAACCAGCGGCTCGGGCCCAAAGGGATAGCAGCGTTCAGCGCCATTTAAATCTGAAAGGTACTTCTCAATCTTCTCCTGTTCCACCTTCAGTACCTCTCAAATATAAGTATTTTCGTATAAGTATTTTCGTAACTACTCAGACTCTATTCTCAGATTGTCGCGAGTCAGTTACGACAGTAGCTGACTCGCGACAATCTGCTTGCATGATGGGATTGAGCTGCTTGATTGATCAGTATGACCGATCAGTATGATTTGGAGATCGCTATTTTCTAGAAAACTTGCATCAGTGACCGGGCAAAAATGCCCGTCCCAATGACGACAATTCCGCAGGCACTAGCCGTTGGCAACCATTCTACGATCGCCCTTTTAGGCGCTGGTAGCTGCTTAAACATTTGCTTTGCGTAAACCAGTATCAGCCCTAATGCGGTCAACACCACCGACAGCCCCAGACTAAACACCAACACCAACACGAGACCGGAAAAAGGATTGCCGATTGCGATCGCGCCTAGCAACAGCACCAGCGCCGCCGGACAGGGCACCAGCCCCGCCGACAGCCCCAGCAGCAATAGTTTCCGCCAGGTCACGGCCTCTCCCGCTGCGGCAGGTAAATGAGAGTGTGTATGGTTGTTGTGAGAATGCTCACCATGCGAGTGGTGATGGCCATGCTCATGATGATGGTTATGCTCATGATGATGGCCATGCTCATGATGATGGTCATCATCATGATGATGGTGACTATGAATTGCGCTTGCTTTGGCTAGGTTCTGCGATCGCCTCCACCGCTGCCATAACAAGTTCAGCCCAATCACAACCACCATGCTTCCCGATACCAAACTCAGCCAGGGATAAAGCTGTTCAGGCAGTATGTAGCGGGCCGCAAACAGCGTTATGAACCCTAAAGCAAATACGCCTAAGGTATGGGTAATTGTTGTCGTCATTGCTAGAAACACAGCGTGCAGCGGTGTTGCCCGCTCGCCGATCAAATAGGCAGCGACTAGCGTCTTCCCATGCCCTGGAGACATTGAATGCAGCGCCCCCCATAAAAAGGCACCCGCCAGCGACAGCAGCCATTTTCCTGATAGGCCCGCTGCACTTCTTACTATGCCCTCTGGCCCTAGCTCTAAGGTTGTTTTGCGAGGCGTAAACACATGGTTGGAAAACTGCCCCGCATGAGAAATAGTCGCTACACAGCTAGCTTTGGATGTGCCTGGCACAAACAGCTGATAGTCAATGGTCAGGTTCTGAAATGGCTCAAGCCAAGCGTAGCTTAACAGAAGGTTTGTATGAGTTTTAGGCGCTATTGTCCCAGTGCTGGTACCATTGTCAGCCAGACTTTCGCTGCGGGACTGCACAGTCAAAGCGGCTTTCTGATTGCGGTCATCTTTCAAGATTATCTTCTCTTGAAAAAAGTTTTGAAGTGCCTCTCTATTGCGGGCGATCTCTGCGCCTGAAAGTCTGTCGTCGCCATCCTCATCGGCAAATGCAGTGAGTTCGCTAGGGTAGATGAGGGAAATTTGAGCACTGGTCGCTTGAACTGTGATTTTGGCTGTTGTCAGGTCATCCCAATGAGCAGCGCTAGGCATCGCTGTCGATAGCCAAACAAACAGCAAACTTACACCAAATAGTAAGCTCATCAGCCCAAACGGACAGCGCTTTCGAAGAAGCCATAACCTTCTTTTGGACAAGCTTCGGGCTAACCTTTTTGGCAAAAATCTGCGAAACGGCAAGTGAGTCATAACAGTAAGTCTAAAAGTATGGGATAAGTCTTAATCCTTTGGTGTATCTAAACTCTTAATAGGACTTCTATGGATTCACAGCCAATATTAGCCGGTTTATCAAGAGTCCATTGGGTCGTGAACTAAGTGAGAAGCTGACGAGGGCAACAGCTGGACTATAGTAGCTGATAAGATTTTCCCACGCAGTGGTGCTGACTTGTAAGCATAGCTCGCGTGCTTCTTCACTTCTAGATGTCTTATAATTTCTAAGAGATCGCGAGTAAGAGATTGTGAGCAAGCCGTTTTGAGACACGAAACGAGACGTGCTTTTGTAAGGATTCAAAAGCTCTAAAATTTGAGATATGTAGACTTGTGCATGACATATGTAAACTCATGAGCAGCATAAAACTCATGAGTAGCATAGCTTAGCGATTTGTTGTTTGATATCGAATTTGTCAGCGATGGTGCTGTTTCAATAGCGCTTCAACTAGAGCTTGCGCTGTTTGTAATCGTTGAGAATCGGGATGCTGAGCCACCCAAGCCGCTAGCTCATTTAAGGCTCCGTTGAGCAAATGGGAAAACCCCTCCGCATCAACAACATCAAGCTGTTCTTGCTCTACCATCAGCTGAATTCCCTCTTGAAGCAGTCCAAATCCGTACTGGTCAAATTGAACTAACCTCTCTGCGGATAGCACAGCCGGAGCTTCGATAAACACAATTCGGCGCAGGTCATCGTGTTGTGCAATCTCTAAGAATGCTCGCGAAGCCTGTACCAATTGCTCCCAGTTGTCTTCTATCGAGTGGACCTGAGAAGTGATGTGGGTAGCAATTTTGCCGTAGGCTTCCTCCACGACCGCTTCAAATACAGCCTGCTTACCCCCCTTGAACTGGTGATACAAAGCCCCTCTTGTAATCCCTAAGCCTTGAATCATCTCCTCTGTTGCGGTGGCAGCATAGCCCTGGCTAGCAAAAAGCAGATGTGCACGGTCAAGAATAGCTCGACGGGTACGACGAGTCCGTTCGGCCTTAGTAAGCTTGGTGGTCATATCGAGTAGTTTCACAAATAAAAACATACAGACAGAATGTATCTTGACAATTTAAATGAGTTGAGCCATGTTAGATACATGCTGATTGTATGTTTTAGAGGTAAATGATGCTATCTATTCGCCAGGCAACCGCCGCTGATGTTTCGTTTTTGGCTCATATCGTTTATGAGGCATCGCTGCCACCGGAAAATCACAGTTTCTGGGATGACTTGTTGCAAGGGAGCTCAACTGAAGCCGAAGACTTCATTGCTGCGATGCTGACAACCCGAGCGACTTACTGGAGTCAGATTGAGGACTTTATGGTTGTGGAGCGTGAGAGGCAACCAGTGGCAGCGGCCTCTATCTATGCTGCTACCGAAGAAGACTATCGCCCGGTTTGCCTTGACCAGATGAACCAAGTAGCTCAAGTATTGGGCTGGTCAAGGCAGACTAAGACAGAGTTTTGCGATCGCTATCTCCAATTTCTTGGTGAAGATCCAAAGCCTCTATTTTTCAAGCCTCAAGCACCTTGGATTATTGAATATGTAGCCGTCATTGCTGAGGCAAGAGGGCAGGGTGTTGGCAAGTTTCTATTGCAGTCGTTACTGAATCAGGCTCGGCAGAAAGACCAGCACCATATAGGCATTATGGTCATCAACGGTAATGACCGCGCTTACAAAGCCTATCAGTCTGCGGGGTTTAAGCCCTATGAAACGCTTTACGCTGACTATTTCACCAATAATTTCGGCATTGAATTTCCAGGTTTTACTAAGTTTGGTCAGATTCTATCTCCTGTGGCTTAGCGATGACTTTAAGAGACTTGTAAGACTTAGCGCTACGAATTTGGACAGTGGTGAAGATGATGTGTCTTCTAGGATAGAGGTGATGACGTTCACAACATCAGGAATGATGATTGATTGTTCTCGTAAAAATCCAAAAGGTGTTCGCTGATTGACGACTCTAGAAAACAGAGAAGAGAAGACCAACTATTCTGTTGGCATAAAACCGTGATGTTCCAGAACTTATAGCATCTCTCAGCTCTGAAACATCACGTGAAGCTCACAATCTTCAGATTGCCTACGTTTCGGCTTCGTAGGTCAGCTTCAAATATGACCACTCAATCGTTTCAGCAAGTACTTAGGAGTTTCGATATAGATAGCCTTGACGTTCATAGAAGCTATGGGGGCGGCTGCGTCTGATGTGGCAGTGAACCTCAATGCGATCACACTGCCGCTGATTAGCCGCTTCGACAATCGCCGCTTCTAGCCGATGACCAACGCCTGCTGATCTGCTTTGCTAATCAACGCAGAAGTAGCTAATACGGCAAAAGTCTCCTTCCACGCCAAGCTGAGGAATAAAGTGCAATGAAACAAAGCCAATTATCCTATCAATATCATCAATAGCAACTAGGAGTTGCGCGTCCGGGTGTTGAATTAATCGGCTGAGCTGATTCTCTACAAAGTCAGCGGTTGCTGCGTAGTCTAACTGTCCTAGAAGTTCAGCAATTTGAGCAGCATCTTGCAGTTGACCACTACGAATGTTCATGAGTTTCTTTTTCTATATCATCACGGTTGGAGCCATTACGATTAGAATCATTACGGTCAGAGCCATTACGGCTAGATAAACAACTCAATTGATGATGTCGAATTCTCTTCATACGTGCAGCAGCAAGAAGCTACACACCACCGGTCACATCAATGAATCCGCCTGTTGTAAAAGAAGACTTGTCTGACAGTAGCCACAGAATGGCCTGCGCGACTTCTACGGCTTGCCCGCCTCGCTGTAGTGGGACGGCTGTCTTGATTCTGTCTACGCGATTGGGTTCGCCGCCGCTGGTGTGAATGTCTGTGTAGATGAAGCCAGGACGAACTGCGTTGACTCGAATTCCTTCTCTGGCAACTTCTTTGGCTAAACCGATCGTCATCGTATCGATTGCTCCTTTCGAGGCCGCATAGTCCACGTACTCGCTCGGAGAACCACTTCGAGCCGCCCCTGATGAAACGTTGACGATTGCGCCGCCACCGCCACCCCGTAGAGTAGACATTCGTTTAACGGCTTCTTTGGCACATAAAAAGCTACCGATGACGTTCGTGGAGAAGACTCGGTTCAACCGTGCGACATCCATATCAGCAACGCTCATCTGCTGTTCTAGAATGCCTGCGTTGTTGACAAAAGCGGTGAGCAGGCCGAGTTGCTGGTCTACTTCGCTGAAAAGACGAAGGATATCAGGCTCTGAGGCAACATCAGCTGCGATGGCGATCGCATTTTGACCTTGCTGCTCGATTGAGCGGACGACGCTATCAGCAGCGGTTTGGTTTTGCCGATAGCTGATGCAGACATCGTAACCTTTAGCGGCAGCGAGGCGAGCAGTCGCTGCGCCAATACCACGGCTTCCGCCTGTGACGAGTAGTACCTTGTCCATGTCAGACCACTCATAGAAAATAGATTCCATCGCCTATCTAAATCGATAATAGCCTCTCTATCTGAATTATCTCGATTGGCATCAGCAACGACCGTCAGCAACCACCAAATATGCGATCGCGCTTTCAATACTGTTTGCCTAAACTCCAGTAAAACGACTGAGCAACATTTTCTCTATCAACGGGTCTGACGATTGACTGATGTATTTGGCGTATAGCTGGGCTACCGGAGGCACAAGTGCAAAAGGTCCGGTAAACCCGCTAAAAAGGTGTAACCCAGTAACAGTAGGCAATGGCCCTATCAGAGGTAATCCATCCTGCGAAAACGTGACCAGACAGTGTCGCCAGCTACCAGGAACATCCTTCAGCGCAGGCATGCGTTGTTCCATCGCCTGCCGCATTTCAGCTTCACTAATCTGCGGGTCCACGGGCGGCGTGTATGCCGTGTGAAATCGGCTGATTTGCCCAATGCGAGCCGTTTTATTTTTGAATTGAATAATGCCTGCTTCTAGTACTGGGGGCATCACCTGATGATTCGGCTGCTGCCACGCTTGTGGATCGGTCGCTTTGTTCTCAATGACGATTCGAGCGTTGGTTGCTGGCATCACAAACGCACGTACTTCAAAATCGAGCGGTTCTGTTTCTACAATCTCTGCATGAGTGAAAAAGAGAGAAACTTGTAATCCAACAGACCCAATCAGCTGCAAGCTGTAGGCTCCGGCGGCAACAATGACATTTTTAGCCGGGTAGGCTTGAGCTTCTGTCGTGATGCCCGTGATCTTGTTTCCTATACGAACTAATCTGGTAACGGCAGAAATGTTGTGATGGCCGCCCAACCGTCTAAAGGCTTGGTTATAAGCCGAGACCAATGACATTGGATCAACATGCGCATGTCGAATCGTAAATGCCCCATCAATTGCCTCTGGGTTTAGCTGAGGTTCTATCTCGTGAGCTGTTTGCGCATCGACAAACTGGGGCGGCGTGCGAAAGCTGGCATAGCCTGACTTTAAATCGTCAATATCTGCGCCTTTTTCAACCGTTAGTAGCAGGTCTAATTCTCTTAGTTGCGTATCTGCGTCCAGCTCTTCTGGCAGCTCTCTATGCCGCTCTATACCGGCCCGAAAGAGAGTTTCTGTAAGATCTGTTGTGCCCGCCCAGTAGCCGATGCCGCCGTAGCTGTAGCGGGTGCCGCTGTGTGGGCTGCCGTCGTCCATAAGTAGAACAGACTGTCCGGCTTTGGCGAGTTCGTAGCTGAGGGCGGCACCTGCTAGGCCGTTACCGATGACGATGGCATCGTAGGTTTGCATATTGAGGTTTGCATGCTGTAGGTCTGCATACTTAGGGGTGAATTTGAGAGAGAATCATTCGCAGGCGATCGTAATCATCTTTTAGCAGGACGCTAATCATTCGCCCCGCACTGACCAACCAGTCTCGGTCTAGATCGCGCAAGTTGTAGACTTCTCTAATCGTGGCGGCAACTAAGCTTTCGGTAGGGGCATTGGTGATTTGTAAAAGCGTGCGGAGCCAGTTGAGTTCTTCAGTGAATCGAACCACTTCTTCGGAGGTGGCCTGATGCACGGACTGGTGCACCTGAGGAGGGCGAGGGGGCAAGTGCTGGTAGGTGCGATCGCTCAATACCATTTCTTTTTGAGTGTCCTCACCTTTGGCACCACGACGGCCTCTCTCCATCGGGACAAAACCAACAATCGCCACGCGAAACTCAGTTTTGAGCATGGCAAAAATCTGCGGCTGCTGCTGACGCAGTTCATCCAAAGACATGCCCAGCGCTCTAGCCCTGTGAACCGAATCTAATGGACTGGTGGTTGCGTGATACACCACGCCGTAGATTTGGTTGGCCGCTTCTTCGTCGTAGGCTTTGACCCAGCTGCCAAAAGGCGGCATTGCGGGAAAGCTCAAATCTTCCGGCTCCAGGCACTGGGCGAGAAACTCGGTGGTGGACGTTTCAATCACCTCAGCGATGTGGCCAGGGTGACGTTTGGCTGTGTCAAACTGCGGTAGCGGCAGGCGCATCGCTTACTTTTTGCCTCGCTTGGGTTTTACAACTTCCAGATCGGCGGGCTTGAAGGTAATGAGTTTATCCCAGTTGCCACCTTCAAAAAGCACAGCGACTTTGCCGTCGGTGACGCGCTGCACCTGGCCTTCAAATCCGTAGTAGGTGTCGTCTGCGTTGGTGATGCGAACGGGAGAACCTGGCAATATCATCATGGGCTGTGTAAGCGCTGCGATCGCTCTGTGTAAAAGACGTCTTTTACATAGCTTACAGTGCTGGTTTTAGAGTGCAAGGGGATGGGACTATTTTTTGATCGCTGGTCTCGATGCGGCGGCGTCTTTCAGATCTAGCAATCAGAGCTAGCAACTAGAGCTGGCAACAAGACAGTTCGTAACAAATGGACCGATAATGGAGCCGCATGATTGAAAAGTCTTACTAAAGCAAGCACACTAGACCCCACACTATGGTTATCGAGTATCTCTATAACGGCGCTAATCTGTTCGCGATTCCCTTTTGGACCCTGATGGTTCTATTTCCTGGCTGGGGCGTGACCCGCCGCGTGATGACCTCTGTGATTCCTTTTGTGCCGCTAGCGCTGGCGTATATTTATTGCTTTGCCAACAGCGTAGATCCCGACACGCTTGAATCTTTTGCCAATCCGACCCTGAGCGCCCTGGCTGGTCTGTTTGCTGATGAGCGAGTAATGGCTACCGGCTGGATTCACTACGTTGTGATGGATTTGTTCGTGGGCCGATGGATCTATTTACAGGGGCAAGAGAAAGGCATTTGGACTCGGCATTCTTTGGTGCTGTGTCTGTTTGCTGGCCCGATTGGATTGCTGTCGCATCTGATCACCACGCCACTACAAGAGCGTGT
Organism: uncultured Synechococcus sp.; assembly: GCA_937911865.1. Classification (GTDB taxonomy): domain Bacteria; phylum Cyanobacteriota; class Cyanobacteriia; order Phormidesmidales; family Phormidesmidaceae; genus Phormidesmis. The sequence continues at coordinate 121,561 of CALDSK010000325.1, forward strand.
GTTTGGACTTATTGATGTCAGCGGTTCAGAAATGCTGGGATAAACTGTCACGGCATTTTGATGCTAACCTACACGCCATCACTCATAATGACGTGTTGTAGGTTTCCTGTCGGTTATTTCGGGTATCCCATGGTTGTTTCCTTTTTCTTCCGCTTACGGCAGCTGTTTTGTCAAACCACGACCCGGCGGCGGTTCTTCCGCATCGGGCAGTATGCTGGTCTGTTCAGCCTATGCTTTTTACTGGCAGTGGGCTGCCGGAATGGTGGGAGTGCTATCGATGATACGGTGGGCGCGGGCGATCGCGTCTCTGTGGGAACTACCCTGAGCGCTCGCACCCTCGATCCTGCTGATTCCTATGAAATTTTTCCTGGCATTTTGCTCTACAACATGGGCGATCGCCTCTATACCTATTCGCCGGGCACCACTGATCTGGTGCCTCAGCTAGCCACTGACCTGCCCAGAATTAGTGACGACGGCCTAACCTACACCATTTCTTTGCGCGACGACGTTACTCTCCACGACGGTACGCCTTTCACTGCCGAAGTCATGGCATTTTCTATCGAACGCTTTATGGAAAATGGAGGCCGCCCAGCCTCATTACTAACGGGCAAAGTTGATACGGTTTCTGTCACAGATGGTGATCTGGTCATCACGCTCAAGCAGCCGTTTGCAGCATTTCCTTCTCTCCTCACCTTCTCCGGTATTACCCCGGTTTCTCCTGAGGCATACGAAGTGGGGGCGGGTAGCTTTAACCCTGATAGTTTTATTGGCTCTGGGCCTTACAAGCTCGCTTCTTTTAGCAGTGATGTGATCAAGCTAGATGTCAATGAAGACTACTGGGGCGTAAAGCCTGATAACGGCGGCATTGATATTCAGGTATTTACCAGCGCTGTAAACCTTTACAACACGTTTACTTCAGGCGGTTTAGATGTGGCCTACCAAACGCTAGACCCCGACCAGATTTCTACGCTAGAAGCCGATGCGGCGAGCGAAAACTGGCAGGTGATTGAAGCGGGTTCTACGGTCGTAAACTACCTGTCGCTCAATCAAAAAATTGCGCCCTTTGATGATTTGAATGTTCGTAAAGCGGTAGCGGCAATGATGGACCGTCAGCTGATTAGCGATCGCGCCTTTAAAGGCCAGGCTGAACCGCTCTATAGCCTCATTCCCAAAAGCTTCCCCGTCTACGATCCTGTCTTTGAAGAAGCCTACGGCGATGGCAACTTTGAAGAGGCCAAAGCGTACTTAGCAGAAGCCGGAATCACAGAAGCGAATCCCCTAGAGTTTGAAATCTGGTACCCATCTGCCTCTACGCCCCGCTCGGTTGCCGCCAATACAATTAAGCAATCAGTTGAGCAAGCGCTGCCTGGTTTGGTAAACGTGACGGTCAGCACGGCTGAGTCTGCAACCCTGTGGGAGAACGTAGAGAACGGTGCCTACAACAGCGTGCTCTCCAACTGGTACCCTGACTACTTCGATCCTGAGAACTTTGTACAGCCCTTCTTGACCTGTGATGAAGGATCTAGCGAGACGCTTTGCACGGTCGGCTCACCCCAAGCCAACGGTTCTTTTTACTACAGTGACAAAGCCAATCAGCTGGTCGCCGATCAAAATGCTGAGCAAGACCCCACTAAGCGAGACGCTATCTTTGCTGATTTGCAGCAGCTGATGATTGACGATGTTCCTTACATTCCGCTGTGGCAAACAAAGGACTATGTCTTCACAACTGCAGACGTTAGCGATGTCGCGATCGAGCCCAATCAGCAATTTTTGCTATGGCAAATTGACAAAAGTGTCGCGACAGCCGCTGCTGAGTAGGCGAAAGCGACCTTTAGCATCAGCGGCCTGCAAAATACCCCTCTTCATCTATGTCTCGCACCAGCTCACTGCGCCTCTATGTCATCTCTCGGCTACTTCTAGCCCCTTTGATGATCTGGACTATTTCGTCCGTTGTCTTTCTTTTATTGCGAGCCACCCCTGGCGATCCGGTAGATGCGCTTTTGGGTCCGCGCGCCCCTGAAGCCGCTAAGGCGATTATGCGTACCAAGCTAGGGCTCGACCAGTCTTTGTTCAAGCAGTACATCGACTATATTGGTCAGCTGTTTACCTTCGACCTAGGCAGTTCTTTGGCCAGCCAGGGGCAAACCGTCTGGCAAATTATTGGCGCTCATTTTCCGGCAACGGTTGAATTGACGCTCTGTGGCATGTTGATTGCTGCTGCCGTTGGACTGACGGTGGGTTCGATTGCGGCTTCACGGCCCAACACGGTGTTCGACGCTGGCGGACGTATCTTCGGTATCGTGACCTATGCGGTGCCCATGTACTGGTTTGGCATGATTTTGCAGCTAATTTTTGCGGTGCAGCTGAACTGGTTTCCTATCGGCACCCGATTTCCGCTAAGCGAGGTCCCGCCAGCTGGCCCCACAGGCCTCTATCTGTTAGATAGCCTTTTGAATTTAGACTTTTACCAGTTTGGAACAACGCTGTACTACCTGGCGCTGCCAAGCCTGACGCTAGGCGTTTTAATCAGCGGTGTGTTTGAGCGGATTGTGCGGGTAAACCTGCGGCAGACGCTAAAGGCCGACTATGTTGAGGCCGCGCGAGCTAGGGGTATTTCTGAGTTTCGGATTATCACGGCCCATGCGCTGAAAAATGCGATGATTCCGGTCATCACAATTTTGGGATTGACGTTCGCTTCTTTGTTAGGGGGCGCGGTACTCACAGAGGTAACGTTCTCTTGGCCAGGACTGGCCAACCGGCTATATGAGGCGATTACTCAGCGCGATTATCCGGTCGTACAGGGGCTGATGGTCTTCTTTGCGGCAATCGTAGCAGTTGTAAGTATTGCTATTGATATTTTGAATGCCTATGTAGATCCGCGTATTCGCTATTAGGTTTTAGCGGTTCTTTTTTATCGAGATAGCTGATAATGTGAATAAATATTACTGATGTAGCGATTGCCAGATGCATTTGGCAATCGCCGACTACTTAGTTCTATATGCATCAGCGGTTTCACGTACTGGAAATGTACAGCGCTCAGTCGCAGCTCAGTCGTAAACGTATTAAGTAGCAAGCGTATAAGTAATAGGAATATTATCTGGGGTGTGGGTCAGGACTTTGTCTAACGAGTTTTCTGTAAAATCAGATGTGCCTTCTGGTGCGTCTTCAGTGGCTTTGCTGGCGCTCAAGCGTTTTGTGAGAGGCACTTTTCAGCGAGTCAGCTTAGCGTTGGTTTCGTTGATTCTGATGCTCAACCTAACTGCCCCTACAGCGACCTCTCATCACGCTACGGCGCTCAATGTCGCAGCCCATCCGGTGCCGACGCAGCAGTTGTTCTCTTCTACTGAGGTGCCTTCTGCTGGTTCGCGTCCGTCTCATTTTCCAGCAGAGTCTGTGGCAGATACCTCAATAAATGCCTCCATGCGTGCACCTACCGACGGCTTGAACGCCTCATCGAGGCCGGTGAATTTACTGCGCTCTAGTCTGACTCATCATCGCCTGACGAGTGCGAGGCTACTGATTCCGTCTGATGCCGAACGCTCGGCGGTAGCGGCTGCGAATCATCGGTAACGATTCTGTCAGGCAGAATTAAGCCGCGGCGCAGTACATCGACTCAATACTTTTCTTGTTAAAAATCGTCTCTAGTGCGTCTTTCCAAGTGCATTTATCTTCGAATCTATCTGTAATGCCTCAGTGTTGTGATGCCTCAGTGCTGTAATTCCTGTTTGCTGTAATTCCTATTTGCTGTAACTCTTTGTGCGGTCGCATGTGTAGCTGCTCAAAATAGGTCATCGCTCGCAATATGTCGCAGCTCACAGACCTAAGTCACTCATTCTGGGCCTAATACTATAGCGTTCGCAAAGAAGCGTTCGCTAAGACAGTTGCTAAATGCACTTGGCGATTGCCTGTATTAGAGTACCTTTGCTTTCTAAGGGTGGGTAAGGTTTGTGATGTTATCAACAACTGCGGCCCAGATAGTTACTCGAATGGCGACTCAACTGATGGCTCGGTTACCTGGTCCGTTTTGGCTGGGAACAAGCGTCAATATGGGAGCGATCGCACTCTTCCTGATAACAGCTCATAGCGCCGCGGCCTGCGAGTTCTTCTCTATCCCTCAGCAGTACAACACGACTGAGTTTGGCGATGTGGTGGTGATTGGCTATCAGGCTGAGCGCCCTTATCGGGTAGTGGTACTTTCTGATGACCAAGACACGCTAAATGAAGTGCGCGAATGCGTTACCGATGCATTTGCTACCCGCTCGCGCATCGGTGACTACATCCAGGTCGCTAGCTTCAGCCGCCGGTCTGATGCTGAAGTGATTCGCCGGGTGCTGCGCCGAGCCGGCTACCGCTCTCGGGTCGTTTACCGCGACAGCTGGTCGTCTGCCCGGTTCTAGGCGGTTATAGTGAACACAATTACGTTCCTGACTCGTTAAAAATGCCTAAAATTCAGCGATCGCTATTTTTAGCGATGTCAACGGGTCTCGTAATGCGAGCTGCCGCAGCCTGGGGCCAGTCTCGAAGAATTAGAGGCCGCCGTTGGCTGACTATCGCTGAACTTGCAGGTCCTGTAGAGCTGTTGCCGTTTCGAGGACAACGGCGGCAGGCCGTCGTAGGCGATCGCCTCGATCGCGTCGGCGACATGCTCGTAACAGGACCTGAGGCTTCCGCTCGTTTAGAAGTAGATTTAGCTGTTGGTTTTATTGCCATGGCAGAAAACAGTCAGTTACAGATTCGGACCTTGAGCACCCATGCGAGTGGTGGGCGGATCACCGAGCTATTTGTGCTGCGCGGGCAGGTTAATTTACGCATTCGCCAGCTGACAAATCCAGATAGCCGAATTGATATTTATACGCCTGCTGGGGTCAGCGGCGTTCGTGGGACTGTGTTTGGCGTAGCCGTTCGTTTAGATGGTCAAACTGGCGTAGCCACTCAAGAAGGTAGCGTTGCGTCTTCGGCGCAGGGGCAAACCGTTTTGGTTAATACCAATCAGCAGTCAACCATTCGACCGGGCCATCCGCCAACGCCCCCCATCCCGCTAAGAGACAATCCCGATCTGTCGATAGAAGTGCTAAGGGCGACGGATGAACGCAATCAGCAGGGCCTGAGGCTGGTAGAAGTTGTGGGCTATACCGATACCGTCAACTTGCTGACCATAAACGATGAAGAATACTTGCTGGATCGCGCAGGCCGCTTTGAGACCTTGATTCCTAGCGCCGCTGACAAACGCATTCAAGTGTCAATCACAACGCCTTTGGGCACAACGCAACAATACGAGCTGGTAGCCCCGTGATTGTAGATACCGTGACTGCAAGATTTCGTGCAAGATTCCGCAGGCGACTCGGCACGCTTACGCGTATGGTACCTGGCCTGATTGCCAGTGTGTCTGTGGTAATGCTCATGCAGCTTCATGCCTGGGAGCCGGTAGAGCGCATGGTTCACAATCAGGTCGTCCGCTGGCGAGGGGCCAACAGCTGGGATTCCCGTATCGTGATGATTAATATCGACGATAAAACCTTGAATCAGCTGGGCCCCTTTCCTCTGTCTCGCGATTACTATGGGCAGCTGATCGAACAGCTCAGAAAAGAAGAGGCCAGTGTCGTTGTCTTTAATTTGATTTTGACCGATCGTAGCTTGGCCACAGACAGTGAGCGTGGCGACGCCTCTGTGGGTAGTCGTTCGCGATCGCCGACGGCCAAGATGGCACAAGAAATGGCGAATCACGGTCGTGTGGTGATTGGCCAGACCTGGAGCCTCGACGGTGCGGCGGTAGAGCCTGCGCCAGTGCTATCGGAAAATGCGATCGCTATTGGCCATATGAGATTGCCTGTCGATCTCGATGGATTTACCCGCTCGGTTGAGCTGGTTTACCGCGGAGTGCCGGTTCTAGGCGTGGCTGCTATTCAGGCCTACAGCCTGGAAGATGAACTCATTAGCATTCCGACAGATATGGAGCAACTGCGGCTGAACTGGCCTAGCTCTGTGACTAACCTCAACACAATGAGCCTGATTGACGTGCTCAATGGCGCTACCCCAAGCGATGGCTTCGAAGACAAAATTATCGTCGTGGGTTTCGGTGCTACAGCTGGACCCTCGACGATGCGTACGCCCTTCGATAATCGCTGGCCTGTGCCGGGTGGGTATATGCACGCCGCTGTGATTGATAATCTGCTCAATCAGAGCTGGCTGCAGTCTGTGCCTGAACCGCCGTTTAAGCTGGTCTTACTTTTGAGCGGTCCGCTGTTTAGCTGGCTGCTGTATCGTCGCCGGGTTGGCATACAGTTGCTCACGACTGGCCTGTGTTCTGTGGGCTGGCTGCTGATATGCATTGTGGCGATGCATAGCGGCTATGTTTTGCCAGTCGTTCCACCTGTCGTGATGCTGATGGGTGCTGGTGTGAGTCTGGTTGTGTGGGGGCGGTTGCAATCGAACGCGCTGCTGCAAGTGCGTTCTGCTTTTTTAAGCACAATGAGTCACGAAATTCGCACGCCACTCAACGCCATTATTAATCTCTCGGAGATGCTGCAAGATACGATGCTAGACGAGCGTCAAAAAGAGTATGTTGAAACGCTTTGTAGCAGCAGTCAAACGCTCATGGCGCTGATTAACGATGTGTTGGATTTCTCGAAAATCGAGGCCGGAAAACTCACTTTAGAAGACTATCCGATCAGCTTGACCGATGCTATTGAACGCAGCATTGAGCTGCTTGCGCCCCGTGCGGCTGAAAAATCAATAGAGCTGGTATACGCCATAGAGGCGAGTGCGCCCGCCGTGATTGTGAGCGATCCGGTTCGCCTGCAGCAGATTTTAATTAATTTGTTAAGTAATGCCGTGAAGTTTACAGACACGGGTGAAGTGTCGGTTCGCGTAAGCGCGAGACCTGTGCCGCCTCGCAGGCCACTGCTGCCACTGCCAAAAAGACAAAAGAAGGCGGCTGCTACTGGCCCTTATCAGTCTACGCGGCAGCCATCCCCTTTTGCCGAACAGATATACGAGATGCACTTTGAGGTGACGGATACCGGCATTGGTATTCCAGCCGATCGGATTCTTCAGCTATTTGAGCCCTTTAGCCAGGTGAGTGCTTCAACGACTCGAAAATACGGAGGAACTGGCTTAGGGCTGTCTATTAGTAAGCGTTTGAGTGAGCGCTTAGGCGGCGACTTGTGGGCCAAGAGTACGCTGGGACAGGGCAGTACGTTTTACTTTACGTTTCAGACAAAAGCGCCCGACCTCAAGCGGCCAATCCCGGACTATTTGAGTGCACTTAAAGGAGCTCATTTGCTGCTGATTGACCGGAATAAAACGCGCTGCGAGCAGTTAAGTCGTGAGCTACAGGCGCTAGACATTTCTCTTATACGGACGTCATCTCTGGCAGAGGCGTCGGTGTTTATGCAAAACACACCGACGGTTGACGGTGCGTTTCTAGATAGTGCGATCGCCAAAAATATTGACAATATTCAATCGGCGATACTCACCCTGCGAAACGCTATTGAAAATCAGCAGCTTCCTGTCATTTTACTCAGCCCACTTAAGCGCGATCTCAGCGCGTTGCCAGCAGAGGTGACAATCTTGTGGAAGCCAGTTAAGCAGGCGGCGCTCTATCAAGCCTTGCGAGCGATTAAGCCGATTACATTCACCGCTGTGCCTGGCGATGAGGTCATGCAGTCTGTTTCCGAGACACAGCGAGCGGCACTCAAGATTTTGATCGCCGAGGACAATTTGACGAATCAAAAAGTAGCGCTGCGACTGCTAGAGCTGCTGGGATATCAGGCAGATGTGGTGAGTTCTGGTCGCGCAGTACTGGCTGCATTAGCTCGTCAGCGCTACGACGTTATTTTGATGGATATGCGAATGCCAGATATGGATGGCATCGAAACAACCCGGCAGATTCGCCAGGGTAAGAAGCATGCAGACGTGTGGATTATTGCGATGACCGCTAATTCAATGGCGCGCGATCGCAAGCTCTGCTTTTCCGCGGGTATGAACGATTACTTGCCCAAGCCTATTAAGCGCGAGGCGTTAGCGCAGGCCTTACAGCGAGCGGCCGTCGATCAGCAGGCACGGCAGCTACCAGGATAAGCAGCTTTAGCCTGGTTTTAGCATTGACGGCTTAGCATTGACCTAGTCCTATATGCTTTTGAAACATATCGAGCCCGACTTGGATGATGCCGATAAAGGCGATCGCACCCATTACCATCATTGGGCTTAACGTGTCTCCAAACAATGCGATCGCCAGCACCGCCGCGGCAGCCGCCAATCGGTGCAATGCCCTCACCTGGCAGGCAAAAATGACGCCCGTACGATGCAAGAGCGCCAGTGATAAGTAGCAAATTGTAACCGATCCAGCCATCAGCCAGCGATCGTTAGCTGGCAGCGCTACACCTGGCGTTGCCAGCACCGCATGTTCTACACCAATGCCCACAGCTGCCAGGCCAATCACCAGCGGCAGATGGCCATAGAGCCAGATTTGTAAAATCAGTGCTTTACCGGTTTCTCTTGCCTGTTCTAAGGCTTTGCTCAACGCGTTTTCAAAATATAGCCACCACAGCCCGAAGGCCGTCGCAAACCCTAGCGTTGCAGTGATGGCAACCGGAAAGCGCCAATCCATTTCAGAAAGACCATTAACTACCGCAATGACTGCTTCTCCCAGCACAATGATTGTGAACAATCCGAGGCGCTCTGGTAAATGCTCTGCGTGAGGTGGCCACAGCCGCTGCTGCTCTGATCCTAAGATCGGCGAAGCAAAATCTACCAGCAGCCCAGCACCCCAAAGGACAAAACGCCAAGGCGCTGGCACAGCCAGTGAAATGATCCAGAGTAGAACGCCTACGGCAAAGCCAATGTTCAGCGGGTATACAAGCGGCTTTACCTGAGGAATGTGTCTGACGACCCTGAGATATTCCACAATTAGTAGCAGCCTAGAAATAATGTAGCTGAGCGCGAATCCAAATGAGGTGGTGCTCCAGGCGTGGTGAATGTTGATAGCGAGAGATGCGATCGCTATCATCTGTAGACCCATCATCATCCGACGAATGGGATCATCACTATCAAATCTATTTGCGTAAAATGTGGTTCCAATCCAGGTCCACCAAAGCGGAACAAACAGGCCCGCATAGCCCAAAAATCCACTAATAGAGACTTCGCCACTGAGCTTATGCGCCAGCTGCGAGACGGCCGCAACAAACACCAAATCATAAAACAGCTCTAGCCAGGTGGCATGTCGCGGTTCTTGTTCAGCTTCGCCAATGCGCAGCCGAGGCGGATTAGTTGAGAGAATTCTGAGAAAGACAGGACGAGGGAGGGTAGGTCGCATGACGGATATTAAGCCTGAGTCAAAGATATAGCAAACGTCCTAATGCATTAGGACGTTTGCGCAGCAGCATTGCCTGTTTGCCAAGGGGTGCAACCTTTAGTGAGTGTCTCAAGCAATGCTTCGAAAGCTATAGCAAAGTAAGGATGCATTCTTACTTTGCTAGTCGAGTTAGCTGTTGATACTGAAGGCTTTTAGCGATCACTAATGTCCTAACTAACTCGACAGAAGCTACATAGCCCGCAGCAGTGCGCAGAAAATGAACAAAAGGCAACGATTCGCAGAATTTGTTTCGATAATACCGCTGTTGAACCTGCTCCGATTATCCAATTAGTTGTTGTTAGTTAGGTGTTATTTAAACAACGTTTGCGACACCTGCTAAATCAATGGCGCTAGCCGACTATTCCAGGCTGCGACAATCGCTGATGACTGCTGTCAGAATGTGGTAACAATTGCGAATAGCGCTAAGGTGAGCGATCTCATAGCCATGGGTGTTTTCGGTCGGGAAGGAAAGGCAGGCACCTCTGGCGACATGGCCAAATTTCATCGCAATCGAGGCGTCACTGCCAAAGCCGCTAATGGCGGCTAGCTGAAGCGGAATGTGCGATCGCTCTGCTGCGGACATAATCTCTCGGTTCAGCCCTTCGTCATACAGACCATAGCTATCTTGTGAAAATAGCGCAGGCGCAGGCCCATCTTCTAGCGGATATTCTTTTGAGAGTGGACAAATTTCCAGCGCAATCAGCTGATCGAACTGCTGGCGCTGCGTAAAGTAAAGCGCGCCGATAGCCCCTACCTCTTCTTTCGCAGAGGCTACTAAATACACATCAACCGGCGGTTCTTTTATGGTTTCTGCTAGCGCCAGCAGTATCGCTAGCGATGCTTTGTTATCTAGCGTGTAGCTGGCAATGTGGTTCCCTAGCCGGAAGGGCCGCTTGCGATGTTTGCCTACTACCATACGGGTCCCTGGCCGAATACCTGCTCGCTTCAGGGCCTTTTCAGAGCGCTTGGTGTCTACCCAGGCATCGGTCCAATCGACGGCTTTTCCTTCCTGTTGAACTTTTTGAGGTGACTCGTGAGAGACGTGGCGAGAGCCAAAGCTGAGCACGCCGCTAATAGTTTCGTAGTCTCCTAAAAGATCAACAATTCCCTCGCCATAAATCCAAGGACAAGCGCCACCGAGCGCTCTGACGGATAGACGTCCCTGCGGATCGACACGTTTTACAATGCCGCCTATTTCGTCTTTGTGAGCGGTAATAGCGATCGCACTCCTATGAACAGTGTGGCGGTTCTCTTCTGAACTATCTTCGTCTGAGCTATCTTCTTCTAAACTATCTTTCGAACAATCGCCTGTTGCCTGAGCACCCTTTGCGGCAATGCGAATAACAATGTTATCTGCCGCATCCTGCCAGTGCTCTATGCCAGCATCCTGTAACCGGTTTAGCAGATACTGATTGACTTCACTTTCTACGCCGCTGGGCGAGTGCAGCATCACCAGCTCAGAAATCGTGTTGAAGAAGTGGTCTTCATCCCAGCTATCAAAATCAGCCATCTGCTTCTGTACTGTCAGCCTCTTCGTTGTTCGGTGTAGACGTTTGGTTGGGATTGCGAATTTCAGCGGCGGTAATGCCCTCGGCTGGGTTCCCGAACCGCCACAGCACGGCTGCTCCTTCGGCGCGAGTTGCTGCTTTGTCAGGCTGAAAGAGCGTTGTGTAGTTAAAGGCGCGGCGAATGTTAGCAAAGTCGCCGTTTTGATAGTCCGCCAGAACGGCTTGCAGGGCGCGAGGTTCTATTTTGGCAGCATCTTGAAAGCCCCAAGCTTCTTGAACGGCGCTAACGTTGGCTGTTGGCAGTGCCTGGCGCGTATCTAATGGAACCTTCCAGAGGAGCAGGTCTTTGCGGGTAAGCGGCGCATTGGGGCGGAAGGTCACCGTTGTGCTGCTACCGGTTAGGGGGCTAGGAATAATGCCAGCTTCCGCTAATCCCTGAATGGCAGCAAAGTCTGGATCGGTGACAGGGACGTCTTGAAAAACAGGCTGGCTGCTGGTGACCCCGGGGCGAATTTTGCGGGTACGCTCACCGGCATAAAAGCGGTTGTTTACCGCTAATAGCCAGCGCGCATATTCGCGCCGAGTCATGGCTTGATTGGGCCTGAATTCGTCAGCAGCAGGTGCAGCAGGCGGGGTAGGCGGTTTGGGGGGTGGCGCTGTGCCTTCTGCGGTTGGGGTTGGCGTGGGTGCGGGCGTGGGCGCTTCTGGGGCACGCACTTCTAGTAGATCGAGCTCGATGAGATCGACTAAATAAGGCTGGACCTCTTCAGGGGCCTTATCAATGTCTCTATAGTCTCCAGCTATAACAGCGGGTGGACTTTCTTCTGGTTTGCTAGCAGTATCATCTGGCTTGTCGGTATCGCTGTTGCTGGCTGCTCCGGCAGAAGGCTTTTGCTGAGCGTTACTGGGATCTTTGTCAGAACTCGTGTCGCTATCTGTGTCGCCGTCGCCATCGGTTGAAGGGTCTATCTCGGCGCTGTCCTCAGCCTCTTCTGCGAGCTGCGGATCGGGCTCTAAGCTGTCTTCAATGCTGCTGCCAAATCTGCTGCCTTCGCAGCCCGATATAATCAGCACACTCGCTACTAGCGACAGCTGTAGGAGAGTCCGCCACAGACTTTTTCTCGTTCTTGTTACCGTCGTTCGAGTTGTAGTAGTCCGGGGCACGAAAGTCCGAGTCATCGCCAACGCCGTATGTTTGTCTAGAGTTTTGACTGAAGGTCTTGTGGGAAGAAAGCGACCTTACAATATGGCTCCTAAACTAGCGTAAAACTGTCACTGTCCGTTAACATCCTCGCTTTGTACGCAGGTTTTTAAAGAGGTCAAAAATCAATTGATGACGACGCCTATTATTGTTGACTGCGATCCGGGTGTAGACGATGCGATCGCGCTTCTACTCGCCTTTGGCCTCGACATGCCGATCGCTGGAGTCACTACCGTGGCGGGCAATGTTCCGCTCTCGCTCACCTATCCCAACGCCCGCAAAATCTGCGAACTTGCCAACCGTAGCGACGTTCCTGTTTTTGCGGGCTGCCCTCGTCCGTTGATTAAGCCACTTGCCACCGCTGAAGACGTCCATGGTGTTAGCGGTTTGCAAGGGGCTGACTTTCCTGAGCTACCGCCCGCAAAAAATAAGCAGCACAGCGTGGACTTCCTGATACAGCAGCTGTTGAGCGCGCCAGAACCCATACGAATTGCCGCGCTGGGCCCGCTGACCAATCTGGCAGTTGCCCTCATTCAGCGCCCGCAGATTGCCGAAAACATCGAACAGCTGGTGATTATGGGTGGCGCTATGGGACAGGGCAACATCACGCCTGCCGCCGAATTTAATATGTACGTCGATCCTCATGCCGCCCATGTTGTTTTAGACGCCGTTTTAGAGGCTGGTATTCCAACCACGCTGATTACGCTAGACATCACCCATCAAGTGCTCACAACGCCCAAGCGGCTAGCGCAAATCAAAGCCATCGGTAACCCTGTGAGTACCGCTGCCGCTGGCATGCTGTCATTCTATGGCCAGTCTGACGTTGCTAGGTACGGCTTGCCCGGTGGTCCTTTGCACGATCCTTGCGTGTTGGCTTATCTCCATAGCCCGCACCTATTCACGACTCGGCCAGTGGCGATAGCCGTTGAAACCACAGGCGAGCATACTATTGGCCAGACCGTGGTTGACTGGCATGGCGGCAGCGAGAGTTCTACCATTCATATGGCTGAAACGGTGGACGCCGATGGCTTTTATTCGCTGCTTGGGCAAGCACTAGCAAGTTTCTCATGAGCGTTTCTCCTGCGGTAAGATGACCTCAGAGGTCCTCCATCCCTGGCGAGCTATGGCTTATACCACCGCGCAGCTGTTAGATATTCTCGATGCTGAGATGAAGGCCGCTGTTCGAGGCGATCGCCTGCTGCTGAGTACCGATAGCCGCATCGACGATCCGGTAATTGCCAAGGCTATTGGCCCACAAAAGCTCAGTCAAATCTACGCTTTTCGAGACTTCCGCGATCAGATCCACCAGTATCAAATCGCTGAGGGTGTCTCTGGTATTGTCTGGCGCGACTGCCACTTTCAAGGGAATTCTGTTCACTTTCCCGAAATTCATCCGCAGCTGACCGCGACTGCTGAGGACAAGCTGAGATTAGGGGCTGCCAAGGGCGCGGTGATTTCTTTTTGGCGAGATGCGATCGCTGGCCTTGACCTATGGCGAGCCGGAAATCCGCCTGAGCCCATTGAGCGATCGCGCGTAGAAACCCTTATTGACCACGCTGAATGGGCCGACGTTGAGGCTACGCGTAGCGAGCTATATCTGTTGCTTTGCTGGGGAAATCCAAAAGAGAGCTACTACGCCTGGGCCTATCCAGAGTCGGGCTGCGATCGCGTTATCGCAACCAAAGGACAGCCCAGTGGAATTAAAGTCTGAACGATAACGTGAAGAGAGCAAACACGAGCTTGTAGGTCTACAGGGTCTGCTGACGCTCTATCGGAACCGCCGTCTATCACGGTACAATCGCTCCAGAACTGTGAAAACTTGGCTGACCCCTTTTACTCAGCCGACCTCTTTCACTCATCGTTCATCATTCCTCATTCATCTTTCTCTTCCATGCCCATTGCCGTTGTCACTATTGAAACCCATGGATTTCCGGCCTCTCTTGCAGCGGCAGACGCCATGGTAAAAGCAGGCCGCGTTACACTCATCAAAATCGCGCCCGCAGACAGTGGACATCAGTACGTCGTGGTTCGAGGCCCTAATGCCGAGGTAAAGCGCGCTCTAGAAGCGGGGCTGAAGGCTGCAAATGCCTGTCATGGAGACGGTGCCTACGCGCATACTCTCATTCCGAATCCTACGCCTAATGTCATCACTACACTAGAGCTAGACTTTACTGAAGATGCGATTCCCTTTGCTGAAGAAGTTGGGATGGCTCCTAATTAGCCCTAACCCTTAATTAGCCCCAATCAGGAGAGTGCATTCGTGAGAAAAGGCAGAAAGCCAAATGCTAAGCAATCGGTGGCTGGCGGCCTGCCCTCACAGTAAACATTCTTTAAAGCGCAGTTCCGCTATCCTTTTATTGCGTTAATGCGTTTTCCCGTACAATCGGTAATGGAGTATACGGTGCGCTGCCCGTGCAATTGCTCCGCCAGATACATATTTTCTTGGAGAGTTTAGATGCCACAGGCAGTTGGATCGCTTGAAACCAAAGGGTTTCCCCCTGTACTTGCAGCCGCGGATGCAATGGTAAAAGCCGGGCGAGTAACTTTGGTGACTTATATTCGAGCGGGCAGTGCCCGGTTCTGCATCAACATTCGCGGCGACGTTTCAGAAGTCAAAGCTGCGATGGAAGCTGGTGTAGAGGCCGCTCAAAACGCGCCTGGTGGCGTGCTAGAAACCTGGGTAATTATTCCTCGCCCGCACGAGAACGTAGTGGGTGTCTTACCCATTCAGTTTGATGAAAGTGTTGAAGGGTTCCGCGAAGCGGTAGAGGTCCCCATTATTCCAGGTAGCAGCAGCGGTCGTCAGACGTCTTAATCGTACATCGTTGGATTTCGGCGAATCGCATGTGTACCAAGACCCACTCCACTCAACAACGTCTGGGGTGGGTCTGCAATCTAGACGTTTGGTCAGTTAACTCTCTTTCCTCATTCCCTTCTTTCAAATGCCCACGCTCCTCACCAACAAAACGCCAGAAGCTTTTCCCCTCATGGCCGTCGTTGGCCAGGATTCGATTAAGTTCGCGCTACTGCTTTCTGCGGTAGATCCTGGGCTGGGCGGTGTTGTGATTGCGGGCAGACGCGGCACGGCAAAATCTATTTTGGCGCGGGCGCTTTATCAGCTGTTGCCGCCGATTGAAATTATTGAAGACTCTTGTAACTGTGACCCGACAGATCCAACAGCTTGGGACGACGAAACCGCTAGTCGCTTCGATGCCGATACGCCGATAGATGATTTGCCTTTGAAAGTGATCAAGGCGCCTTTTATTCAAATTCCGCTAGGGGTTACAGAAGATCGGCTGCTGGGATCTGTAGATGTTGCCAAGTCTATCCGTTCGGGTGAGAGTGTTTTTCAGCCAGGGCTGCTGGCAGAAGCGCACAGAGGTGTCCTCTACATCGATGAGATTAATCTTCTTGACGACCAAATCAGCAATCTGTTGTTGACCACGCTGACAGAAGGGCGCAACAAGATTGAGCGAGAGGGGATTAGCTTTCAGCATCCCTGCAAGCCGCTGATGATTGCGACCTACAACCCGGAAGAAGGGAACCTGCGAGAACATTTGTTGGATCGAATTGCGATCGCGCTTTCCGCCGATGCCGAACTCACCCTAGAAGACCGGGTAGAAGCGGTAGAACAGGTCAACAAGTTTGCTAACGACCCCACGGCATTCTTAGCTGACTTTGAAGAAGAAATCGACTCGCTTAAAACCCAAATAGTCTTGGCCCGCGAATGGCTCAAAGACGTTCGTATCACCACTGAACAGATTAACTATCTGGTGACTGAGGCCCTTCGTGGTGGCGTTATGGGCCACCGCGCCGAACTGTTCGCGGTGCGAGTGGCCAAGGCCTGCGCGGCCCTAGATGGTCGTACGACTGTCACTGCCGACGACCTGCGCAATGCGGTCGAGCTGGTGATTGTGCCACGCTCTAGCGCTATCCCACCGCTGGAAGATGAGCAGCCGCCCCCACCGCCCCCACCGCCGCAAGATCAGCAGCAAGAAGACGATTCGGACGATAGCCAGGATGACGATTCAGAGCAAGACGACGACAACGAAGAACAAGAAGAACAGCCAGAAACCCCGCCGTCTATTCCCGAAGAGTTTGTCTTTGACGCTGAAGGCGTCGTGATGGATCCGACTTTGATGTCGTTTGCTGAAAGCACCAGCAAGCAAGGGGCTTCTGGTAAGAACTCGGTTATTTTCTCCGACGAACGTGGTCGGTATATTAAGCCCTTTATTCCACCTGGCCAGGCTCGCCGGATTGCGGTAGATGCAACCTTGCGAGCGGCTGCTCCGTATCAAAAGGCGCGCCGTGAGCGCCACCCTGAGCGCAAAGTGATTGTGGAGCAAGGAGACATCCGCGCTAAACGGTTGGCCCGAAAGGCAGGTTCGCTAATTGTGTTTGTGGTGGATGCTTCTGGTTCCATGGCGCTTAACCGAATGCAGAATGCCAAGGGCGCGGTGCTGAGTTTGTTGACAGATGCTTATCAAAACCGTGACCAGGTTGCGTTAATTCCCTTTCGCGGAGAGCAGGCGGAAGTTCTGCTGCCGCCAACCCGTTCGATTACAGCCGCCAAGCGTCGATTGGAGACTATGGCCTGTGGGGGCGGTTCACCGTTAGCCCATGGACTAACGCAGGCAGTACGTGTTGGAACGAATGCCCAAAAGTCTGGCGATGTGGGCAGCGTTGTGATTGTGGCGATTACCGACGGACGGGGCAATGTGCCGCTAGCCAGGTCGCTCGGCGACGAGCCTGATGAAACAGAAGAAAAACCCGATTTGAAAGCGGAGCTGTTGGAAATTGCTGGCAGCATTCGCGCCACGGGCTATCAGCTGCTGGTAATTGATACAGAGCGGAAGTTTGTTTCTACTGGATTTGGTAAGGAGCTAGCGAAGGTGGCAGGCGGTAAGTATTATCAGCTGCCGAAGGCGACCGACCAGGCGATCGCCTCAATGGCTCGCACCGCTTTGTCTGACGCCAAAACCTAGTGCCGAGACGCTGACGTTAAAATATCAGAAGTCATTCGAGCCGCTAGAATGAACGATAACGACTTGCTGCTCTGGATTTGTTATTTAAGGTTTGCTATGAGGGTTTGCTATGGTCCTTGCCAAAGATAGAGCCGAAAATCGGGTTGAAGATAGCTCTGTTGAAGATGACCCAATAGCGCTTGCTGCTGAGCCAGTGGTAGATATTCCGCTGCCGCCAACTGATCTGTATAGCGATGAGCCTCCTTTGGAAAGCGATCTGCACCTGCGCCAAATTCTGTTGTTGATCACCAGTTTAGAGTGGCTGTGGGAAGAGAGAAATGACTTCTTTGCTTCTGGTAACCTAACGGTTTACTTTAGTCCTAAACAGCTAAAATCTAGAGACTTTCGAGGGCCAGATTTTCTGGTTGTTTTAGATACTGAACGGCGTACCCGCAAGAGCTGGACAGTATGGGAAGAAGACGGCAAGTACCCGAACGTTATTGTAGAAATATTGTCTGACAGTACGGCTAAGGTGGACCGTACTACCAAGAAAAAGCTGTATCAGGATACCTTTCGTCTACCTGAATATTTCTGGTTTGATCCGGTAAGTTTGGAGTTTGCGGGGTTTCTGTTGGTTGGCGGTGAATACGAGCCTATTGCGGCTAATGAGAAGGGCCAACTCTGGAGTCGGCAGCTCAATTTATACTTAGGTATTCACGAAGAGCAGCTGAGATACTTTACGGCTGAGGGTACGTTAGTGCTTTCTCCTACAGAGATTGCAAGAGAATCTCAGCAGACAGCTACGGAATCTCAGAAAACTGCTATGGAAGCTCAACGAACAGCTACGGAATCTCAGAAAAAGGCTGAGCGTTTAGCTGAGCGATTGAGAGAATTGGGTGTGGATCCAGACACTGTCTAGAGTGATGCATTCCGGTTGCTGTTTGAAAGTATTGCTACGGGCGTTGCTAGACCATGAACCGCAAAATTATTCGTACAACCAAACAATGAGTTGACTGACAGTGAGCTGAAAATCTTGTGCAAAATCAGGTACAGGCAATCGTTGCTGAGGCTGCTCGTAAAGCACTGTTCGCAGATCAGGCGTATAGCAAAAGACGCAATCTTCTACCGGATCAATCAGCCAACCTAGCTGTGTGCCGTGCTCTAACGCATGAAAAATCTTTCTAACTACTTTTGTTTGGCTCTGTCCTTCTGACAGAATTTCAATCATCCAATGGGGCGATGCTAGCAATTCACCCGCCAGCTTGCCATTTTCATTCCGAGGAACCTCTGCCCAAGGGATAACTGCAATATCAGGAACGATCACGCGATCTGTAAATACACACCGCAGTTCTGGTAAGGTACGGCCCTTCTTTTCACTCTTCAGCACTGCATTAATAGCTGCCGTCAGCTCACCTTGAATAGCACTGTGATCTGCTTTTGGCATAGGCTTTTGAACAATTTGGCCGTCGATGTATTCGCTAGCAGGCTTAGTGTCTGGTTGCTGCAAGAATTCTGATAGCGATACGAATTGGACTGGGGTTTGTACCATAGCTTTTGAGTAGAACTGCTCGAACTCAGCTAACTGTTAACTAAAATCGCGCTCATTTAATCCTCCTAGTCTAGCTCAACCACCAAGCCGTGATTCCGGCCCACGACGCAACTGAATGCACGTGAGACTATCCATCGCTTGTGATCGCCTTGCCTGTGTTAGCCTGGTACCGGAAGCGGTACCTAAGCATATGGATTTTCTATCGGTAAGAGAAGCAAGGGATAGCTTGTATCGGCTGATTGATGAGGTTGCAGAACATCACAAGCCAGTCGTTATTTCAGGCAAGCGTAACGGAGCCGTTTTAGTGTCTAAAGAAGACTGGGACGCTATTCAGGAAACGCTTTATCTGACCAGTATTCCAGGCATGGTGGACTCTATCAAGCAGGGTGGCGCTGAACCGATTGAAGACTGTACGCCTATCGAAGAATTAGACTGGTGAGCTGGCAAGTTGTATTGACAAAGCAAGCCAAGAAAGATGTCAGGCGAATTGATAGTGCTGGGCTCAAAACCAAAGTGAAAAAGCTCTGTTCAGTGTTGGCTAAAAATCCTTACGAACCACCTTACGAAAAATTAGTAGGCGATCTTGCAGGCTATTACTCTCGCAGAATTAATATTCAACACCGACTCGTCTACCAAATTATTGAAGAGCAAAAAGTCGTCAAAATTATCCGCATTTGGAGTCACTACGAGTGATGGATTAACGCCATGGTCGCGACAAAGACTCAGATGAGCCTAAAGGACTTCCTATATTTTGATGATGGGACAGATACGCTCTATGCGCTAGAAACCTATGCGCTAGAAAATGGAGAACTCATGGCAATAACCCGAGAGTGAGCTGAGCTAAATCAGCTAGGATCGCCGCTCAGGCTATTCCGTGACGCCTACAAAGCTTTGACCGCAGCTAGAACCTCGGCAGGCTCTGCGCGCAATGTGTAGTCCGCTTCGGCGTAGGCGTATCGAATGGTGCCGGACTCATCAACCACATAGGTCGCAGGAACTGGCAGTTCGTAGGTGTCGTCGCCGTTGCTGGCTGGAATGTCGATGCCAAAGCCTTTGTATAGGGGGCGCAGTGATTCTGCTAGGGCAAAGACAAGCCCGTAGCTGCGAGCGACCGTGTTGCCGATATCACTGAGAACAGGAAACGCTAGTTCATGTTTTTCTGTGATGCTAAGCGAGTTGTCGGGCAGCTCTGGCGAGATGGCGATGACTTGAGCATTTGCCTGTTGAAACGCTGGCAGAAGCTGTTGGAACGCACGAATTTCTAAATTGCAGTAAGGGCACCACTGACCACGATAGAAGTTTATAACTACTGGACCGTTCGTCAGCAGTTCACTGAGCTTGACTGGTTTGCCAGTAGGATCTGGCAGGGTGAAATCTGGGGCCTTGTCACCTACTTTTAGGCTGTTGTTTACAATGCCAGACTCAGAGAGTTCGGTGGTTGCTTGGCTCATTGTTTTGACAGCGTCTTGTGGTGCTTTTTGTAAAAAGCCATTCTGGTAGTCTTTGAGCTGGGATGAGAGAGAGGTTTGAGTGGTCATTATGTTTTCCTTTTGTGAATAGAATGTTTCAGATTAGGGACTGATTGGTCAATAAACGCGCAAAAAAAAGAACGTGGGCGATGGGTATTGCCACTTTCCTATGGCAATATCTTCTATGGCAATATCTTCTATGCCAATACCTTCAGAACAGTATCTGCCTGCTGCTGTAGCTGGTTAAGTGGGGTGGGTCCTTTGGAGTTGGTGACTAGGCCGTGCAGTAGGTTAAGCATAAGAAAGCTCAATTCTTTTGCGGGAATGTCTGTGCGGAATTCCCCTAAGGTTTGGCCTCGGGCGATCACACGACACACCAGCCGCTGTACATACTCCAAATGAGACGAAAGCAGTTGTTTTACGTCCTCATCATGAGGGGCTAATTCTACGAGAGAATTTAGCATAAAGCAGCCGCGACGCAGCCCGTCTTTACCCCTTTGCTCAATAATGTTGTGCAGCCATTCGGAGAGGTTAGCTTTAGGCGAATCAGTTTGTTCCTCCGCGTCCTCTTGTTTGGGGGCCAGGTACTGCCGATGACAGGCATTCGACTGGTCGAGGTAGCGCTTCAAAGCCAAAACAAACAGCGAATGCTTATCGTTAAACGCTTTGTAGATACTGCCTTTTTTCAGCCCAGTGGCCGTCATAAGATCTGCTAAAGAGGTCGCTTCGTAGCCGCGCAGCCAAAACGCCTGCATGGCCGAATCCAAAACAACTTCTGTATCAAACTCTCGTAATCGAGCCATCTGTGCAGTTATCTGCTCCAATCCAATCTGAACTAATTTGACTATAGCAAATAAGAATCCGATCGGTCAGTAATTCTGCTGTAGCTATTTTAACTTACAGCCTGAACCTACAGCTGTCCCCACTTATAGCTTTGGTCATTTAGTCAGTATGGATAGCAGCTTAGTCACTACGAACAGCTGAACCGTTGATTTAAAGAGGTGCTGCATCGTTAACCGCCCGCAGGGAAGTTTAGTCACAGTTAAACCACTGGGCGTTAACTGTCGGCTAATCTGACCTGGCTAGCGTCTAAATCGGTACGATACTGCCAGGTTTGCTCTCCATCGCTGACCTCAAACCCCCATCCCGGTGTCAGCATCATGGCGCACATTTCGTCTGGGCCCCCAAGACCCAAACAAGCGTCGGGCCAGTCAGCAGCTTCTTCCGAGACAATCTCTAGCTGATCGACCGACACGTTTTTCTGGGTGCTTACCGCTTTCAAAACAGCTTGCTTTAGCTCACTTGATGCAGTTTCTGCTGACATTTCGGGTGTTTCCTCTTGTATGGGATCTGTTGTTTGTTCTGTCGTGGGTTCAACGGGTGCTGATGTCTCCGTAGGCGCTGATGTTGGCGTACATCCCGATATCAGCAGCACTACCAATACTGTCATGACGATATGTTGTCTCATTCGTCTTCTCCTTCAATCAGACTCCTTTTTAATTAGGCTTTGGCCATCAGGTTTTGGCCATGAGGGCACAGCGACAGGATGGGGCAGCGATCGCACTCAGGCCGTCGGTAATAGCAGCAGCGCTGTCCGTGCAGCATCATAACTTCGTGATTGTCGTACACCTGCTGTGCGTTCCAGTCTTCGGGTAGCTGCGCTTCTAGGATGGCATGAGATGGCCCGACCGAAACTTTTTTTGAGATTAAGCCCGTACGCTGTGCGACCCGGTGATGATGGCTATCGACTGGGAGGGCCCGCCTTCTGAGCGTGCTAAAAGAGAGAACGGCAGCGCTGGTTTTAGGCCCAACGCCCGTCAGACCCTCTAGCCAGGCTCTTGCCTCGTTAACAGAAATATCTGATAAAAAATCAATTGAAAGCTCGCCTTGCTTTTCAGTAATTTGCCGCAGAATTTGCTGAATACGAGGGGCTTTTTGCTCGGGCCAGGTGCAAGGTGCGATCGCTGCTTGCACTGCAGCTGTCTCAGCGTCACGAACGGCTTCCCAGATAGGGAACGCTGCGATGAGCTGTTTAAAGGCTCTGCCAGAATCCTTGTTTTTGGTTCGATGAGAGAGGAGGGCAGAAATCAGCTCGCTTAAGGGATCTAGCGTGTGAAAGTAAGGGATAGGGCAGCCGTACTCCTGGCAGAGTCGCTGCTGAATTTTTAATACCTTTCGTTTTAGATTGTCCTCTGCTGTATCGCTGCCTTCTGACTTGCTGTCAGCCGTGGCCTGCGGATTGGCCTGATTCTTCTTGGTTCTGGCTTGGTTGGCGTTATTAACTAGCAGCAGGTCAAGTTGCAAAGCGGCTCACAGATGAAGGGGCGAATCCATCGTAGCGACTTCTTCAATAGCGTCCTTCCTTCTAATGGTTGAAGCTAATGGTTGAAGGTGATCAGTCCGTCTGTAATGTTTCGTCGGTTAGCTGTGTCATCTGCTGTAAGTTCTCAATGAGATTGCTCTGAGGCCAGCTAGGCAGCTTCTCTTGCTCAAGGTTTCGAGATCTTTGCGTGCCGATCATCGCGATTTTGCTGGTGAGTACAAAGCTGGTAAAGCTAGAAATCACAATTACCGGCAGCATGGCAGTGCCCGACAGTACGCTTAAGATAATGCTCGTGCTAACAGGCGTTTTGGTAACGGCTACATTCACCGCGGCCATCAGACACACCATGCCCAACGTCGGATGGATTTGGGGAACGGCTAGCGAGATAGCTAGGCCAACATTCGCGCCGATGAAAAATAAGGGGAAGATAAACCCGCCCAGGAACCCTGAGTGTAGGGTAAAGCTGATCGCAAACATTTTCGCGACGGCAATCAGTAGCAGCATGGTGATTCCCAGCGCTTGGCCGGTTTCAATAACCGTGTGAATTTGTTCCTCGCTGAAAAATAGCGTTTGAGGAAAGAAGAAGGCAATTACACCAATGCATAGCCCGCCTAAGGTTGCCAGTAAAATAAGCTCGTGCTCTAAAGGTGCGAGCAGTTGGCCAATGTATCGAAATACATAAATATACATCACAGCTACGCCTGCGCCCACAATGCCCAAAACCTACCCTTCTAATAGATTGGTAGGGTTTAGCGCGGGTACCGTTTCAAAATGATAGAAGCCACCGATGGTGATGCCTGTGCTAATTCTAAAAACGGCAAAGGAGAGAATCGCAGAGATCACCGCGGGTGCAACCGCTTCGTAATATTCCAACCCGCGTCTGTGAGGAATTTCTAGCGCAAACAGGGCTGCGCCAATAGGCGCACCAAAAAAGGCCCCTAGCGCCGCGCTCATGCCACAAAACGTCAATACTCTGACGCTACCGGTACTCAGGCGTAGGGTGTCGCCTAGCCAGCTGCCAAAGCTGCCATTTACCTGCACTAAAGGGGCCTCTGGTCCGGCACTTCCTCCAGCGGTGATAGCTACTAATGAGGCCAATACCATCGCCGGTGTTTTGCGAATATCGATACGACCCGGGTTGTGAATTTTATCGACAACCTGTGCCATTTCGCCCGGTAGGCCCATGACGTAAATAATGAGACCCACACAGAGGCCACCGAACGTAGTGGCCATCCACACGTAGTGACTGGTCGGCAGCCAGCTGGGAAAGTAAGTCTCGATGGCTGTCCGTGCGGTGTGCCAGACGCCATGCATCATGGTTTCTAGAACAAAGTAGTAGAGGGTTGCAACCAGTCCGCCAACAAGGCCAATTGCACCTGCGCAAAGGATGAGCTGTAGATACGTGAGCTGACGTGGAGGGTTCGTTTCTTCTGTTATTTGATGTGCTGGTAGCGTCGAATCTATTTGTGTAGTCACTTTTAATTCATCCTTTGCAGCATCAGAGCGATGACTTTTTGGTGATTGCTCTGGGTAATTGCTTTGGGGTAACTGCTTTTGGATAATTGCGCTTAAGCAATTGCCATGTGCAGCATCATGCTACTGAGATGAATTAGAAGATTTCGTGCGGTTAGCTACAAACTGACTTTTGGATATTGTGGTTATGCATAGACGGTATGCGCGTAGAGAAAGATGCGCGTGGAGAAAGATGCGCGCGGAGGAATTCAGCTGGCTAAGCTATTGGCTGCCCTTGGGGTCTAGCGCATCTCTTAAGCCATCTCCTAATAGATTGAAGGCCAGTACCGTCAGGGTAATAAACAATCCTGGAAACACAATCGTCCAGGGTGCAGAGAGGGAGTAGCCACCTTTGAAGGCATCGGAGAGCATTGTGCCAAGTTCTGGTGTGGGTGGCTGTGCGCCAAGGCCCAAAAAGCCCAATCCTGCGGCTTCAAGTGTGGCTGTGCCGATGGCTAGGGTTGCTTGAACGACCAGGGGGGCTAGGCTCGCTGGCAAAATGTGTAAGAAGACAATCCGCGGCGGCTTTGCGCCGAAGGCTCGAACCGTTTGAACAAACTCTTGCTCACGCAAAGAGAGCACCATACTGCGGGTGAGCCGAATGAATTTGGGAATTTGAACAATTCCAACGGCGACCATCACACTGATGACACTTGGCCCAGTAACGGTGACGACTGCGATCGCTAGCAGCACAGACGGAAACGCCAGCATCACATCGGTTATCCAGCCAATAACGGTTTCTATCCACCCGCGAAAATAGCCCGCGGCCAGACCTAGCCCTACGCCGATAAGTAATCCAATCAGTACAGATACTAACCCGATCAACAAAGAGGTTCTAAGGCCGTACCAGACGAGCGTTAAAATGTCTCGCCCTAAGCCATCGGCCCCAAACCAGTGGGCCAGGCTTGGCCCCTGCAAACGAGCCGCGTAGTCTCTGGCGGAAGCCGCATCGTAGGGGTTTAGAACAGGCGCTAGCAGGGCTGCTAAAACGATGAAGAGTGTTAATCCTAAGCCGATCAGGCCAGAGGTGGATTCTAAAAACCTTTGCACCGCACGGTTTTTTCGCAGTTTGCTAAGCGGGCCGGGTTTGCTTCGTGAGGAAGATGCGATCGCCATAATAAACACAGCCAATTACTTGTACTGAATGCGAGGGTCTAAAAACGCGTAAGAGAGATCGACCAGAAGATTTACCAGCACAAACATAAAGGCCACAAAGACTACGCCGCCCTGAACGACCGGATAATCTCTCTGTAAAATGCCGCCGTAAATCCAGCTGCCGATTCCGGGCCAGGAAAAGATGGTCTCTGTGAGAATAGCGCCCCCTAAAAGCGTGCCAAACTCTAGCCCGACAATCGTCACGACCGGCAGCATCGCATTCTTTAAGGCGTGCTTGCCAATCACCATAAGCTCTTTTAATCCTTTGGATCTGGCCGTACGAATGTAGTCTTGTGAGAGCACTTCTAGCATGGCACTGCGGGTAATTCGGGCAATAATAGCCAGTGGAATCGTGCTTAGCGTAACGGCAGGCAGCACCAGATGCGACAGAATGTTTCCTAGCGCCGCGAAGTCTCCTTGAATCAAGGCATCGAAGATGAAAAATCCGGTAATGGGCTGAAAACTATAGCCTGCATCTATGCCAATGCGTCCGCTAGGTGGCAGCCACTGAAGATTGACTGCAAACAGATAAACCAACAGCAGCCCTAGCCAGTAGACTGGCATCGAAACGCCGAGCAGAGAGCCGCTCATCGTTAGGTTATCTACCAGAGAGTTTTTCTTGACAGCAGCGATTACACCGGCTGGAATACCTAGCAGTAGCGCAATCAGCATCGCCACGACCGATAGTTCAAAGGTGGCTGGCCAGCGTAGCTTGATTTCATCGAGAATAGGAACACCGGTGAAGATGCTCGTGCCCAGATCGAAGCTGAGCAGGCTGCCAAGAAAAGAGAGATATTGAAGCGGCAAGGGCTGATTGAGTCCCATCCGCTCTCGGAGCTGTTCAACCGCTTCAGGCGTGGCTCTATCGCCTAGCAGTGTTACCGCTGGATCGCCGGGAATTAGATGCAAAAAGGCGAACACCAGCAGTGAAATACCCAGTAAAACCGGCACCAGTTGAATCAATCTACGAAGAATATATCTGCCCATGATGGTTTTAGCTTTAGGGGTTCTTAGCTTTAGGGGTTCTTAGCTTTAGGTTTTCTAGCGCTTGGGATTTTCTCAGCGCTTGGGATTCTCAACTTTTTTCGACGGTGGTAAACGGTTCGGTACTAAACGGACTGGGAACCCAGCCTGTAACCCCTGTGCGTTGGGCTAACAGCGGCTGAGAATGCACAATTGGAATACGCAGGGCTTCTTCAAAAATTAGCTCGTCCGCCTGCTGGTACACCGCCTCTCTTTCTGCCTTTTCACTTTTCACGCGCCCTTGATTCAACAGATCGAACAGCTCAGGATTTTGATAGTCTCCTAAGTCTTGAGTGGCACCGGGGCCAAAGTGAGCAAACAAGAAGTTGTCAGGATCGCCATAGTCGCCTGTCCAGCCCAGCATAAAGGACTGAAATCCCGGGGCGACGTTGCGGTCTTCTAAGTACGCACCCCAATCTTTGGTTTGCAGGTTGACGCGAATGCCAATTTGGCTGAGTTCGGCGGCGAAGGCTTCGGCAATCGGCTTAGGGTTGGGAAAATATGGGCGGCTGACGGGCATGTACCACATATCAAGATCAAAGCCGTCGGGGTAGCCTGCGTCAGCGATCGCACTTCTTGCGGCCTCTACGCTGTATTCGTAGTCGCCAGTCACACCTCTGTAATCTTCTAGCGAAGGCGGCACAAAGCTCCCGTCTGTCTCACCTAGCTCACCCCAAAAGGCATCGACAATAGCGGGCTTGTTGATGGCTTGAGCGATCGCCTGTCGGACTTCCTTGGTCGCTAAGGGTTCGTAGCTCGGATTCAAGGCCAGATAGCCTACATTAAAGGACGGTCGATAAATAGCTTCCAAGCTCGCATCAGATTCAATTTCGCTCAGCTGATCGGGCGTGAGATCTACCGTAAAATCTAGGGTGCCCGCTCGGAGTTGAGCGAGCCGCGCTGCTGGGTCTTCAACAAAGCTAAAAACAACCTGCTCGGCAGCTGGCATGCCTTCTTCCCAATAGTCTTCGAATCGAGAGAGCGTTACGCGATCGCCACTCACCCAAGACTCAAAAACAAAAGGGCCCGTGCCAACAGCCAACCCTGACGGCGTGCCGTAGTTTCCACCCGCCTCTTGAATAGCTGTCGGACTCGCCATGCCGAAATAGGCCGATGAAATTGCTGCTGGAAAAGCTGCAAAGGGCTCAGTAATCTCGAACTCAACGGTAAGCTCATCCACTGCTCGCACGTCTGCTAGGGTTGAAGCCTCATCTCCTTTGAAGCCGCCAAACAGATCGGTCCAAATCTCATACAGAGCGCCTTCATCGCGATAGCCAAACTCAAAGTCTGGATCCCACCAGCGATTGACATTAAAAACAACAGCCTCTGCGTTGAACTCAGTCCCATCGTGAAAGGTGACGCCATCGCGTAGGTTGAACGTCCAGGTGAGATTGTCTTCAGAAGGGCTCCAATCTGTTGCTAGTTCGGGCGCTAGCTCGGTTGTTCCTGGCTCGTTTCCGAGTAAATAGTTGTAAATTTGCTGCTGAACGTATAGAGAGTTTCCGTCTGTAATGTCTCCTGGTCGGAGATTGACCGGCTGACCGACAGCACCGAAGACCAAGGCATCTGCGGGCGCTGCGGGGCCTTCCGCAACCGGTGATTCTGACGATGTACCGCCACAGTTCGCTAAAACAACGGCTAGTGCTATCCCCATCAGTGCAAGAACAATTCGCCGAAAGCGCCGTCTTACGCTTCCTCTTGTCGAAAAACGCTGTCTCGAAAAGGCATGGGGGCGCATAAGACTCTCTCACTCCTAACATCCGTAACGGGGATGATAAAACGCTAGTTGAAGCTGTCTCTACAAAATGAGTACCTGGATACAGTTAACTTCTCTTAAAGTATTCTCACTCACAAAATCTATCCTTTTGTGTATCTTTTCCTACGTATGCCTAAAGTCGGATTTTTCCGTATATTGCGCAGTTTTTGCCGATACGGTGAGACTTTTTCGTTCAAACCGCTACAGTTGATTTTCTTTTATAGGGTATTGTTTGTTCTAATGCCGCTCAACCGCTTCTATACATCGCTTCTAATCGTTCGCAGGCCCCAACATGACTTCATCTATCATGACTTCACCCATCCTCGACGTGCGCAATCTCTCTATAGCCTTCTCTACAAAGAAGGGTGCGATTACAGCGGTGAAGTCAGTCTCTTTTACTATTGACCCAGCGCAAACGCTTGGCCTGGTTGGTGAATCGGGCTCGGGTAAGTCTGTTACCTCTCTAGCGCTGATCGGCTTGCTAGAAGACAACGCAGATGTTTTTGGTGAGATATGGTTTCGCGATCCAGGTGTAGCGTCTAATTCACCGGGTGCGCAGCCGGTTGACTTACTCTCACTTTCGCTTGAAGAGCGCCGAAAGTATCGAGGTAGACTCATTTCAATGATTTTTCAAGAGCCGCTCACCTCACTAAACCCTGTGTATACCTGCGGCGATCAGCTGATGGAGGCGCTCAAGCTACACCAGGATTTGGACAGCCGAGAGATTGAAGCGCGGGCAATTGCTCTTTTTGAAGAGGTAAAGCTGCCTGAGCCCAAGCAGGTACTGGGTCGCTATCCTCATCAGCTCTCGGGCGGACAGCAGCAGCGAGTGATGATTGCGATCGCCCTGGCTGGCAACCCAGCTGTTCTCATTGCCGACGAGCCGACAACCGCTTTAGATGTCACCATTCAGTCTACGATTCTCGACTTGCTAAGAGATTTGCAATCCAGCAGAGGCACGGCCATTCTGTTCATTACGCATGATATGGGCGTGGTCTCACAAATAGCCGATCGCGTTGCTGTGATGTACAAAGGTGATCTGGTTGAAATCGCACCTGTGTACGATCTCTTTGCCGATCCGCAGCACCCTTATACGCAGGGCCTCTTAAACTGCCGCCCCCGTCCGCACAAGCAGCTGCGGCGACTGCCTACAGTCAGTGATTTTATGGAAGTGAATGATGATGACGATAGCGACAATCAGTATTTAGTCGCTACGGTGCGAACAAAAGAGCAAAGGGATGAACTATTAGCTGAAGTCGATTCCTCAGAGGTAGAAGCGCATCGTATTGCCTTGATGCAGCAACAGCCGCTGCTCACCGTCAAAAACTTAACCAAGGCTTTTCCGGTGCGGCATGGCTTCTTGGGGAAGAAAACAGAATTTCGAGCCGTAGACAGTGTCAGTTTCGATGTCTTTCCGGGCGAAACCCTGGGTTTGGTCGGCGAGTCAGGCTGTGGAAAATCCACGCTCAGCCGCTGTTTATTAAGGCTTATTGAACCCACCTCAGGCTCTGTTCACTTTAGTGGCAATTCTGTTTTGGATTTGGGCAGCCAGGACATGCGAAAGCTACGGCGAGAGATGCAGATTATCTTTCAAAATCCATACGGTTCGCTAGATGCTCGTCAAACGATTGGTTCAGCGATTATGGAGCCTATGAGAATCCATGGGTTGGGCGGTGATGAGTCTCAACGGCGATCGCGCGTAGCAGACCTATTAGAGCGAGTCGGGCTCGATGCGACCGTGATGAACCGAATGCCGTTTGAGTTCTCGGGCGGACAGCGGCAGCGGATTTGCATTGCGAGAACGTTAGCCTGCGAGCCCAAGTTTATTATCTGTGATGAGTCCGTCTCGGCGCTAGACGTCTCTGTGCAGGCGCAGGTGCTAAACCTGCTAAAAGATCTGCAACAGGATTTTAACTTGACCTATATTTTCATCTCTCATGACCTGAGCGTCGTGAAATTTGTGAGCGATCGCATCATGGTGATGAACCAAGGTCACATTGAAGAGATTGGCCCCGCTGAAGTAATTTACAATTCGCCCGAAAAGCCCTACACACAGCAGCTGATTGCCGCTATCCCTGATGCCAAGCTAGAAGACATTCGTCAGCGACAAATGGTATCGGCCTGATGTCGATTCCTCAATGACTGACTGCGACTGACTGCGACTGACTGCAATAGATTTCACGCCTTAGACAGATGATTGTTCTCTTTCCTTAGAGGATGTTTTAAGACTAAAACCCTTATATTTTCTTTCATGTGACCAAGCTATCTGTCTTAACGCTGACCCGAAACCGCAGTGAGTTTTTAGAAAATCTGTTGACCGGACTCGCTCGCTCTAGCCGTATGCCAGATGAATGCATTGTGGTGCATATGAATGAGCCCGCGGCTGATTCTGTTCACGCGAAAAAACGCTGGCCTTTTCCGTGCCATCACCACACCTACATTAGCAATGTTGCGCTACCACTCCCTCAGGCGCGAAATGTTGCTGCTAGGAAGGCTAGCGGCGATATTCTCTTGTTTTTAGATGTAGACTGCATTCCGTCTAGAGGCATGGTATCGGCCTATGAGTGGGCCTGTCAGGCGGTGCCAGAATCGGTCACGATGGGCAAGGTGAATTATCTGCATCAGGATGCTACGGTCGATTGGACGGTGGATGGTACAGAGGCCATGATGCGATCGCAGTCCAAGCCCCATCCGAAGCGAGACATCGATTCCATTGCGCCACTCATTTACGAATCTGACTATGGTCTTTTCTGGTCGCTCTCTTTTGCGCTAACGCGCCAGGTGTTTGAGCAGCTTGGGGGGTTTAGCAACTGCTACCCTAGCTACGGTGCAGAAGACACTGATTTTGCCTGGAAAGCGCGAGCCAGGGGCGTTCCGCTAATTTGGGTCCCTGACGCGGTGGCCTATCACCAGTGGCATACCAGCAGCGTGCCACCTACTCACAACTTTGATAGCATCGTGCACAACGCCAGAGTCTTTTATGAGCGCTGGGGAGAATGGCCGATGGGCAGCTGGCTGGCTAACTTTGTAGAGAAAGGCTACATAGAATGGCTGCCTTCAGGGCGCACGTTGCGCGTGATAGAACGCCCACAGCAGGCACGTCCTTTGTTTATGTAGGCTTATCATTTGTGTGATCGAACAGATTGATAGTGATAAAAAATTAAGAAAATATAAATCTCTATCAATGGATCTAGCGTCTAAATATCTTTGGAGAGAGAAGGAAGAAAGTGTCATTTTTACCTGACTTTCTAAGGTTTTAGTCTTTTTTATGGATTCTTATTTCAGCTTTCCTCGCCATCGAAGGCTGTTTTGATTGAGAGCAAAAGCCTGCTGAGGTTGTTCTACGAGAGTACGGGCGATCGCGATCGCCTGCTCTAGTTGAGAAGCCTCTAACTGCTTATAGGCGGGCTGTTTTCTAGACAAAAAATCGTACCAACAGCCTCCAAACAGATTATCTAATACGATTCTGGCGAAGCAATGGTTGAAGCGTACTGGCATTCTGACCTGCTTCGCTTTCTCAGGTAGCTGACGATTGATTAGATCTAAATATTCAGCTCTCAATTGTAAGAGGTCGTTTGACATAGCGTTAACTTTATCTCACCTGTTTATCGAACTATTGGCAGATCGAACTATTGGCAGAAGGCGAATAGATCTTGTGTTGATAGGATGCTAACCGTTTGGCTTTAACTGATTGCTGTAAAAGTCCTCTAAAAGCCTTCTAAATTCAGGGCTTGATAGGCAGAGCTTCTAGAATATAGCAAGCTTCTAGAATGTAGGAAAATTTATAGAAGAGAATACTATGGTTCAATCAACGGTTCAAGAAATTACGGTTGCTTTTGATACAGAGCAGTCTTTGCAGCAGGCGCAAGAAAAATTACAGGAGAAGGCACTTCCATCCGCCGCAATGTCGCGCGTTATGCCAAAACCCGACACAGTTCCTAAAAAGCGGATGCCGTCAGTCGGCGGGCTAAAAGCGGCTGGCCTGGGTGGATTAATCGGTGCTATTGTCGGTGCTGCTATTATCGGTGTGGCTCAAAATATCCCTAACTTTTCTTCTATCTACAACAACGCGGTACCGCTGTTTACGGTAACCGTATTAGCTGGGCTAGCTTTGGGGGGTGGTGCTGGCGGGCTGTCTTCTTTCTTTGCGGGTGCTGCTTTGGATCAAGCCCCTGCAAAGTACAGGCTAGTTGTAAAAGCGTCCTCGGAAGAGATTAAGACGGCAACCGCTACTTTGTTGGATGAAGGTGGACGCTTGATATAGACCCTGGCTGTTTGAAAGCTCGCTCTTAGCAGTCCGTCTGTTGAAAGAAATCTCTTCGTTAATACCTGTGAGTTTCAAATTTCGTAGCCCGTGCCGATTGACCCAGACGGCTGGTTAATCGGCACGTTAGGCTTTCTTCTACTCAAAACGAATCTGAGTACCCGTACTATCCGTACGATAGGTGAAGGTCCGAATTCCGCCAGTCACTTCTGCTTCTAGCCGTACTCGCCATCCGGGAACAAGCGCTTGCGTACAGAACTCATCTGATCTAGCTAGCTCTAGGCAACCATCTGACCACGTGCGAG